>JAWLBS010000094.1:0-15203 GCA_041687575.1 Phycisphaerae bacterium | reverse complement strand
GGTCTGCCCCAGCCGCCGCGCCTCGACCACCGGCCCGTCGAAGCGCAGCTGTGTCGAGGTCGCGCCGTCCCACAGCAGGCAGGGCGCCACCGCCAGCAGTGCCTTGCCGCCCGCCTGCGGTTCGATCCGCCAGGCGATCGTCATGGCCGTCGCTTCCAGCGTGACGGTGCGCGTCCAGTCGCCAGCCGGGGCCGAGCCCCGCAGCACGATCGACGAGGCCGTGCTTTGACACTCCAGCGTCTGGCCCGTCATCACCAGCGGCGGCGGGCAGTCCGCGCCGCGGGCCTGTTGCGGGGCGTCGCAGATCAGCGGGCCTTCCCACGTAGACGCGGCCGGCATATCGGCGCACATCCGCGGGTCCGCCCAGAACGGCGGGGCGACCGCCTTTTCGTGCAGGTCGTCGCCCAGCCGCAGGTGCATCAGGCTGCCGGCCGGCACGTGCCCACGCGGGTCGTTGAGCAGGTTCACCAGCGCAAAGCCCACCCGGCTGCGCAGGCACGCCAGCCCCGCACGGGCGTCGAGGTGACTGCCGCGGGCCCGGGCGGCGTGGAAGAACGCCCGGCGGGCCTCGGCCGCCAGCGGCAGTGGCGGCATCTCGCCCGTCCACAGCGCCATCGCGCCCGCCAGGATCGCCATCGCCAGGTTATTGTAACACGTGACCGTCGCATACGGCTCGAACCCCACCCGCAGGCCCGGCGGGCAGAGATTCGGCGTCACCGCCAGCACCCCGCCGCCTTCGCCCGGCTCGCCGGGGCCCCGGTGGCGATCCATCCAGCCGACGTACCGCCGCACCGACGCATCCTCCGGCTCGATCCCCGCCGCCGCCAGCAGAAACGCCCCCGTCGCCTGCGAGAATGCGTGGTATCGGCTGCGCCCGTACTGGGCGACCATCCCGTCGTTGGCCAGCAGCAGGCCCAGCCAGGGGTAGCCCCGAAGCGCGATCTGCCCAGTCGCCTCTACCGCCGCTGTCGCCTCTGGCGAGGAACCGATCCGCTCGGCGGCATCGGGGCCGGCCGCACGCGTCAGTGCCGCCAGCAGCAGATACATGCAGAACATGTGGTAGGCGACCGGCACGCCCGGGCCAGCTAGATCATCGTTGATAAAGCCGCTGTCGGTCTGTTGGCTGGCCAGCAGGTCCAGCCGGTCGCGGCAGCGGGTCCAGTCGGCCTGGCCGGCGTGGACGAACTTCAGGATCTCGACTCCGACCTGCATCGCGGCGCAGTTGGCGTTGATCGGCGGGTCGAGCCGGTCGCGATATGTACACAGCGTCTGCTGCAGCGAATCGACCTCCTCCGGCGAGATCGGTGGTTCGGGCCTGTCAGCCACCGCTTTGAGGTCCGCAAGCCCCAGCAGCCCGAAGTACTGCAGGAACAGCGCCGTAAACGCCGGGGTCCGGTCCTCGGCGAGCAGGTGCCGGACGCGGCTAGAATATCCTGACAGCAGTGGTGTGGCCGCCGTGTCGCCCCGGCGGGCGGCCGCCGCGGCCGCGACCAGGGCGGTGGCCGGGCTGTACGACTCGGCGGGCAGGACCTGGCCGTGCTGATGCGATTCGTACGGGTCGAAGACCCGCCCGGTCGGCGGGTCGGTCCACTGCCGCAGGTCGCGCAGGTGGACCTTGAGCCACTGGTCCAGAAGTTGTACTGTAGGAGTTCTCATGATCGGTATATGGCGGCGGATGCTTCGAGCGCACCAGTGCAGCCCGAGACCTGCCTGTCTCCTTGTATAAACCTGCATTGGGAGTATCGGACATATGACTGAGAGATCCCCAATTGAACGATTTTACGACGACGCTTCTCAGTACGTGGAGCGCAAGCTGGGGATGGTCTCGAGTCGGCTGAGTCGGTCGGTGATCCTCGATGTGATCGCAAACCTGCCGCTGGGCGAGCGGCCGTGGCGGATCCTCGACGCCGGCGGCGGCGGAGGGCTGTACGCCAGCCCGCTGGCGCGGCAGGGGCACGAGGTGTGCATCGTCGACATCTCGGCGGGCATGTTGCGGCTCGCGTCGGAATATCTTGCAAAGACAGGAGTTAAGAACAAGGTCCAGCTCGTCAAGGCGGATATCTGCGACCTGGACGTCCTCGCCGGGCGGGAGTTCGACCTGGTGCTGGCCATCGGCGACGTGCTGAGCTACTGCGAGGATGCCGAGCAGGCGGTGCGGGGCTTTTACGACCTGACGCGGCCGGGCGGCATGCTGTTCCTGGATGTCGAATCGCGATTCGGGGGAATTCGCAGCGGCCGGCGGGGGCGGACGCTGGACGATATTTATGGGGCGTTCGTGCAGGGCCGGTCGTCGCCGACGGGCGAGCCGGACGTGCCGATCCGGCTGTTCGAGCCGTCGGAGTTGCGGTTGATCCTGGACAGTGCGGGTTGGAGAATTGTGCATCAGTGGCCGGGCGCGATCTGCTGGGCCCTGCTCGGCTCGCAGGCCCTGCAGGAGTTCGGGCAGACGGACCAAGGGTACGCGCGGCTGCTGGAGATGGAACATCGCCTGCGGAAGGAATCGGGCTTGCTGGCGGCCGGGGGCGATCTGCAGTTGCTGGCCGTCCGGTAGTCGCGGTGCCGCGGGTGGGGGATGTCGCTTAAAGGAAGGAAGACAGCAAATGGCAACACCGGCGCAGCAATCGCCGATGGACGCGCGGGCAGTCCTCGAACGGGTCGACGACGTGCTCATCGTGCGGACCCGCGAGCAGGACCCCCATCCGGGGGTCTGGACGTTTCCAGGCGGACCGGTCGAGTCCGGCGACTCGCCGGAGATCACCGTTCGCCGCTGCGCGCGGGAGCAACTGGGGGTCCAGGTCGAGATCTTCGTCGGCCAGCCCCCCTTTGAGTTCGACGTCGACGGCCGCAAGGTGGTCTTCCGCTACTACATGTGCGGTATCCTCGGCGGCGAGCCCCACGCCAAGTACTGGCCCGAGTGCAAGTGGGTGCACAAGACCCGCCTGGGCGAGTTCGACTTCGAACCCAAGGCCCAGCAGGTGGCCGACTGGCTCATGAAAGATGTGGAATAGAAAAACTCTGGATTGATAAGGGCTTGCGCGTTAGAATCGTGTCAGCGGCCGCGGGTGTGTGTCAAGGGTCGGCGAACGGCGCGTCGCCGGCTGTGGACGGTAGCGGTAGCAAGCCACCATGCCCACTGAGACGGACGTCGCATCCAGCTTCGCTTGCCGGCCCCGTCCGGGGCCAGATACCTTGCGTAAGCGCATTGACCTTGCCCGCGGCCTGCTGACCCGTTGCACGTTGTGCGGACGGCGATGCGGCGCAAATCGCCTGGCCGGCGAGCCGACACCCTGCCGCCTGGGCGGCGAGACCTGGTGTCAGCGGCAGTACGTCAGCTACGTAGAAGACGCCGACCTGGTGCCGGCCTTGCGCGTCTATTTCGGCGGCTGCAACCTGCGCTGCCGGTTCTGCAACACCGCGCCGGAGGGCTTCGAGCCGTCGCTCGGCTGGCCGGTCGAACCGGCGCTGCTGGCGGCAGAACTAAGTGCGGCCGTCACAAGTGGCGTCCGCACGATCGACCTGCTTGGCGGCGAGCCGAGCCTCCACCCCCACACGATCCTGTCGGTCGGGGCCGCGGCCGAGACGCCGCTACCGATCGTACTGGATACCAATCTCTACTTTTCGCCCGAGGTGATCGACCTGCTCGACGGCGTGGTGGCGGTGTACCTGGCGAACCTCAAGTACGGCAACGACGACTGCGCCCGGGCCCTTGCGGGCGTCGAGCGGTACGTCGAGGTGGTGACGAACAACGTGCGGGTCCTGGCGGGGCGGGGCGCAGCGCGGCTGCGGTACCTGCTGGTGCCGGGGCATGTGGAGTGCTGCCTGGGGCCGATGGTGCGGTG
The DNA here is from genome assembly GCA_041687575.1 of Phycisphaerae bacterium. Lineage (GTDB taxonomy): Bacteria > Planctomycetota > Phycisphaerae > UBA1845 > JANYLN01 > JANYLN01. The sequence continues at coordinate 11,364 of JAWLBS010000094.1, read as the reverse complement.
GCTGGACGGGAACCTGCCCGGCATAAGGTTCGACCTGGTGAGCAGTTATGTGCCCTGCTGGCAGGCGGTGAGCGATCCGTCGCTCGGGCGGCTGGCGGGGCGGGACGAGATCCGGGCGGCGCGGCGCTGCCTGGCCGCATCGGGCCTGGACTGGAGGGTCGACGGCGATGGCCCCGAATGAAGCAGCCGGCACTCCGGAGGTGACGATCACGATCGGCGCCGACGGGCGGGTCTATTTCCACGACCTGCCGCCGGACCTTCTGGAGGTGGCGGCGGCACTGGCTCCGGAGTGGGCGGGCATCGCGCGGCGGTGCGCGGCCCGCGAGGCAAGCGGCAGCGAGGGTGACCATGACCAGCGATGTGCAACAGACCGAAAAGAAGGCGAAACGGACGCGCAGCGGGGATGAACTCTCGGTCCTGATCCGGGCCCGCTACCCGATCATCTACGTGATCACGTGGGAGGAGGGGCGCGTCGAGCGGCACCTGCGCGAGATCGCCGCCAAGCGGAACAAGGAGCTGATCTGCTGGTCGGTTACCACGGGGCTGCACAAGTCGGGGGCAAACAAGGCCGCGGGCAAGGGGATGTCCGACCCGGTCGAGGCGCTCGACACGGTGATCGAGCACAAGGAGCCGGCCATCTACCTGTTCAAGGATTTCCACCCGTTCATGCGGGCCCGCGACGCCAACGTGGCGGTCGTCCGCAAGCTGCGCGAGGTGGCGATGGCCCTGAGCGACAGTTACAAGACCCTGATCATCACGGCGCCGGTGATGGACATCGCTCCCGAGCTGGAAAAGGACGTGTCGGTGCTGGACTACCCGCTGCCGGACGCGGCGGACATCGGGACGCTGCTCACGCGGATCTGCACCGACCTGAGCGAGCACGCCAGGGTTGACATCCACCTGCCGGACGCCGACCGCGAGCGGCTGGTGCAGGCTGCACTGGGGCTGACCTTGCAGGAGGCGGAGAACGTCTTTGCCAAGACGATCGTTCAGGACGGCAAGCTCGACGCGGACGACATCTCGGTGGTCTTTTCGGAAAAGCAGCAGATCATCCGCAAGAGCGGCCTGCTGGAGTACTACGATTCGCCGACGCGGATGGCCGACATCGGCGGGCTCGACATGCTCAAGGAGTGGCTGGGCAAGCGGGCGCTGGCCTTTACCGACCGGGCGCGGCAGTTCGGGTTGCCGGCGCCCAAGGGGGTGCTGCTGGTGGGTGTGCAGGGTTGCGGCAAGAGCCTGTGCGCCAAGGCGGTTTCCCAGATGTGGAATATGCCGCTGCTGCGGTTTGACATGGGGCGGATGTTCAGCAGCCTGGTGGGCTCCAGCGAGGAGAACATCCGCCGGGCGATCAGCGTCGCCGAGAGCATCGCTCCGGTGGTGCTCTGGGCGGACGAGATCGACAAGGCGTTCGCCGGCTCGCAGGGCTCGGCCAACACCGACGGCGGCACGACGGCGCGGGTGATGAGCACGTTCCTGACCTGGCTGAGCGAGAAGCAGAAGCCCGTGTTCGTGCTGGCGACCGCCAACAACATCTCGCAGCTGCCGCCGGAGCTGCTGCGCAAGGGGCGTCTCGACGAGATCTTCTTCGTCGACCTGCCCAACAGCGAGGAGCGCCGCAAGATCCTGGAGATCCACCTGTCCAAGCGCGGCCGGGACCCCGCCGGCTTCGACCTGGGCCTGCTGGTCGAGGCGACCGAGGGCTTCAGCGGCGCCGAGATCGAAGAGGCGATCGTCAGCAGCCTCTACGACGTGTTCTACCTGGAAAAGGACCTTCAGACCCAGGACGTCATCAGCAGCGTCCGCGAGACCGTGCCGCTCTCGCGGACGATGAGCGAAGGGATTTCCGCGCTGCGGGCGTGGGCGGACGGCCGGTCGAGGTATGCCTCGCGCCGCGAGGACGACTTGGACGGCCGATCGCGGCGCAAGATCGAAATGTGAGCGGCAACAGGTTTCCCGGGCGAAAAGGAGGATCGGGCTATGGGTGCGATTCTTGTGCTCACACCGCTGGTGATCTCCAGCTGGCCGGCCATCTCGGCGGCGGCGATGGGGGCGGCGGCGGCGATGGGCTTTTCGGTGGTCGGGGGCGCGACCGCCGAGCAGGCGCAGCAAAAGCGGGCGGCGAAGCGCAAGGTCGAGTCGGAGCTGCCCAACAGCGAGATCTTTGCCGAGACGATGACGCGGGGGCAGAAGATCGTCATTCAGCGGGACGACGTGACGATCGAGATCGGCCAGGACGAGCGGGGCGCGTGCACGGTCTCGGCGTGCAGCGACAAGCGGACCGACAGCGAGCTGCGGCAGATCGGCGAAGAGGTCGGCGGGCGGATCGTCCAGCAGTTCGCCTACCACAAGCTGATGACCGAGCTCAAGCGGCGCAACGCCTCGATCGTGGAAGAGAGCGTGATGCAGGACCAGTCGATCCAGGTGCGGGTGAGGCTATAAACATGGAACGGCCTGAGCTGGAAATCACAATCAAGAAGAACGGCAAGATGCAGGTGCATATCAAGGGCGTCAAGGGGCAGCGCTGCGTGGCGATGGCCGACCTGCTGAAGGAGATTGTCGGGCTGGAGGACGACCGGCAGTACACCAGCGATCATTACCAGCAGGACGGCGCGGTGCGGATCCACACGCAGGTGCGGGACCAGCGGCCTAACGCGTGAGCGGCTGAGCCATGCAATGCGTCAACTGCGGATTCGAAAACATCCCCGGCATGCAGCAGTGCGTGCGGTGCCAGAGCAGCCTGGACCTGGCCGAGGCGGTCGTCGCCCCGCCGCGGGCGGGGCGCTACCGGGCGGGCACGCGCCTGCGCCAGGGGTGGAACGGGCTGCGGCTGCGGCTGAAAGACCTGACCCAAGCCCTGCCCCGCTGGCGGCCGCGCAGCGGTCCGCTGGACCACGTTGCGTGGGAGGCGCTTGTTCAATCGGCGGTATTGCCGGGGCTGGGGCTGATCTGCCGCGGACGACGGCTGGCGGGGTGGCTGCTGTTGGGCGCGTGGCTGGGCTGCATCACGTCCGCGGTGGCGCTGTATGGCTCGCAGGCCGGGGCATGGCTGCTGATGGGGGCAGTCGCGGCCCACGGCATGGCGATCCTTGCGCACCTCGGGCCCGGCCTGGCCGAGCTGACGACGCTCGGCCGGATGTGGCGAGGCGGGATGGTCTTTGCCGTGCTGGCCCTGGCGGTGTACCTGCCGCCGCAGATCCTGCTGGGGCGGTTCTACGTCCCGCTGCAGGTGCCGGCGGGGATGCCAGCCAACCCGGTGCTGCGGGCGCACGAGACGGTGTTTCGCGAAGGGCCGTGGCGGCGACCGGAGCGGTACGCGCGGGGCGACCTGGTGTTCTACCGGATCCATGCACAGCAGCATGGTGGGGTCTATGTGCGGCAGGGGCATGGGCTGGATCGGGTGGTGGGCCTGCCCGGCGACCAGGTGACGGTGACGGGCGGCGAGGTCCTCGTCAACGGCATGCCGCCGGCGCGGGGGCTGCTGGGGGCGGTCTCGGGCCTGCCGGACCTGTCGTACACCGTCGGCCCGGACGAGTACTTCATCCTGCCGACGATGGCGGGCCTGCAGCAGCTGCACGGACCGCTCGCGGATCAGCAGGTCACGCCCGTGTTGCTGCGGGTGAGCCGGGTCCGCAGCGACGATGTGCTGGGGCGGGTCGTGTTTCGCACGTTCCCTTGGTCGAGATGGGGACCGGTCCGATGAGATTGCAGCGAATCGACCAGGCGTGGATCCCGCCGTCAGATGCGTGCGGTGGTATTTGTGGAATCCAGACCCGCCAGGGACAGTGCAGGGCAGGCAGCGCCCGCCAGAGATGTTGTTGTAGTTGTAGGGTGGGCTATTGCCCACCAGCCGTTGTCGTTGCCGTTGAAGTCCCGTCAGGGACGACAGGCAATAGCCCAGGACGCAGGCGACGGTCGTGTCGTCGCCGGAGTCCTGGGACAGGCGGCCCCTTTACCTCTTGGGTTGTTTCTGTTGTTGGAGTCCCGCCAGGGACGACAGAAACGTCCGGGGCGGGTCGCGTCTGGGGATACCGGGGCCTGACTCGCCCGGCCGGAGTGAAAGCGGCGTCGTTGGCGCCGCAGTCCATAGTTGCAGGGCGATGTTGGACTCGGGAATCGGTCGCCGTTGGGTCCCGCCAGGGACGACGGGGCTGACGCAGGCGATGCCTTAGCCCTTGCGAGGGTATGATGTCCAAACGGTTCGGCAAACTGGAATTCGACGACGAGCAGCGGCGGGCGCAGCAGGAGGCATCGCCGCAGCGCCGCTACGACGAGCACGAGTACCTGGCCGAGGCGCAGGAGGAACACCGCTGGGGGCAATACGAGCGGGCCCTGCGCTTGTACACGCGATGCCTGGAGCAGAGCCGGGCGGTGGTGCCGGCCTGGGTGGGGCAGGTGCAGATGCTCGTGGGCCTGGGCGAATACCAGGAGGCCCGCCTCTGGAGCGACAAGGCCCTGGAGCTGTTCCGCGACAATGGCGAGCTGCTGGCGGCCAAGGCGCAGGCCTGTGCCCGCCTCAAGGACAACCGCGCGGCGATGGCGTGTTCCGACGCGGCGCTGCAGTCGCCGGGGTCGTCGCCGTGGCGGTGGCAGGCGCGGGGCGAGGCGCTGCTGGCCAATGGCCAGGACTACTATGAGCACTGCTTTCGCAAGAGCCTCGGCGAGCCCGGGGCCGACTGGTTCGACCGCGTGGTCATCGCCCGGATCTACATGTACTACCGCCGGGCGGGCAATGCCCTGCAGTACCTCAAGCAGGCCGAGGCCCTCGACGCCAGCCAGGGCGCAGTCTGGCTGGAGATGGGCCACTGCCAGGCCGCCATGGGCGCGACCGCCGCCGCCCGCGCCAGTTACGAGAAGTGCCTGGAGCTGCGGCCGAAGTTCCGCGCGGCGATGCAGGCCCTCGATGCGGTCGAGCAGATGACCTTCGGGGATTGGATCAAGAGAGTCTTGCGAATTCGGAAGTGACCATGACCATTGAAAGCCTGCTCCGCGGCGCCCGCAAACACCAGGCCAGCGACATCCACATCGTCGTCGGACTGCCGCCGATCCTGCGGATCGACGGGGACATCAGCATCGCCAGGGGCGACGTCGTCACCGCCGAGGCCGCGCGGGCCCTGGCGCACGAGAACCTCAATGACGTCCAGAAACGCAAACTGGAAACCGAGTGGCAGCTCTGCTATTCGATGATCTTCGGCGAAACCGACCGGGCGCGGATCACCGTCTACTACCGCAACGGTTGCCCGGAACTGTCGATCCGGCTGAGCGAACCCACCATCCGCCCGCGCGAGGAGCTCCGCCTGCCGCCGATCGTTGATGACCTGGTCCGCAAGCCCAACGGAATCATCGTCATCACCGGGCCGACCGGCGTGGGCAAGACGACGACCTTCCACTACATGATTGACCGCATCAACTGCGAATTCCGCAAGAAGATCGTCACGATCGAGGACCCCGTCGAGTATACCCACCTGTGCAAGCGGGCGGTCATCGTCCAGCAGGAGGTCCTCACCGACGTGCACAGCTTCGGCAAGGCCCTCATCCACGTCCTCCGCCAGGACCCCGATGTCATCGGCATCGGCGAGATGCGCGAGCCCGAGGCGATGTACACCGCGCTGATGGCGGCCGAGACGGGGCACCTGGTGATCACCACGCTCCACACGCCCGACACAACCCTGGCAATCCAGCGGATCGTCTCGGCTTTTCCGGAGGGGCAGCAGTCCGAGGTCCGTTACATGCTGGCCAACACGCTGCAGGCGGTGATCGCCCAGCAGCTCATACCGACCGCCAACGGCGAGGGGCGGGTGCTGGCCTGCGAGGTGCTCATTGCCACCCAGGGCGTCCGCCACGCGATCCGCGAGAACGCCGCCCACCGGCTCTACTCGGATCTGCAGGCCGGCCGGAAGTACGGGATGAACACGATGGACCACTCCCTGCTGGAACTCTACCAGCAAGGCGAGATCACCTATGACGCGGCCGCAAGCCTGGCCAAGGAGCCCGAGGCGCTGAAGGAGCGGACGGCGTAGGCCCTGTTTTCTCGAGTTACGAAGGGCCGGCAAAAACCACTCCGTATTCCGCCGCCACAAATGAAAGGATGCACTGCCGAGTTCCGGGTCTATCCCGGCACCGTCCCGATGCGCTCCCACTGATAGCCAAGGCCCACCCCGCCTAAGGTGGTGGGGTCGAGCTTGCCGTCGGTCAGCCTCGTCAGGCCCGGGTGGATTCGCCCGAGCGGCTCGTTGCTGGCGGGGAAGAACTGCCGGCTGTTCGTCTCGACACCTCTCAAGGGGCGCAGGTGCGCCGCCAGGCCGACCGAGTGGGCCAGCGAGATGGCGGGGTTGGTCAGGTCCTGCACCGTGTAGGGAATGCCCCGCTGCGTGCAGACCGCGGCAGTCAGCAGGGCCGACGAATGGCCCTTGCAGGTCTTCAGCGCCGCGCCGCTGTAGCCGAGGCTCAGGGCCAGGTCCAGGTCCTTCAGGCCCATCAGCGACTCGTCGATGATCACCGGCTTGCGCTCGGCGATGGCCGAGACGTTGAGCGGGTGCTCGCGCAGGTCGCGGTGGCACGGCTGCTCGATGTAGAGGATCCGGTCGTAGACGCCGGCGTCCCGCTCGCGGACCTTCTCCAGCATCTCGACCACGTAGTCCGGAGTTACGCACTGCTCGTTCGTGTCGGCCGAGAGCCACAGCCCGGCAAGGCCGAGCTTGCGGTGCTCGTCGTCGGCGACGCGGGCGACGTCCAGCAGCCGCTGCACGTCCCAGTCCAGGTCGGTGCCGCGAAGTTTGACCTTCAGGCAGTGCAGGTGCTCGTAGCGGATCCACTGATCCAGTGAGACGGGCAGGTCGTCTTTCGGATCTTCGTCGGTGATCTCGGCCTCGGTGAGCTTGTCGAGCCCGCCGACCAGGTGGAACGCATCGATCGTCGCGGGCATCGGCTGGACGAAGTCGCTGAGGTACGCCCCCTTGAAGTCCCGCCCCAGGTAGCGGACCAGGTCGTGCTGGAAGTAGCTGCGGCCGTAGCCGTTGTAGGTGTTGATGCCGGCTGCCTTGCCGAACGCGTCGTGCAGCGCCGCGTCGACGGGGCTGGCGCAGACCAGGCTCGCCAGGTACGGGATCGTGGCGGGCAGGTGCAGATTGTTGGAGACCTGCCGGGCCAGCGGCTGGAGCCCGTCGTGCACGTCCCACCAGATGTCCAGGGGGTGGGCGTACAGGTCGTAGTCGGCGACGTGTTTCGCCCAGGCGTCCACCAGCCGCATCATCGCGTGGTGCCGGCTGCGCTGCTCGACCCGCGGGTCGGGCCAGGCCCACACGTCGCTCAGGAAGATGCCGCCCCAGCCCTCGGCCGTCTCGCCGTCGAGGTTCTCGACGGTCGCCCGCACGTGCGCAAACGGCGTTTCGCGCATGACCACCGCCCCGAACTTCAGCGGGGTCCGCGGCGTTTCCATGGTGATGAACACGTCCAGGTTGACCGGGCGAATGTCGGTTTGCATCTTGTGCCTCCAAGGGATGTCGGTCAGTCTACGAATGCACCGGCGATTTGCAACGCCGCGAAAGGTGTGCCTATAATCGCTGCGAACATTCGTAACAGCGTGAGTGCCAAGATGAATGACCCTCATACACCACCTTTGGTTCCGGGCGGTATTCCCCCGTACATCATCTGCGTCGATCTGCGTGACCAGGTCGCCTGCGTGGTCGGTGGCGGGCGGGTCGCGGCCCATAAGGTCGAGGCCCTGCTCGAATGCGGCGCGATCGTCCACGTGATCGCCGAGTCGCTCTGCGATGCCCTGGCGGCGCGGCGCGACGAGCCGGCGCTGGCCGGGCGATTGATCTGGCATGAAGGCCCCTACCGTGGCCAGATGCCCCGTTCGCGCATCGTCATCGCCTGCACCGACGATCGTCAGGTCAACCGCCGGGTCCGGGATGACTGCCGGGCGGCGGGGACCCTCTGCAACGTCGTCGACGATCCCGAGCTGTGCGACTTCATCGTTCCGGCCGTCCGACAGAGGGGGCGGGTCCGGATCGCCGTGAGCACCGGCGGGGCCTCGCCGACGATGGCGGGGGCCCTTGCCGATCAGGCGCTCAAATCGGTTGACCCGGCTGCAGCCGACCTTGCGGACCTTCTGGCGGCGGTCCGACTGGAAGTGCAGAAGCAGATCGGCGATACTGCACGTCGCAAGGCCTTTTTCGGGGAGTTGTGCGGGGCGGAATCGCTGCGGGTGTTGAAGGAATCCGGAACGGACGGGTGGCGACAATGGTTCCAGCGGCGGCTGGCGGAATACCGGTAATCATTCCCGGCCCGACGGTCGGGCAGATCGTCGGGTGGCTGATGGTGCTGTCGTGCCTGGCGGCCGCATCGATCGGCTCGGCGTGGCTGCTGCGGGACCAGGGGCGGGCCGGCGCGAGGCAGTGGGTGTGGGCGTGGGTCGGGGCGGCGATTGCCGCGGGGGTGGTTCTGCTGCTGTGGCGGGGTGAGCAGTTGGGCTGGCACGGGCCGCTGAGGCACCGCTTCGACATGTACGTGCTGCTGGGCATGCTCGTGGCGGGGGTCGGTCTGTACGTCGACCTGTGGTGGCGCTGGGAGGTGACCGGCGCGGCGTTCGCCCCGCTGGCCGGGCTGATCGAGGTGGCCGCCCTGACGGGGCTGGGGGACATGAAGGTCCTGCCGGGCCCGCAGGCGGAGGGGGCCGCGTTTTACCTGCACGTCATGGCCTTCGTGCTGGCGGCGGCGTCGCTGGCGGTGGCGGGGATGGCGGGGGGCTTCTACCTGATGATCCACCGGCGCCTCAAGCGTCCAAGGCCCCTGGCGGGCGCGCCGCGGCTGCCGAGCCTGGAGGCCCTGGAGCGGGTGAATGTTCGTGCCGCGGCGCTGGGGTTCCCGTTGCTGACGATCGGGCTGTGGCTGGGGATGCTGCAGATCTGGGACCAGCCGGACCGCCTGGCGTGGCTGACCGATCCCAAGGTGGTCGGCTCGATGGTCGTGTGGCTGGTCTATGCAGCGCTGCTGCACATGCAGCACGTCCCGAAGTACCGCGGTGTGCGGGTCGCCTGGTTGAGCGTGCTGAGCATGGGCGGGCTGGTGCTGACGTTTGCGGTTTCGAGCCTGGTTGTGACGCGGCATCCGTAGGGCGGGCTGCCGTAGGGCGGGCTGTGCCCGCCAAGTTCGGAGTCCCCGCTTCAGCGGGCGCTTGGAGTACCGGCTTTAGCCGGCGTTTGGAGTCCCGCCTTCAGGCGGTCCGCCCGAGCGAGCGAAGCGATGCGAGTGGCCGAGCTGTGACTTGTCGGATGTCACGGTCCAGAGGATCGGCGCCGTGCCGCCGGCGGGCGCAAGCGGGCAAGGCGTATTTGGAGGAAAAATGTAACCGTGCGAATCCTGGTCCTCGGCTGCAACCACCGCACCGCCAACGTCGCGGTCCGCGAGCGACTGGCCTTCGGGCCGGCCGAGCGGGCCCGCGCGCTGGTCGCCTTTGCCGATTGCTGGCCCGGCGCCGAGGCCGTCCTGTTGTCGACCTGCAATCGCACCGAGCTCTACGTCGCTCGCCCGCTGCACAAGCTGCCGCGCGTCGGCGACCTGATCGAGTTTCTCGGCCGCTTCAGCGACACGCCGGCCAACGAGTTCGTCACCTCGCTGTACCACTACGAGGACAGCGACGCCTTGCGGCACCTGCTGCGGGTGGTCGGCTCGCTCGACAGCCTGGTCCTCGGCGAGTCGCAGATCATCAACCAGGCCAAGGATGCCCTCGAAGCCGCCAGCCTGGCCGGCACCGCGGGCAAGGTCTTTCGCGGCGCGTTCCAGGCCGCCCTGAACTGCGCCAAGCAGATCCACAGCTGCACCGGCATCGGGGCCGGCAAGGTCAGCGTCGGCAGCGTCGCCGTCGACATGGCCCATCGCATCTTCAGCCGGCTGGACGACAAGCATGTGCTGATGATCGGCGCGGGCGAGATGGGGCAGCTGACGCTGCAGTACCTGCTGCAGTTCCAGCCGGCCCGCGTGACGGTCGTCAACCGCACCCGCAGCCGCGCCGAAGATCTCGCCGAGCAGATCGGCGCGGGTGTCGGCGATTTCGAGGACCTCCCCGGGCACATCGCCGCGGCCGACGTGGTGATCAGCTGCACCGGCGCCGCTGAGCCGCTGCTTTCGGCCGATGCCTTCGCCGCCATTCCGCCGAAGCGCCGCTACCGGCCGCTGCTGATCATCGACATCGCGGTGCCGCGGGATTTCGATCCGGCGATCGGCGACGAGCGGAACGTCTACCTGGCCAACGTGGACGACCTGCACGAGGCGGTCGAACAGACGATCGAAGGTCGCCGGCAGGAGATCCAGGCGAGCGAGGCGCTGATCGACGAGGCGGTCAACCAGCTGCTCGACCGGCAGGCGCACAAGGAGGACCTGGGTCCGACGATCCACGCAATGGAGCAGAAATTCCGCGACCTGGGGCACCAGGAGCTCGCCTGGCTGCTGCCCAAGCTCACCGGCGACACCGACCGCGACGCCGCCCTGGTCAAGCAGTTCCACCACCGCCTGCTGGCCAAGCTGATGCACCACCCCAGCCGCGCGCTGAGCCAGCAGGCCAGCAACGGCCAGCTCGGCCTGTACGCCCAGGTCCTGCGAGAGATCTTCGACCTGCACGACGACGCGCCGTAACATTGGGCCCCGTGTTGCTCCAGACTGAATCGTGCGTTTCGGGCCACGGTCCTGCACCAACGAGCCGCGACCTCACGGTCGCACGGTCGCGGCTCCTTCCCGTTTGTCTTCGGGGGGCGTCCGCTCATCCGCGGAATTCCATGGCCGCCAATAGCGCGGCCATGGCACCCGGCGTCGTGGCGCGGATCATTCCGGTTGGGCGTTGGTGTCCTGGGGGAGTTGGAACGGTTCCAGGGCGGGGTTCGCCTCGCTGCCTTGCTGGAGCTGGGTGACCTTTTGTTCGGCCTGCTTGAGGATCCGCCGGCAGTGGGCGATCAGCTTCATGGCGTCCTCGTAGCGGGCGACCGACTCTTCCAGGCCGACCTGCCCCTGTTCGATCTGCTCGACGATCTGCTGCAGGCTGTCGTAGGCCTGCTCGTAGTTCAGGGTGTGGATCTGCTCGTCGGTCAGTCGCTTGTCGGTCTTTCTGGCCATCGCGTGCGGCTCCCCGGGTTCGTCGACTTTCCCTGTCCATTGCTGGCCAAAGCATTGTAACAGGCAAAGGGGCGATGCCCAAGGCCCACAGGCCCGCAGTCATCTCGGCTCCCGGGTGTGTGCCGAGGTCCATGGCGGAGCGGGCGTTTGCGGGGGTCTGACCCGAATGGCACTGCCGTGGTGTTTCGGGCAGGTTTTGCGCACAAAGCGGGCGGGCGGATGAGGCTTTCGTGTTGCCTTGGGCCCCATACGCGAATA
>JAWLBS010000093.1:0-15335 GCA_041687575.1 Phycisphaerae bacterium | reverse complement strand
AATGGCTCAAGTTGATCGAACCGCCGTGTACGGACCCGTACGCACGGTGGTGTGACAGGGACAGCCCGTGAGGGCTTACCTATGTCGATAGCGGGGCGCCAAACCATGGGCACGCTGTCCATTGGAGATTCTTCGCTGCGCTCGCAATGACAGCCTTGGCGGGCGCAGCCCGCCCTACATGCACTTCGCTGCGCTCGGAATGACAGCCTGGGGCGGTCCTCTCCATCCCAGGGTCTACCGCTCCCTCACGGTCGCGGCTCGTTCCATCTACGGCCCGACCGGGATCGTTTTGGTCCAGGCGTTGGCCAGGATCAGCAGGTCGATGACATTGATGAGGCCGTCGGCATTCAGGTCGGCGGCGGCGTCGTAGTTCGGGTCACCTGTCGTCGTGGCGAAGCTGCCGGCCAGCTGCAGCAGGTCGATGACGTTGACGCTGCGGTCCTGGTTGATGTCGCCGACGAGCTTGTGGACGAGCCCGACGAAATCGCCGCCGGGGGCTCCGTCGCCGCTGGGCAGAGACGGGTTGTACATGTCCTGCTCGCCGTCGAGGCCCAGGCCGCCGGCTGAGGCGGCGTCGCTGACGGTGACCACGTAGGTATCGTCCGGCAGTGGCGTCACCCACGCCAGCGTGAGCACGCGGGTATTGGGGTCATACAGGAACATGTAACCAGTATTCGGGCCGGTGTTGACTCCGACCACGCTGACCATCGACTCGCTGATGGCTACGTCGCGGTCGAAGCCGATCGTGATCAGGTCGTAGTCGGTCTTGAGATGGTTCACTTCGGCCAGCGGCGGATCGAAGGAGACGACCTGCGGGCCGTTCGGCTGGCTGTCGCTCTCATGGGCCCCGATGTCCGGCATCGCGTCCCGCGGCGCAGCGAAGTAGTCGTCGGTGACTTCGGCGAGGATCTGTCCCTGGCCGATGGCGAGGGTGGCATTGTCCGTCAGCCGCAGGTCGCCGACCAGCGGCTCGACGAACCACGAGGCGGTCGGCGTCGAGCCGATGATGCTGCCGGTGGTCGGCCAGGGGCCGGTGCCGTTCCAGTGGATCAGGCCGCGGATGATGTTGTCGTAGAGCTGCAGGCCGGAGGTGACGCTGCCGTAGACGTGCAGCGTCCGGCCGTAGGCGGCGTTATCGCTGTAGATGGTGTTGTTGTAGACCTTCAGGTTGCGGGTCTTGCAGATCTCCAGGGCGATACCATCGCCGCGGACGATGAAGTTGTTGCGGAGGATGCCGCCGTCCATGTGATATGTGCCCACGGCCGGGCCCGACGGGTTGCCGATGGCGATGCCGCGGTCGCAGCCGATCGCCAGGTTCCGTTCTACGACTGTATCCTTGCAGTTCTGCCAGAGGAAGATGCCGCCGCGACCGCCGCCGCTGACGCCGCGGATGTTCTTGAAGACGCAGTCGCGGATGATCCAGCGGTTGCACCACATGGCGTCGATGCCGCCGATGTAGTTGAGGTCGTTGTGGTTGGCCAGTTCCTGGATCTGCTCGAGCCAGCAGTATTCGATGACGACGTCGTCGGGACTGTAGCTGGGGTTGTTGTTAGTGCTGCCCTTGATGAACCGTTCGCCGCAGTCGATGATCTTGAGGTTGTACAGGTGGATGCGGTCGGTCTGGTATTCGGCGGCGATCTGGATGCCGTGGTAGTAGGCGTCGCGGATGGTCAGGTCGGCGATGGTGATGTCGCTCTTGGTGATCCAGAAGATGTTTCGCTGCTGGCTGCTGTTGTTCATGCCCCAGCCCTGGATGATTACGTCATCGCGATTGCCCGTTGCGCCGCGCACGGTGATGCCGGCGTTGGCGAAGCCCAAGGTCTTGGTAATGTAATAGGTCCCCGGCTGAACCATGATGGTCCGGCCCGGCGGGGCCGTAAAGAGCTGGTACTCAAGGTTCGACACGTTGCTCACGTAGACGACGTCACCGGTTGGCGGGGGCAGGGGCGGGGCCTGCTTGATGACATCGCTGGCGTCGGCCAGTGCGACGCCCGAGCCAATCAGGACCAGACCAAGGACTACCGCCAAGCGACGACCGAACGCATGCAACGTCATAGCTTCTCTCCTCCTGCCACAGCCCTTTGCCGATGCGTATGAGGCCGTGCGGTAAATACTTACGATCCCCGATATGCCCAGTGTACGAAAAAGTCGGGCTCCTCCGCAAGACAAGCTGCAGCCGTTTCCGGCATCTGGTCCAGAGGTACGGACCTGGCCGGCCGGGAGTGGCCGATAAGGTGGCGTCCGGGCGAGTCGATGGCAACCTGTGTCGCCTGTCGGTCGGCGGGGCGCGGGGGATTCCCTGGCGATGTCCTCGTACCGCTGCGCCGCAGTAAGGGCCTTGGGGTTGTGCCAGAAGGGGCGTGGGGCTATTCTTCCGGCCTTGGTTGACGGGTTTCAACATGGATGGCGGGAATTACCCAGGAGAGCGGGATGAAACGGATTGCGTGGCTGTCACTGGCGGCGGTGTTGGCATTGGGTGGTTGCCCTGGCGGCAGTGTGGATGTGCCGTCGGCTGTTTCGATCCTTGTCCCGGGGGTTTACCAGGGAACTGTGACCTACATCTGGACGTTCTCCGATCCGAACGCTGATGTCCCAGAACCGGTCACGCTCAACGCAACGGTGGAGATCCTCGAGGGCGGGCAGCTGTATATCAACGACCGGCCTTATTTCCAAGGTGCCAGGTTCGGAAACACCGATGAGACCGAGACGCTGACAATCGATGCGGTCACGGAAGATCCGACCACGAAGACGGTGACCATTGCTGGCACAGGGATCGGCACGGACGATCAGGGGACCTACCAGACGACGCAGACGATCACGCTCGTCCAGATATCCGACACCGAGCTGGAGTTCAGTGTCGAGCAGAATATTGAAACGGATCCGCCCTATCAATTGAGCGGCACCGGGACGCTGAGTCGGTAGGGCGCCTGCCTACTCCACCTCCGCGCCGGCTACGGTTACGCCTTCGAGGCTGCCGTAGAGGACCTTGACCTTGCGATCGAGTTTGCCGGCGCGGTTCTTCTTCTGTGTGAACGTGCCCCAGGCCTTGCCGGTGCTCCAGAAGCAGGTGAACTTGTCCTTGTTGATGGCCGGGGCGAACGACATCGTGCCGCGGACCATGTCGAATTTGAAGCCGGACAGGGCGATCAGCAGGGCCCAGCTCGCCATCGCGCGGACGTAATGGTGGCCGCACTCGACCTCGTTGAAGGGGTTGCGGCGGATGCCGTCGTGGCGGTCGCGGGCGGCCTTGACGATGGTGAGGCCTTCGTCGACGAGGCCCTCGAAGATCATGTTGGCCGCCACCTGGTACTCGATCCCCGTCCACACCTCGTCGGCATAAGGGAACGGGAAGCGCGGCCGACCGCCCCGGGGCCACGTGCACAGCAGCAGGCCCGCCTCGTCATTGAGGGCGTAGGTCCGCTGGACGTTGGCGTGGTCGGCGAAGCTGGTGCGGAGGTTGTACTTAAAGATCGACTGCATGGCCTTTTTCACGTGGGCCTTCGGCAGGATGTGCCCCAGGCCCACCACGTGCGCCAGGTACTGCCCGAGCAGCTGGTCGGACAGGCACCCCAGCCCGTACTGGTAGCGCTGGCTGTTGACGTCGGGGATCCGCTGGACGTAGTTGTCCTTCTCCCAGAGCATCTCGTCCATCTTGGCGCTGCCCTGCTCGAGGGCTTGGCGGTATTTCGCGGCGTGATCGGTGTTGCCGAGGTGTTCGGCCATCTCCGCCCCGGCTGCCAGGGCCGCAAAGAACATCGAGTTGACCAGCGAGTTGGGGCCATAGAACTCGATGTCGTAGGTGTTGTGCTGCTGGCTGTCGAGCACGAAGTCCTTGTCGGAATCCCAGTGCTCGAAGGCGAAGTCCAGGGCTTTGGCCGCCTGGGGCCACAGGCGGCGGAGCAGCTCGTCGTCGCCGGTGAGTTTCCACTCGCGGTAGAGCCGGACGATCGTGCCGTTCTGGCCGTCGGCGGCGGGGTGTCCGGTCCATGCGTCCTTGCCGAAGATCCGCTGGTTGCGGAAGGTCATCTTGCCGGCCTCGTCGGTCTCGAGTTCGAACTCGACGCGGCGCATGGTCTGTTCGAGTTGCGGGAAGAGGAATGCCAGCGTCTGGGCATAGTTCCACACGTGCGTACACGAGCCGTGACAGCAGCCGGCCTGGTCGTGACAGCCTTCCCAGCCCATGACCGTGCCGTCCTCCAGGCGGAAGACCGTGGGGCTTCGCAGGACGGTGATGTTGGCCTGCAGGGCGTCGATGACGTAGCCGGGCAGGCTGCTGGCAAACAGGGCGTCGTGGAAGTCCCGCGACTGCGACTCGAGCCGCTCGAGGTTTTCGTGCAGGTACGTGCCGACCGCCCAGGCGTCCGGCCAGAGGGTGCTGTAGTACATGCGGATCGTCCCGCAGGGGCAGTCCGGGCCGCAGTCCTCCTTCCACTGTTTTGCGCGGTTGGGGAAGTGCCACGCCAGGTAGAACTCGAAGACCTCCTCCTCGCCGGGCCCGACGGTCTCGACGATCCCGAGCGAGCCGATGTGCGGCTCGCGCGGCTGGGTCTCGATCTGGAGCGGTTCGTATGAGGGTTCGGGTTCAAGCCGGCCGTCGTCGACGAAGTCGTCCCAGAAGTCATGGGCGCCGTCCCACCAGCCCTGGTTGAGCCAGTCGCGCTTGGCGGTGACGTTCTGGTTGGGGGTCATCAGGGCCATCGTCCCGCTGCCGATCGCGCCGATCTGCGTGGTGGGGTTGTGGAAGAACAGGCCCCGCAGCGGCCCATCGCCGCGAAACTCGTTGACCGCCTCTGGATGGCCCTTGAGCACGCGATCGACCGCCTGGTAGCTCAGCCCCGCCATGTTCGCCAGCGAGCCGGCAATCGTCACATCGACCGGTTTGCTGCCCGGGTTGCTCACCACGTAGCGGATCACGGCCGCGGGCATGCCCGAATCGTCGGCGCTTAAGGGGATAAACGGTGTGAAGGCCTGCAGCCGTACGCGCACCGGCAGTTCGGCGTCCTCGAAATCGATCGCCACGAAGGGGTACTGGCCGCGCATCGTCGAGGCGTCCAGCCGGGGCAGGCCTGCCATCTCCGGCGAGCGGAAGCCGTGGGCCTTGGCATAGGGCGGGGGGATTTTCGCCTCGAGCACCTTGGCGACGGGCTTGCCGCCGGCGCGTTTGGCGCGGATGGCGAAGAAGCTGTAGGCCAGCATGTTGCCCTTGCCGGGACGGTTGAAGATCTCCCAGTCGCGCAGGTCGCCGCGCGCGCCGAGCGAGACGTTGCCGGTGCCGATCCCGCCGAGCAGGAAGGCGGCCTGGGCGGCGTTGCCGTTGTAGGTACGCTGCCGGTTGGATGAATGCAGCTGCCGCTGCGAATAGGGGCTTTTCATGCTATAGGGCTCCTGAGTGCCGGTTGCGCCTGACCAGCGGCACGAGTTTTCTATTATAAACGGCAGGGTTCCGGATTCCAGGGGTCTGACCCCGAGTCGCACGCCTGCTGGCGGAAGCGACGCCGAAGCATCATGGTGGTGGGGATACTTGTGCAGGCATATGGGGTCTGACCCCGTGGGGTTCGAGCGGCACGGCGGGGTTTACCGCTCTCTCACGGTCGCGGCTCGTTAGCGCAGGACCGTGGCGCCCCTCATGACGGTTTGCCCCAAGGGGGTCAGACCCCGTCGGATCCTTCAGGTATCGAGGCCCCCACGGGAATCGGATGCGGGGATTCGGGTGCGGGCGTGCTGCCAGGGGTCAGACCCCCGTCAAGCGCCCACCCACCACCGATCGGCGGATGCACCCGCGCAGGGGGGAAACAGCCTCGACCGTCAGAGCGCGGTGGCGCCTTGCATGCATAGCCCTTTTTCCCGTCAGACTGCCGGCGGGGGGCTCGGAGCGGAGCTATCATTACCGGGGCTGCTTCCTGTTGCAGCCGGCGGCTCGGTGCCGATAAGGGATTCCAGCGGCACGAGGGGGCGGAGGTCCCCTTGCGTCCGCGAGGCCGCGTGTGGTTGCGGGCGACGAGGGTCCGGTTACTCGTAAAGGAGTTGCACATGATCAGGCGTATGGTGGCGGTGTCGGTTGTGACGGTGCTGGGGCTGGCGGCGGCGGCGATGGCGGCCGAGTCGCTCGAATCGGTCCGCAAGCAGGTCAACGAAAAGACCAGCGGCTACAAGACGGTGCAGTACGACATGCACATGGAGATGGACGGGGCGTTTGGCGGCATGCAGAGCAAGACCGTCACCGACGCGAAGGTCCAGTCCGCCCGCCGCGACGGCAAGACCGTCACGCGCAACGAGTCGACCATGCTGGCCACCCACGAGATCCCCGGCCAGAAAGCCCGCACCGAAAAGACGACCATCCTGGCGATCATGGACCCGCCGTATGTCAGCACCTTGACCACCAGCGGCGGCGAGACGATGGCGATGAAAACCCGCCTGGACCCGCGGATGGCGCAGGGGCCGCTCAACGGCGATGACATGTTCAAGGCCATGACCGCCGAACACGACGTGAAGATCCTGCCGGATCAGACGGTCGACGGCCGGGAGGCATGGGTGCTGGAGATGACCCCCAAACGCAGCACCCCCGGCAATCCGATCGCCCGGATGGTCAACTACATCGATAAGAAGACGGCCATGCCGATCAAGACCGTCGGCCATGACAAGGCCGGCAAGCAGGTCATGGTCATCGCGTTTTCGAACGTCAAGATCGACGAGAAGATCCCGGCCGAGCGGTTCGAGTTCAAGGTGCCGGCCGGCGTCGAGGTGATGGACATGACGCAGATGGGCGGGGCGGGCATGCCGCAGGGCTTCGACCTGGAGGACATCGAAGACGAGGAATGACGGGCCGGTGTATCGGCTGATACGAGTTGTGCCAAGGGGCATCCGGTTTTCCACCGGATGCCCTTCTCTTATCGCCAGAACCGCCCGACCAGCCAGAGGATCAGGCTGAGGATGGCGGACAGCAGGAGCATGGTGGTGATGGGGACGTAGATCCGTGTGTGGTCAGACTCGTAGCGGATGTCACCGGGCAGCCGGCCAAGGCCCAGCTTCGAGCCGAGCATCACCAGCAGGCCGATCACGACCAGGGTGAGGCCTGCCAGGACGATGTATTTCCCGAAATTGGTTTCTGGCATTTCGATTCAAAGCGGCGTCTTCGGCGCCGCAGTCCAAGGGGCTGCCGCCTTCAACAGACCCCGCGCGATGCGGCACGATACACCCCGTTGGCGGGCGCAGCCCGCCCTACGGTCTTTCGACACCCGCAACCCGTAGATGCGACACCCGAGACCCGAACCCCGACACCCGATCCGTCACATCGCCCGTCGCGCCGCGTGCTCCCGGTAGCAGATCATCTTGTAGATCAGCCGTGCCGCCAGGTGTTCGGTAACGGTCTGGTCAGAGACCGGGGCAACTTCCACCACATCCATGCCGACAATCTGCTTCCGTTCGGCAAGCGCCCGCAGAAGGCGGCAGCCCTGGTACCAGGTGAGCCCGCCCGGCTCGGGCGTGCCGGTGCCCGGCGCGACGGCCGGGTCGAACCCGTCGATGTCGATCGACAGGTATACCTTCTCGCCAAGGTGGTCGAGCACCCGGTCGATCCAGTCCGGCGTCGAGGCGACCTTCAGGCCGGTCATGGCAAGGATCTGCTCGGGGCGGCTGCGGATGAAGGCCCACTCCTCGGCGCTGATGC
Source organism: Phycisphaerae bacterium (assembly GCA_041687575.1). Classification (GTDB taxonomy): domain Bacteria; phylum Planctomycetota; class Phycisphaerae; order UBA1845; family JANYLN01; genus JANYLN01. The sequence goes on along the minus strand of JAWLBS010000093.1, from coordinate 7,669 downwards.
TGCGGACGCCGACCCCGGCGATCTTTGCACCCGTATCGACGATCCGGCGCATCACGCAGGCGTGGCTGTAGGGGCTTGAGTGGTACTCGTCGCGCAGGTCGGTGTGGGCGTCGATCTGCAGCACGCTGAGGTCCGGGTGCTGCTTGCGGACGGCTCGGAACAGCCCGATCGTCACCGAGTGTTCGCCGCCCAGGCCGATCAGCATCTTGCCGTCGTCCACGACTCGCCCGGCGGCCTGCTGGACCCGGTTGCACATCGCCTCGGGACCGCGGGCGTCAGGCTCGAGGGCCTCCAGCGTGGCGATGCCCGCCTCGTGGTATTCCGCGTCGAGCTCATCGTCGTAGGTCTCCATGTGCTCGCTGGCGGCGATCACGGCGTGCGGGCCGTTCTTCGTGCCGCCCCGCCAGCTGACCGTCGCGTCGTAGGGAATGGGCATGACGGCGTAGCGGGCTCGGGCGTAGTCAGCCAGGGCCGGCTCGAGGGAGAGGAAGTTGAACGGGACGGTCGGGGTCGGCACGGGCCTGCTCCTTCCTGTGGGATGCGAGGGTGTTGCGCATCCAAGGGAATACCGCTCCCTTACGGTCGCGGCTCGTTCCCGAGGGTGACACGACGGGAGCGGGTTGCATGCTTTGTGGCGGGCACCGCCCTGCACTGATCCCTGTCGTTCACTGGCAACTGTACTGTAACTGGCAACTGGCAACTTCGGCGGGCACGCCCGCCCTACTTCTTCTTGCCGGGCGACTCGGTGTCCATGATGAACACGGCGGCGGCGACGGCGCTGGTCCACTGGCCGCGCTTGTCGCATTCGACCGTCTGGACAACGGCGCGGGTGCGGACGATCTCGCCGCTCATCATGTAAATCGCCCGGCGCTTGTCGTAGGCCTCGTCCGGGTCGAACTCCACGCCCAGGGTGCTGGCGAGCATCGATGCGGCCATGTCCTCGACCAGGTCCACCACCTTGCGCTCGGTCATGCCGAAGCCGTGGAACTCCGAGATGTAGCCGTAGGCGTCCTTCTTGGCGGGCACCGCCATGCCGATGCCGGCGCTGAGCAGCCGGTTGGGCTCGTTGCTGCGGGCCTCGGCCATCACGGTGAAGACCACCTGCCCCGGCCGCAGGTACTTCAGCCCCTCGCGCAGACTCAGGATCTTGCACCCCGGCGGATAGATGCTGCTGACCTTCACCAAATTCAGATGGGCGATCTTCGCATCACGCAGCGCGTATTCGAACGACTGCAGGGCCTGCTGGTGTTTGCCCATTCCCTTGGTGAAGAACATCGCTTTGGGGACAAGATTCTCCATACTCGTTTTTCTCCTGCCATGGCAACTGCGCTAGAGCCGTGATTGCTTCCGCCTTGCGGCACCTCATATTATTCTATACCTGGCCTGTCTGTAACCAGGCCTCGATCACTGGCCGGATCGCCCGCAACGCCTTGCCGCGGTGGCTGATCCGGTTTTTCTGCTCGCGGTCCATCTCGGCCGTCGTGCAGCCGAACTGCGGTACGTAGAACAGCGGGTCGTATCCGAAGCCGCCCTCGCCCCGCGGGGCCTCGAGGATCCGCCCTTCGATCGCGCCCTCGGCCCGGGCGACGATCTTCTCGCCGCAGACCAGCACCGCCACGCAGCGGAACCGTCCGGTCCGCTGCGCTTCGGGGACCCCGGCCAGCATCTCCAGGACTTTGGCGTTATTGGCCTGGTCGTTGCCGTGCTCGCCGGCGAATCGGGCCGAGTAGACGCCCGGGGCCCCGCCCAGGGCATCGATCTCGATGCCGCTGTCCTCGGCGAGCGTAGCGATGCCTGTCAGTTTCGCGTAGTGCGTCGCCTTGAGCACCGCATTGTGCCCGAAAGTGCTGCCGGATTCAACGGCCTCGGGCAGATCGGGGAATTCGGAGAGATGCCGGATCGTTACGGGCAGGTCGCCGAGCACGTCCAGGATTTCCCGGACCTTGCCCTGGTTACCGGTAGCGAAAAGGATTTGCCCCGCTGCGCAGGGGCTCTCGGGCAGGTTGGACATTCGTCGACTCCCTGGGGATCTCGATCAGCACCGACGGGGCGGCCAGCCGCTGCCCGCCGATCACGCGGTAGACCTTCCGCATGCACTCGCTGTTGTACTTGAACTCTTCCCGCTTGTTCTGCAGGGCGACGACCGCCGGGCTGTACCGCGCAGTGCCGTCCGGTCCGGTGAGCACGGCCGACTCGTCGAAACGGCCGACCGTCACGACGCTTCGCCGCTCGTCGGGGTGGTAGTACCACGCCTCTTCGCCCTGGTCGCGCAGGGCCTTGCAGATATCGACGGCAACCTGTTTGTGGTTGGGCAGGCCGGGCTTGTCGAAACAGTAGGTGATCTGGAGCGTGTACTTGCCCGGTGCGTTGCGCAGGTCCCACTCGGGCGGGCCGGGGTTGGGGGTGGGCTTCTCGACGATCATCGCCAGCCTGAACGGTTGCATCGATCCGTTGACCATATCCCGCAGCAGCGCCAGTTCCTGCCGCGCCTGCGGCGGCGGGCGGAACTGGTCGGATGCCTCGTTCGGCTGGCCGCGGTAGGCGCCGTAGTAGAGCCTGCTGGTGCCCGGCTCGTGTTGGGTCTGGACGAGGTCCGGCCTCAGCCCCTGGGTGTGCCGCAGTCCGCTGGCCCACTGCTCGACGATCCGCCGGGCGCTGTCGCCGTGGACCTCCATGCACAGGATCGTGAAGGTGGTGGCGTAGCGGTTGCTCGAGAAGCTTGGCATCTTCAGCCCGAACAGACCCCCACCCGCCGAGCCGTCGGGGCTGGACGCGCCGTCGCGGTTCATCGAGGCGCAGCCGGCCGTTGCCAGCATGCCAGCCGCGAGCATTGCCGCCGCATAGCGAAATATCACGTTCTTAGGAACCATAACACCAGCTCCCGAATATCCTCACCATTTCGTCCTGACCAGCCACTTCTTCGCCGGGTGCCATGGCCGCGCTGTTTGCGGCCATGGAATTCTGCGGATGAGCGGTTCGTCCGCATTGTGTATCGCGCTGATGCGCGATGGTTCAGTGGGCAACAGCCCGCCCTGGTCTTCTGCAGTGCGGCCCTGCTCCTGGCTTCGCCACACGACGGCCACGCCGTGGCGAGAACGCAGGGCCGTGGCGCCCGACGTAAGGCTTTGGTGGGCAATAGCCCACCCTACTTCGTTCTGACCAGCCGCTTTTGGGCCGCCATCGCCTGCAGCGCGAACAGTTTTTCGATCCCTCTGGCCGCCATGTCAAGGATCCGGTCGAGGTCCTTGCGGCTGAACGGCGCTGCCTCGGCCGTGCCCTGCACCTCGATGAACTCGCCCGCGGCCGTCATCACCACGTTGAAATCCACCTCCGCCCGGCAGTCCTCCTCGTACGGCAGATCCAGCAGGATCCGGCCATCGACGATGCCCACGCTGATGGCTGCGACCGCCTGGCGGATGAACGGCTGCGTCCAGAGGCCTTGTTTGAGCCCAAGGGCCTGAGCCTCGGCCAGGGCGACAAAGGCCCCGGTGATCGCCGCCGTCCGCGTGCCGCCGTCGGCCTGGAGCACATCGCAGTCCAGCCAGATCGTTTTGGGCCCCATCGCCGCGAAATCGATCACGGATCGCAGCGCCCGGCCGATCAGCCGCTGGATCTCCTGGGTCCGGCCGTCGATGTGCCCGCTGCGTCCCCGGGAGCGCCGGGTAGGCGTACTGGCGGGCAGCATGTCGTACTCGGCGGTGACCCAGCCCCGCCCGGAGCCTTCTCGCCACCTGGGCACGCCGTCCTGGATGCTGGCGGTGCACAGCACGTGGGTGTTGCCCATCTTGATCAGGACGGAACCGGCGGCAAATTGGTTCACGCCCCGCCGGATCTCCACCGGGCGGAGCTGGTCGGGTCTTCGGCCGTCGGCTCGTTTGGCTGCGGGCATCTTGTACCTGTCTCCTCGCTTCCAGGCCGGGCACCCAGTTCGCTGACCCCTGCCGTTCACCAGCACATGGCCACCAGCACTCCTCGCTCGCATAGCCTATCCGGTATAGATATAATGAGCAACAGCCGGATGTTTCGGCGGGAGTGTTGTGCCATGGACAAACGCATTGCGGACCAGGTTGTCGAGCATCTCAGCGCGCTGCCTCAGGAGCTTCAGTGGCGAGTCCTGGAGTTCGCCAAGGCCCTTGTTCAGTCCGCCCCGCACGGGGTTCCCGGGCGAGATCTTCTCCCGTTCGGGGGGGCGCTATCCGCGGATGAGGCTGAACGAATGCGAGACGCCATCGAGCAAGGCTGCGAACAGTGGATCCCGTGATCCTCGCTATCACCGTGGCACGCGGCGCCTCGCAGCTCGGCCACTCGCATCGCTGCGCTCGCTCGGGCGGACCGCCTGAAGGCGGGACTCCGAACGCCCGCTGAAGCCGGGACTCCGAGATTGGCGGGCATAGCCCGCCCTACACTGATCCCTGACCCCTGTCGTTCACTGGCAACTGGCAACTTGGCGGGCACAGCCCGCCCTACTGCGGCCCGGCCATCAGCAGCTCCATCAGCGCCCGCTGGAAGTGGAGGCGGTTTTCAGCCTCCTCGAAGACCCGCGACTGGGGGCCGTCCATCACCGCGTCGGTGATCTCGGTGCCCCGGTAGGCCGGCAGGCAGTGCAGCACGATCGCCTCACTGGGCGCGGCGGCGAGGAGCTCCTCGTTCACCTGGAAGCCGGCGAATTCGCGGACCCGCTGCTCCTTTTCGGCCTCCTGCCCCATCGAGACCCATGTATCGGTGTAGATCACCTGGGCGCCGGCCACCGCCCGTTTGGCGTCGCCGACGATCATCTCGATCTTCGAGCGGCCACCGGCGATCTCGTTGCACCGGTCAAACCACTCCTGCTCCAGTTCGAACTTCGGCGGGCATGCCAGCACGAAGTTCATCCCGAGCTGCGCGCAGACCATCGCCAGCGACCGCGCCACGTTGTTGCCGTCGCCGATGAAGGCCATTGTCAGGCCGCTGACCTTGCCGAAGTGCTCCATGACGGTCATCACGTCGGCCATCGCCTGGCATGGGTGCAGATAGTCGCTCAGGCCGTTGATCGTCGGCACACCGGAGTGCTGCGCCAGCTTGATCACGTTGTCATGAGCGAAGGTCCGTGCCATGATGCCGTCGCACATGCTGCCCAGCACCCGCGCGACGTCCTCGACGCTCTCGCGCTTGCCCAGTCCGATATGGTGCTGGTCGAGGTTGATCGCGTGGCCGCCGAGCTGACTCATGCCGGCCTCGAAGCTCACCCGCGTTCGCAGCGAAGGCTTTTCGAAGATCATTGCAAGCGTCTTGCGCGACAGGGTGGGGGCCAGGCGGCCCGCCTTGGCCTCGACCTTCTGCGCGATGGCGTACTGCAGCATTGCGTAGACCTGGTCGCAGGAAAAGTCGCTGGTGCAGATGAAGGACTTCAGCCCGGTCAGTTTCTTGATGTCGACCGTCACGGGTTCGCCTCCTGTGCCTGACTGACCACGACGTCGGTGAGGATCTCGAACGCCTCGTCCACCTGCTGCTCGGTGGTGACCATCGCCGGCAGCATCCGCAGGACCACATCCTGTGTCGCGTTGACTCGCAGGCCGCGCTTCAGTGCCGCGTCCGCGATCGGGCCGGCTGGCACGTCCAGCTCGATCCCGATCATCAGCCCGAGCCCGCGGACCTCGCGGACCACGCCGGTCCGCTCGGCGAGCTGGTTGGCCTTGTCGAGGATATAGGACCCGAGCGTCGCCGCCCGCTCGACGAGGTTTTCGGCCTCGATCGCCTCGACCGTCGCAACCGCCGCCGCCGCGACCAGCGCGCCGCCGCCGTAGGTCGTTGCATGGGAACCCGGCGTCAGCTTCGCCGCCACCTCCGGCTTTGCGACGATCGCGCCCATCGGCGCCCCGCCCGCCATGCTCTTGGCGAGGGTCATGATGTCCGGGACCACGTCGAAGTGCTGGTAGCCGAACCACTTGCCCGTCCGGCCGAAACCGGTCTGGACCTCGTCGAAGATCAGCAGCATCTGGTTCTGGTCGCAGATCTCGCGCAAGGCCTGGAGGTAACCCGGCGGCGAGATGCGGACCCCGCCCTCGCCCTGGACCGGCTCGACCATGATCGCGGCCGTCTCGCCGTCGACCGCTTTGGCGACCGCCTCGGCGTCACCGAAGGGCACGTAAACGAAGCCCGGCACGAGCGGTTCGTGGCCGATGTGGACCTTGGCTTGGGCGGTGGCGGACATTGCCCCGTAGGTCCGTCCGTGGAAGCCCTTCTCCATGGTGATGATCTTGTAGCGTCCGTCGGCGGTGGCGCGGCGGGCGAGTTTGATGGCGCCTTCGTTGGCCTCGGCGCCGCTGTTGGCGAAGAAGCACTGCCCGCCGAAGCTGCGGGCGGCGATCATCTCCGCCAGCTGCCCCTGGGGCGGGCTGTAGAACGTGTTGTCGATATGGATGATCTCGCCGGCCTGGCGGCGGATCGCCTCGACCACGTGTTGGTGGCAGTGGCCGACCAGGCTGCAGCCCCAGCTGGGGAACAGGTCGAGGTACCTGTTGCCCTCGGCATCCCAGAAGTACGCCCCCTGCGCCCTCGTGACCACGATCGGCTGGCGCGAGTAGTTGCTCATGACGTACTGCTTGTATTGCTGGAGGACCTTGTCCGTTTCCACCTGTGTGCCCTGCTCCATGAATCCAGTCCCTCGTAGATTCTCAAAACGCCGTGCAAGCCGCGTTGTTTCTGCTGCCCCCGACCCCTGTTTGCTGTCACCTGTACCCTGTAACCTGCCCTCTGCCGTTGTTCATCCGCGTTTCATCCGCGTTCATCTGTGGCTGATATCGTCTTCGTTGTTGCCGTGGTTGTTCACTGACCCCTGATCCCTGACCCCCGACCCCTGCCGTTACTGGCAACTGGCAACTGGACACTGGCAACTCTCTACTACCCAAGTATCTGCGTCCCCACGCCCTTGTCCGTGAAGATCTCCAGCAGCAGCGAGTGTCCGATCCGCCCGTCGATGATGTGGGCCTTGCTCGCCCCGGCCTCGAGGGCCTGCAGGCACGCCTGCACCTTGGGGAGCATGCCCTTGTTGATCACACCCTTGCTGACCAGGTCTTCGACCTGCGCCCGCGACAGCGATGGATAGTAGCTCTCCGGGTCCTCGATGTTTTCGCGGATGCCGTGTGTGTCCGAGAGCATCACGAGCTTTTCGGCGCCCAGGGCGGCCGCCGCCTCGCCGGCTGCCAGGTCCGCGTTGATGTTGAGCTTGCCGCCGGCCCGGTCCCGGGCGATCGGGGCGATCACCGGGATCGTGTCGGACTTGACCAGCAGCCGCAGGATCTGCGCGTTGACATCGATCACCTTGCCGACGTGGCCGATGTCGATGCGGCGGTTGTCCTCGCCCTGCAGGTACATCCGCTCGGCGAACAGCACGCAGCTGGACAGGCTGTGCAGGCCGATCGCGTTGCAGCCGAACTCCTGCAGCCCCGCAACCAGCCGCTTGTTGATCTGGTCGCACAGCACGTGCTCGGCGATCGCCAGGGTCCGTTCGTCGGTGTAGCGCAGGCCCTGGACGAAGTGCGGCTCGATGCCGGCCTCGTTCATCGCGGCGGAAATCTCCTTGCCCCCGCCGTGGACGATGATCGGCTGCATGCCGACGTAGTTCATGAAGACGACGTCGCGCAGCAATTGTCGCTCCGCCTCGCGGTCGTCCATGAGCGATCCGCCCATC
>JAWLBS010000092.1:0-15380 GCA_041687575.1 Phycisphaerae bacterium | reverse complement strand
ACCTCCAGGCGCCCCAGCGCCATCAGCAGGCTCAGCACCGCCTTCGACGGCCCCGTCAGCCACCCGTAATTCTGTATCGCCCCGACCGCCCCGAAGCCCGGACCGGTCGTGTTGATCGTCGCGGCGCACGAGGAGAATGCCGTCTCGTAGGTGATCGGCCCGCCCCCCGACTCGAACAGCATCACCAGCACCGACCCGATCACCACCAGCCCCACGAACCCCACCACGAAGACCATCACGTCCAGCAGCATCGCCGGCTCGATGTTCTGCCCCCCGACCTTGACCACCCGCACCACGTTCGGCCGAAAGATCCGCTCGGCCTGCCGCGCAATGATCTTGACCGCGACCAGCAGGCGGATCACCTTGAGCCCCCCGCCCGTCGAGCCGGCGCACGGGCCGGAGAACATCAGCACCAGGATCATCGCCTTGGCCACGAACGGCCACATGTCGTAATTGGCCGTCACGAACCCCGTGCTGCTGTGCAGCGCCGCGGTCTGGAAACCCGCATAGCGGACGACCTGGTGCCATGTCGCCGGCACCATCTCCGTGGTGCTGGTCATGATCGGCTCGCCCGCCAGGTACACCGCTACGGCGATCACCGCAAAGCCCGTCAGCATCAGCCCCATGTACGTCCGCAGCTCCGGGTCCCGCAGCGCCTGCCGCCACCGCCCGTGCACCACCAGCAGGAACAGGCCGTAGTTCACCCCCGTCAGGACCATGAAGAAGATGATGACGATTTCCACCGCGATGGAATTGTAAGACCCGATGCTCGCCGTCTTCGTCGAAAAGCCCCCCGAGGCAATCGTCCCGAACGTCTCGCACACCGCCTCGAACGGGCTGAGGCCCACCAACCACAGCAGCCCGATCTCCGCCAGCGTCAGCCCCAGGTAGATCAGCCACAGCAGCCGGGCCGTCTGGCGGATCTGCGGCATCACGTCGTAGCCCGCCCGCCCGCTCGATTCGAACTGGAACAGCTTCCGCCCGCCCACCCCCAGGCTCGAATACACCGCCACGAACAGCACGACGATCCCCAGCCCGCCGATCCAGTGCGTCATCGCCCGCCACAGCAGCAGGCTCCGCGGCAGCACCTGCACGTCCGCCAGCACCGTGCTGCCCGTGGTCGTCAACCCGCTCATCGCCTCGAAGTAGCAGTTGATGAACTCCTCGAACGGGTGCGGATCAGCCGGCCCGAACGAGAGCGTCCCCCAGACCCAGAACGGCAACCCCGCCAGCGCCGCCCCCCCCAGCCACCCCAGCGCCACCAGCAGCAGCGCCTCCCGCCGCCCGAAGAAGGTCTCCGTCTGTCGTTTGTTGAAGAACCAGAACAGCCAGCCGCCCAGCCCGCCGGCCGCCAGCGCACCGACCAGCAGCGCCGGCAGGCTCGCCCCCGGCAGCGTGTACGCCTCGGCCCCGAACCGGTCCAGCACGTCGAAGACCGCCACGCCCGCCATCAGCAGACCCAGCACGACGTACAGGAAACCCAACTGCCGGATGACGTATGCCAGGTTCACGCAGAATCATCTCCCCCGTCGCAGTTACTCGCTGCGCCAGTATCCCGGCACGAACAAGACCAGAATCGCGTAGATCTCCAGACGCCCCAGCACCATCAGCAGGCTCAGCAGGATCTTCGACGGCGCGGAAAACCAGCCGAAGTTCATCACCGCCCCGACACGCGCCCATCCCGGCCCCGTCGTGTTGATCGTCGCCGCGCACGCCGTCGCCGCCGTCGTGAAATCGATCGGCTCCACCGCCGGATCCGCCGCCGACACCGCCATCTCCGTCCCCATCACCAGCACCGCACCGATCAGCCAGACCGCCAGGAACATCATGATGAACACGACCGCATCCACCCGCGCCTGGGCGTCCACCGGACTGCCGCCCACCTTGATCACGCGGACCACGTTCGGGCGGAAGATCCGCTCGACCTGCGCCGCCATCACCTTGAAGGCCACCAGGCAGCGGATCACCTTGACGCCGCCGCCGGTCGAGCCGGCCGAGGCCCCCATGAACATCAGGACCAGCAGCGTCGCCATCGAGAAAAAGCCCCACTGGTCGAAATCGGCCGTCGCAAAGCCGGTGTTCGTCCGAATGCTCACCAGCTGAAAGAACCCGTAGCGCAGGGCCTGCGGAACGCTCCCGTACACCTGCTCACCCGTTGTGGTGACGATCACCTTGCCCAGGATCGTCGCCGAAACGATCAGCCCGCCGACCAGCGTCGTGACCAGAAACAGCCGCAGCTCCGGGTCCCGCCATGCCTGGCGCCACCGCCCGTGCACCATCAGCAGGAACAGCCCATAGTTCACGCCCGTCAGGACCATGAACACGATCACCGTGATCTCCACCGCCACCGAATCGTACGCCGCGATACTGGCCGTCCGCGTGGAAAAGCCCCCCGAGGCGATTGTCCCGAAGGTCTCGCACACCGCGTCGAACGGGCTCAGCCCGAAGGCCCACAGCAGCACCACCTCCGCCAGCGTCAGCCCCAGGTAGACCAGCCACAGCAGCCGGGCCGTCTGGCGGATCTGCGGCATCACGTCATAGCCGGTCCGCCCGCTCGATTCGAACTGGAACAGCTTCCGCCCGCCGACTCCCAGGCTCGAATAGACCGCCACGAACAGCACAACGATCCCCAACCCCCCGATCCAGTGCGTCAGCGACCGCCACAGCAGAATGCTCCGCGGCAGCGACTCCACCTCCGCCAGAACCGTGCTTCCGCACGTGGTCAACCCGCTCATCGCCTCGAAGTAGCAGCTCGCGTACGACTGGAACTCGTGGACCTCGGGCCCGCTGCCCGGCCACTCGGCCCACAGCCAGAACGGCACCGCCGCCAGCGCCGCCCCGCCAAGCCACCCCAGCGCCACCAGCAGCAACGCCTCGCGCCGGCCGAACAGCTCGCTGGCCTTTCGCCGGTTGAACACCCGGAACAGCACCCCGCCCAGCAGCCCCGCCACCAGCGCCCCGCCCAGCATCGCCTCCAGGCTCGCACCGTGCGGCGCGTGCGGCTGGCCGACGAACCGGTCCAACACGTCGAACACCGCCACCCCCGCCATCAACAGCCCCAGCACGAGGTAAAGGATGCCCAGCTGCCGAATGACGTAGGATATGTTCACAGACGGCTCTCACTGACTACGGAACACTGAAGACCGCACAAAGCAATAGCCCGCCTTCCCTGACCCATTCCGTTCGTCCTGCTGTCCCCTGTAACCAGTAACCTGTAACCTGCTGTTGCCGTTCCCTGCCCCCTGACCCCTGATCCCTGACCCCTGCCGTTACTGACAACTGACTACTGACTACTGGCAACTACAAGGAAAATGCCCACTGCAGTTCCTTCTGAATCCCCGGCGGCCCGGCAACAATCACGTCGTCGCCGGCCTCGATCGTGTCGTCGGCGCCCGGCACGTACACCCGGTCGCCCCGCTGGATCGCCGCGACGATGAACTTCTCCGGAAACGGCACGTCCCGCAGCGGCAACCCCACGAACGGGCCCTGCGAGGTCGGCACCTTGACCGCGTAGAGTACCGCCACGTCCGGGGCCAGCAAAGCCAGCTGCCGGACCGGCCCGGTCTGGATCAGCGTCATCATGTGATCGACCGCCACGTCACGGGGGCTGAAGGCATAGTCGACCCCCATCTCCGGCAGCATCCGCAGATACGTCGGCCGCTGCAGCACCGCGATCGCGCAGGCCACGCCCATCCGCTTGGCCCGCGCCGCCAGCAGGATGTTGCTCTCGTCCCGGCCGGTCACCGCCACGAACGCGTCCGCCTTGCCCACCCGCTCCTCCTCGTAGGTGACCGGATCGACCAGGTCGGCGTGAATAACCGTCGCCCAGTCCAGCTTCGACGCCAGCACCTCCGCCCGCACGCGATCCTCGACCAGCAACCGCACGCTGAAGTTCCCCCGCTGCAGGGCCCGGCACAGCCACACCCCCTGCGCGCTGCCGCCGGCCACCACCACCCGCAGCCGCGGCGACCGCGTCTTCTTGAACGCCTCCCGCGCCTCGACCATCTCGTCGGAGTTGGCCAGCAACATCACCGTGTCGCCCGGCACGACCACCGTCTGCGCGCCGGGGATGTACGCCGTCTCCTTGCCCGCCACCAGCACCACCCGCGCCGACCGCGGCAGCCGCAGCTGCGCCAGCGGCAGCTTCGTCGCCGGAGCGTCCGGGTCCACCTCCAGCTGCTGCACGTCGATCTTGCCCAGCGCGAACTGCTCGATCGCCACCACCGCCGGCGACAGCAGCGCCTGCGCGACGGCCGCCGCCGTCGAGTACTCCGGACAAACCAGGTCGTCGATGCCGAGGGCGGCCGCGTAGTCCAGCCCCCGGTCCTCGAAATACAGCCCGTGATGCACCCGCGCAATGCACCGGCCGACCCCCACTTTCCGGGCGATGGCACAGCTCAGCAGGTTCAGCTCGTCCACGTCGGTCGCGCCGATGAACAGATCCGCCTCCGCACAGCCCGCCTCCCGCAGCACCTCCGCGTTCGTGCCGCTGCCCTGCAGGGTCCGCACGTCGTGGGCCTCGCCCACCGCGCCGAGCCGGCCGGCGTTGACATCGATGATGGTCACCGCGTGCCCGGCCTCGCTCAACACCTCGGCCGCATGCGTGCCCACTTCGCCCGCGCCAGAGATTATGATCTCCATGTTGCACTCCCGGAGCCTGCTTCCGCATCTCGTCGCCGACCCGCCAGATCCGCACCATACTCGAGATCGGCCATGCAGGCCCTATACCTACTGTTCGTGTCGGCCGCAACTGTACGGCGGGCTGCTCCCACCAGCCAGCGGCGTTGGCAACAATGCCCACAGCAGGGCGGGCTATGCCCGCCAACCAGTGCCGTTGGCAACAAAGCCCTGAAAGGGCGAGACACTAACCAGCCCGGGGCAGAGCGGGTCGCGCTGCAATCCTGCGTAGCCGGCCGTTCGGCGAAGCAGGATCGCGACCCGCGCCGCCCCGGGTGGTAGCGTCCCCATCCCTTGGTACAACCCTGTAGGGGTTGGATAATCGCCCACATTCGTCTGCCATCAGGCAATGCACGACCCCATCGGATAGGCCTGATCCCCATGGCGAATTCGGCCTGCCCCGCCTCGACAACCGCCCCCGCAGCCGGTAAACAGGGCAGCTCGCCAGATCTGCCCCATGTAGGGCGGGCTGTGCCCGCCACTCGTTCGGAGTCCCGGCTTCAGCCGGCGTTTGGAGTACCTGCTTCAGTAGGCGTTCGGAGTCCCGCCTTCAGGCGGCACGCCCGAACGAGCGCAGCGATGCGAGTGGCCGAGCTTCGGAGTCGGGGACGCCCCCGATGCGAGCGAACGCCCCAGCATAATCGCTCGTAGTCCCCGCTTCAGCGGGCGTTCGCAGTACCGCCGGAGCGGGCAGTCCACCTGGCGGAATGGCCGGCCTGCACCCGCAACTGCAGCCGGCCCACCGTGATGTCCGATAAGAAGTCAACAGGAATGTCTGGAATTGAAAGCCGCCAATGAGCGGCCTGACGGATACCATGCACTCAACAGGCAGAACAACCTTTCGAAGGCCCCTCCGCAAAGGGACGACCGCTGCGCCGACGTTGCCCGCGATCATCATCGCCGGCGTTCTCCTGATGATTGCAGCCTCGGCGAAGGGCGCGGCAGATGACGGCCTGACCGCTGACGCAGCCGGTGCCAACGCCCCGGCCCGCGTCGCCGCCCCGGCTGCTGCGCCTGCGCAACGCCCGGACATGCCCGACCTGGCCGGCCAGCCCGCGACCGGTACGTCAGACCCAGCCAGAGCGATGGATGGTTCCAGTCCGCCTGGCGGCGGCACCACGACGGGTTCGTCGGAAAGGCCGGCCCCAATCGTCGTGCCGGACAAGGCCCACTACTGCAGCCAGCGGTCGGTCCTGATCCGCTACCGCTGGACCGGCGCGGCCCCCAAGGGCGTGCAAATGTGGATCAGCGCGGACGGTACGAACTGGCTGCCGTGGCAGTGGTCCGACAAGCCCGACGAACCCTTCCGCTTCGAACCGCCCCGCCAGGGACGGATGCTGATCGCCCTGGCCCCCGCCGAAAAACAGACCGCCGCCCTGCCGGAGACCGGATACCAGACACTGGCGATCGTCTTCGACTGGGACGAACCGCTGGTCCGGCTGATCGAGGCGAAGCGTCAGGCGGGTCCGGCCAAGGCGACATCCGAATCGCCCGCTAAAACCGGCCTTGCAAGCGCGACAGGTGCCGCGCACGGGCCTGTCACGACCTATGCGACAGATGAGTTGGCCGACCCGGACGTTGCGGCGGAGGTCTTGCGGATCACGTGGGCGGCCTGGGATGAGACGTTCGGTCCCCGGCCGATCAGCCTGCACTGGCGGACCGGGCCGGATCAGCCGTGGCACCTGGCGATCGACCGGCTGCCCAACAGCGGCGAGTTCGCCTGGCCGATCCCGGCGACACTGGCGGGCCGGCCGCTGGAGGTCTGCCTGCGGGCGACGGACCAGGCCGGCAACGTGGCCGAGGCGGTTGCGGAGGTCGGCCTGGCGACACTGCCCGAACCGGTCGCGCCGGTGGCGACCGCTGAATCGCCGACGGGATCGGCATCGTCGGCACAGGCGGCGGCGACGCGGGATGCGACCACCCAACCCGGACCGACGGCGGCAGCCGTCGAGGCCGAACGGCTTTTGGCCCTGGCCGAGGCCCATCTGCAGCGCAATGAGTACGACCTGGCGGAGGAGAAGTTCCGCAAGGCACTGCAGGCCGACCCGACGGGCTATGCGGCCCGGCTGAACCTGGGGGTGCTGCTGCAGCGGCGGGGCCGGCTGGACGAGGCGATCGACGCGTACCAGGCGGTACTGGCCCTCAAGCCCGATAATATCACGGCTTGGCGGAACCTGGCGCTGGCGTACATGAACCAGCGGGACTACCCGCGGGCACGGGTGACACTGCAGAAGCTGCTTGCGGTCGAGGCGGATAACCCCCAGTCATGGATAGACTTAGGCGACGTCGAGATGCTGATGGGCCGAACCGAGGCCGCCCGGCAGCACTGGCTCAAGGCCAAGTCCCTCAGCGCCCCCAACAGCGAAACCGCCGCCCGCGCCAGCAAGCGCCTGGCAGTATACACCCGCTGACCCGGGGGCCCGGGTGCCATGGCCGCGCTGCTTGCCACGGCGTAGCCGTCGTTTGGCAAAGCCGGGTTGGCGGCCATGGAATTCTGCGGATGGGCGGTTCGCCCACACCCTGTACAGCGCCCTCGTAAGGCCGTGCTGGGCAATAGCCCACCCTACAACGCTTCGCCGAACAACGGCTACGCAGGGCGAGGACGCAGGACTGTCGCACCCGGCGGGATTTCACACCTGTCCATGAAGAAAATCCGCTTCAACCGCCACCGCCCCGGCGGCCGATAATATACTGTGCGGACAAGACGGAAATCGTCGCGTACCCGACAGGGAAAGAGCCCATGTTTTGGGCTTGCCTGACATGGCCACCCCATATATTGTGGCTGAGGCCCAACTCCTTCGTATCGGCTTTTCGTTGGTCATTTGTTGAGTGAGAGATTATGATGGGCGCTTCGGCGGGGTCGGACAGTTTGCGGCGCCTCAGCGGCGCCATCGAGAGTGATACAGCATGAAGCTTAAACGGTTAACGGTTGTCGGATTCAAGAGCTTCGCGGACAAGACCGAGTTCGACTTCGACCAGGGCGTGACCTGCATCGTCGGGCCCAACGGTTGCGGCAAGAGCAACGTCGTCGATGCGATCAAGTGGGTCCTCGGCGAACAGTCCGCCAAGAGCCTGCGCGGCTCGCAGATGCAGGACGTGATCTTCAACGGCTCGGGCACCCGCAAGCCGTCCGGGATGGCGCAGGTCGACCTCGCGTTCGACAACACCGGCCGCATGCTCCAGATCGACGCCGACGACGTGACCATCACCCGCCGCCTGTTCCGCGACGGGTCGAGCGACTACATCGTCAACGGCCACACCGTGCGGCTCAAGGACATCCGCGAGATGTTCCTGGACACGGGCATCGGCTTTAACGCCTACTCGATCATCGAGCAGGGGCGGATCGAAGTGCTCCTGCAGGCCAACCCGCAGGAGCGGCGGTCCCTGTTCGACGAGGCAGCCGGCATCAGCAAGTACCGCGCCCGCGTCAAGGAGGCCACCCGCAAACTCGACCGGACCGACCAGAACCTCCTCCGCGTCAACGACATCCTCGAAGAACTCAACCGCCGCATGCGGAGCGTCAAGGTCCAGGCCGGCCGGGCCCGCAGCTGGCAGGAGTACACCGTCCGCCTGAAGGAGCTGCGGTCGCTGTACGTGCTCAACGAGTACCGCAACCTTTCGGCCGATCTCCGCGAGCGGAAGGAAGAGCTGGAGATCGCCCGCGAGCAGTCCCTGGCGGTGCACAGCCGGATCGCCGCCCACGACGCCGACGCCGCGACGATTGACGCGGCCATCGTACAGCTCGACACGCGGATCAGCGCCGTCGAAAGCGACCTGCAGATCGCCGCCAGCACGGTCGATACGCAGCGCGAGCGGATCCACCAGACCCACCGCCGCATGCAGGAGAGCCAGGAGACCCTCACCACCGCCCGCCAGCAGGCGCGGACCTCCAGGGCCCGCCAGCAGGTGCTCACCGAGAAGGTCGTCGCCCGCAAGCAGCAGCTCGCCGAGGTCGACGCCGACGCCGCCACCGTCAAGGAGCGGACCGAGCTGATGCAGGCGGAAGACCGCGAGGCAGCCGCGGGGATCAGCGAGATCGCCCGGCGGGTCGAGGCAGCCAAGTCGCAGCTGCTGGACCTGGTCCGGCGGATCAGCCACCTCCGCAGCGAACAGGCCCAGGGCGAGGACCGGGCCCGGTCGCTCAGCGGCCAGCGCGGCCGCCTGGCGGATCGGCTGGCGGATGCGCGGAGCCAGGCGGAGCAGATCGAAGAGCGGTGCGAGCAGATCGAGGCGCACCTGCAGGAGTTGCGGCAGGAACAGGAGCATGGGCAGCAGCGCCTGCGGGAGCTGCAGGGCCAGTGCGAGGCGCTGGATCAGCGCAAGGCGGAACTGACCGCGCAGCTGGGGGGACTGAAGGAAAAACGCAGCGGACTCGTCAGTCGGCTGCAACTGCTCGAAGAACTCAACCGCCGCTACGAGGGCATCAGCCCGGCCGTGCGGACCCTGCTGGCCGAACGCGACAAGGCGGTGCAAAGCAACCAGCCGACGCAGATCCTCGGAGTCTTCGGCGAGATCATCGAGGCCGACCTCGACGACGCCGGCTGGATCGAAGCGGCCCTGGCGGGGCTCGACCAGGTGGTCGTCGTACAGACCCGCGAGGCGATCCTCGGTGATGCGCAGAAGTACATCGACCTGACCGGCAAGGTGCAGATCTTGCCGCTGGACACGGTCCGCGAGGCGGGGGGCAACCGGCCGGCACTCGATGGCGAGCCGGGCTTTGCCGGCTGGGCGGCCGAGCGGGTGCGGTACGACGGGCGCTACGGACCGGCCGTGCAGTGGGCATTGGGAACCGTGGGTCTGGCCGAGACGCTGGCGGATGCGGTCCGGCTGGCGGAGCGGGCGCCGCGGGGGTACCGGTTCATCAGCCGCGACGGGCAGGTGGTCGAGGCGGGCGGTCCGCTGGCGCTGGGCAAGGGCAAGCCGGGCACGGGCCTGATCAGCCGGCGAAGCGAGCTGCGGCAGATCAACGTCGAGCTGCGGGCGCTGGACGCCGAGATCAACGATCGCCAGGAGGTCCTGCGGGCGACCAGCAACGAGTTCGAACTGCTGCTGGGCACCTCCGACGAGCAGCGCCAGCAGCTGCAGGACCTGCACCGCGAGCTGGTGCAGAACGAGTCGCAGCTGCGGGCCGAGCGGCAGGGGCTCCAGCGGCTCAGCCACGAGGCGGAGCTGCTCGAAGGCGAAATGGGCATGCTCGACGAGCAGGTCCGCCAGGCAGCCGAGCGGGCGACGCGGGCGGCCGAACAGGTCGGCAACCTCGAAGCCAACCAGGGCGAGGTCCAGCAGGCGATCGACGACTCGCAGGCCGAGCTCGCCGAGGCGCAGGCGGCCCGGTCGGCCGTGCAGGAGCGGCTGACCGAGGTGCGCGTCGCAGCCGGCAAACTCGCCGAAAAGCGAGCCGGCGTGATGGCGTCGCTGCACCAGACGCAGCGTGACGTGGATCGGGCCGCCCAGGAGCATCGCAACGCCCTGGGCGCGGTCGAGCTGGCGGGTCAGCGGCTGATCGACGCCGAGCGGACGCTGCTGGACGCCCAGCAGCACCTGGCCTACGCCTGCCAGCGCAAGGAGGTCCTGCAGCGGGATTCGCTGGGGCTGCGGCGGGAGCGGTCGGGATACCGGGCGGAGCTGGAGAAGCTGCAGGCCGCCCTCAAGCAGCTGCGGTCGCAGTATGAAGAGCAGGAAGGCGACGTTCGCGAAGTCGAGATCGCCGCCAGCCAGCTGCAGCTCAAGATCGAAACGCTGGTCCAGCGGACGCTGGAGGAGCTGCAGATCGACCTGATCGCGGTCGAGCGCAAGCGGCGGATCGCCGCCGGGCAGGCGCTGCCCGAGGATGAGCAGGCCGAAGCGGAAGCCGCCCGGCGGGCCGAGCAGGAGCAGGAGGAATCCGAGGAGGCCGTCGCGATTGCCGCCGGCGGCGGCGCCCCGCAGGTCGATGGCGAGACGCAGCCGATCCCAGCCGTCGAAGGCGCCGCCCAGCAGGCCGGCGAGCAGGTCGAACCTGTCGCCGAACAGCAGCCCGAACAGGAATTGCCGGAGATCCCCGACGACATCGACTGGGCCGCCGTCGAGGCCGAGATCGCCGAGCTGCGCGGCAAGATCGAGCGGCTGGGCAATGTGAACCTCGATGCGATCGGCGAGCTGGATGAGCTGGAGGAGCGGCTGACGTTCCTGTCGGCCCAGCAGGCCGACCTGGCCGACAGCAAAAAGCAGCTGGAGGACCTGATCCTCAAGCTGAACGAGGAGTCGAAGCGGCGGTTCGTGGAGGCGTTCGAGCAGATCCGCACGCACTTCCAGGAGCTGTTCCGCAAGCTCTTCGGCGGCGGCAAGGCCGACCTGGTGCTGACCAACCCCGAGGACGTGCTGGAAAGCGGCGTGGACATCCTGGCCCGCCCGCCCGGCAAGGAGCTCCAGTCGATCACGCTGCTGTCCGGCGGCGAGAAGGCGCTGACGGCCATGAGCCTGGTGATGGCGGTCTTCCGCAGCCGCCCCAGCCCGTTCACGATCCTCGACGAGGCCGACGCCGCCCTGGACGAGGCCAACAACGAGCGCTACAGCCGCCTGGTCCGCGAGTTCCTGCAGTACAGCCAGTTCATCGTCATCACGCACAGCAAGCGGACGATGGCCATCGGCGACGTCCTCTACGGCGTAACGATGCAGGAAGCCGGCGTCAGCAAGCGGGTTGCGGTACGGTTCGATGATGCCGGGGAGGGGCGGGTTTCGAATGTGGCGTAGGGGGTGAGCGCTAACCCCGGGACGCGTCAGACACAGTCCGGCCGACCTCGAGCCGTCAGGAGCGACCAAGGGTATCGCCATGCTAAGGGAACGAACAGCCGCAGCCGACGCGAATCCACGCCCCCCGGCACGGATCGAGAACCTCCGTGTGCAGAACTACCGCGCCCTGCAGGACGTCGAGTTCAAGGATATCACACCGCTGATGGTGCTGCTGGGCCCCAACGGCAGCGGAAAATCAACCGTATTCGATGTTTTTAACTTCCTGTCCGAGTGCTTCCAGTACAACCTGCGGCACGCGTGGGACCGTCGGGGGCGGGCCCGCGAACTGAAGACGCGGGGACAGGAAGGGCCCGTCACGATCGAAATCAAGTATCGCGAGAGGCCCCGGCAGCCCGTCATCACCTATCACCTGGCCATCGATGAGAATGCCAAGGGGCCCTACGTCGTCGAGGAGTGGCTCCAGTGGCGTCGCGGACAGGCGGGCAGGCCGTTCCGCTTTCTGGAATACAAGGAAGGGCACGGCCGGGCTGTCAGCGGCGAAATGCCGGACGAAACGGATGAGCGCGTGGACATTCCGCTGCGGTCGCCGGACTTGATCGCGGTAAACACGTTGGGGCAGTTCGCGGATCATCCCCGCGTGGCGGCCCTGCGCGAATTCATTACGGACTGGTACGTCTCCTACCTGTCGATCGAAGACACCCGCAGTCAGCCGGAAGCGGGTCCCCAGCAGCGGCTCAGCAAGACCGGGGACAACCTGCCCAACGTCATCCAGTACCTCAAAGAACAGCACCCCGAACGCCTGGAAGAGATTTTCGAGGCCTTGCGGCGTCGCGTCCCGCGGCTGGAGCGGGTCGACGCCGAGGCGATGCAGGACGGCCGGCTGCTGCTGCAGATCAAGGATGCGCCGTTCGACCGGCCGGTCATGTCGAAGTACGCATCGGACGGCACCTTGAAGATGCTGTCGTACCTGGTGGTGCTGATGGATCCCGAGCCGCCGCGGTTCATCGGCATCGAGGAGCCGGAGAACTTCCTTCATCCGCGCCTGCTCCCGGAACTGGCGGAAGAGTGCAGGGCCGCGTCGGACCGGTCACAGATGCTGGTGACGACGCATTCCCCGTTCTTCCTTAACGGGACCAGGCCAGAAGAGGTCCGGGTGATCTACCGGGACGAGCGTGGTTACAGCCAGGTGAAGCGGGCGTCAGATATAACGGGCGTGACCGAATTCGTCCGGGCCGGCGCCTCGATGGGGCACCTTTGGATGGAGGGGCACCTGGGGCTGGGCGATCCGCTGGTCCGATCCGGAGCCCCTGCAAGCAAGGGGCAGCGTTGATGCGTGTTTCGCACGTGGAGGTCCTGGTTGAGGAGCCTTCCATGGAAGCGGCCCTGCGCATCCTCCTGCCCCGCCTGCTGAACGAAATGACCTTTGAGGTGTATCCATATCAGTGCAAGCAGGACCTGCTCAAACGGTTGCCCGAACGACTGCGCGGCTATTCGTCGTGGTTGCCTGCCGATTGGCGTATCGTCGTCGTTGTGGATCGCGATGAGGACGACTGCCGGGACCTGAAAGGCCGACTCGAACGGATCGCCGCCGACGCCGGCGTGCGGACCCGCACAGGCGCCGCAGGTGCGGGGTACACGGCAGTCAATCGGCTGGCGATCGAAGAGCTGGAGGCCTGGTACTTCGGCGATTGGGGCGCGGTCAGATCGGCGTACCCGCGGGTATCCGGTGCGATTCCAAGGCAGGCAGCATATCGCGACCCGGACGCCATCCGCGGTGGAACGTGGGAGGCGTTCGAACGGATCCTGAAACGGGCGGGCTACTTCCGCAACGGGCTGCGGAAGATCGAGACGGCTCGCGCCGTGGCCGGGCATATGAATCCTGACCTCAACCGTTCCGCAAGTTTCAAGGCATTTCGGGAGGTGATGCGGGAGATTGCGGGAGTCTGAGGCCCGACGGGAGCGGCACCGCGAGCAACGACCGGCCCGGGCGGGATTGCCGGGGAAGGGCTGCAAAGGGCGTTGCGATGGATTCAACATGGGGAAAAATGGAATGGCCGGCACAATTGCTTGCCCGCGGTGCGACGGACATCGGACGATTGCAGGCCGGTGTTTGAACCAGACCGATGCCGGGTTGGGGCAGGTGTTCCGCCCGGACGGGCTGGCAACCTTCTCGCTGCGTCGCAGTGATCTGCGAATCATGGATCGGTTCCAGGCGTGCCTCGATTGCGGGCTGCTTTGGCAGGATGTCGACACGGCGGAGTTGACGGAGATATTGGCCAGGCGGGGAACAGACGAGACGCGTCGGTCGCTGGGATTGAGTGAATAGGCAATGAAGCGACGGGGGGCGGACCTTCGTCCGTCGTTAGCCGGACGCCTCCACCACAGGCATGTACCAATGCACCAGAAAAAGGGTACAGAACAGAGGTGTGTCTATCCCGCCGAAAGACCAGCTGGTCTGTGGCTTGAATGGACGGCCTTTGCTGTCGGGGCCATGCCGCTTGGACTATACCATGCCTACGATCTGCTGTGGCTGAGAGGCTATACGCCAGCGGGATACACGAAGCTTTCCGCGATGCTTGTGACGGTCGTCGCCCTGACGGTGCATGCCGTCGCGGGGGCAAGCGTCTTCGCCGGCATTGCCCGCGCTTTGCGTAAGGGACACCGACTGCGACCCTGCTCGAAGATACTTCGGGGGACCCTGGCGATCCTCCCGGGGCTGTTGTTTGCGAGATGCTTCACCATCAGTTTGGCCCCCGGCTTCGATGATCTGGGCGTGTACCTCGTTTACATCTTCCTTGGCCCGCTGATCCCCTCGCTTCTGTTCGCCCTGGGTACGTGCGGCCAACCCCTCCCAACCGATCCGGCATGTCCGCAGTGCGGGTACGTACTCTACTGGGCCAGGGACAGACGCTGCCCGGAATGCGGCCGCAAGTTTGATCTGGACAAAATAGACACCACCAACGCTGAGGTGAGCGCCTCCGGCATACTGGTCCCTCGTTCAAGAGAATCAGGGAATGCATGACTCGCCAGCGAGCAGGCTTCCTATTTACAGGTAGAGAGGAAGCAGGCCGTGCGACGACCTGCATCTGCAGCCGGCTCTGCCGTGCAACGGCTGCGCGTGGCGCCTGTTGCGCTGGTCGTGGCCCCAGCTGTTGTCATGGCCGTGGCTGCTGCCGTAGCCGTAGATGTTGCCGTGGCCGGTGCTGTTGTAGGCCCTGGAAGGGCCGGATATGTAAGCCCGGGGGCAAGGCGGCGCAGCCGCCGCGAACCCGGGTAGGCGAGCCAGACCTCGGGGAGCCCTGTAAGGGCAACATAACCGCGGCCCCTGTGCGGGGGCGTGTCGCCCGTGGCCGGCGACGGGCCGGCTGCCCCCGGTCAGATTGTCGGGTCCCTTACAGGGCCCCGGAAAGAGAAAAGAACAAAACAATGGTGTCGTGCCCGCCGACCCAGGTTCGCGGCCAGCCCCGGCCGCAGCCGGGACTGGCCTTGCCCCTGGGCTTACATATTTTGGCCCTTGCAGGGCCGAGGATGCCGCCGGGCGAGCTGGTTGGTATGCCGAGGGGATGTCAGCCGACCTGCACAGGTGTGATTTCTGGCCGGCCACAAGGGGAGACGCCTTTCCGGCCAGGCCCAGGGTGCTTCGTAGTTACTGCTGTTGCCAATGTCGTTGCCGTTGTCGTCGGCCCTGCAGGGGCCGGATATGTACGGCCGGGGGTGCGTGACACTTTTTGCGGGAGATCACGCCCCGGGGGACGACCGCTGCCGGCGGAGGCATTTGGCCATGGGGTCGGACCCCGGCAGAAGGGGCGAGAAGCGGGATATTATGCGGGACATGGGGTCGTTCTCAGGGTATGCAGGCATCCGCAAGGGGGACGACCCCGGTGACCGGTGCACGGCGGGAAGTCCCGCGGATCCTGTCACGCACCCTGTGGCCGGCGTCCTTGGCAGGTGCCGACGCGACACGTAGAATG
>JAWLBS010000091.1:0-15402 GCA_041687575.1 Phycisphaerae bacterium | reverse complement strand
CTGCCAACCGGCAAGCACGTGGTCCCCTGGCTGGATGACCAGCCGTTCGTGACCTTCCCGCACCACAGCCCCACCCGTCAGGCCATCGATCGCATCATGGACCAGCAGGGGATCCACCCCAGGCCTGTCATGCAGGTCTCGAACCCGGTGGTTCTGGTCGAAGCCGTTGCCGCCGAACGCGGTTGCGCTCTGCTGCCGTGTTCCTCTGTCATCCGCGAACTCGAATCAGGGGAACTCGTTCGCATCCCCTGCCCCCAGCTCGAGCACGAGCGGCCGATCTGCCTGCTCCTGCACCGCCGCCGCCCTCGCACACGGGCGACACGGGCCCTGGCGGACTTCCTCAAAGCGCGACTGCCCGCCCTGCAACAAACCTGGCGAGCCCATCTCGGGGATTTTGCAGCCCCAACCTGCCCTCCCGCAAAACCAAAGAAAACGCGCCACGGCACGCCCTGCTAACCCGAGCGAAAAACCGTCAGACCAACAAAATCTCCTGCCCGCCTCTGCCCGCACCATGCACGTGGCAAACATGGGAAATCGTTGCCAAGTGGTTGGGGTTTCAGGTGTTATCTACAAGAGCAAACCGCGAAAACACACAGCGCACACACCATTCGACTCTTATCGAACACCCCCAGAGAATAATATTTTGCTTATAGCCTCCATTAGGCAACGCTTTGTTGGCGCCGCATAAGCAAAACTTATAACTGATATTGCGCCGATTGATCCGGTCGGCCGCGACGTAAGGACCGGGAACACCGGCACAGGAATCCGAAAACCAGACACCCGACAAGGGGATACGTTATGTCAACTATCAGTGCGAAACTACCCGCTGCAGCTTTCGTGGAAGAGGTCATGGGCACGGTACGTACCCGCAACCAGGCCGAGCCCGAGTTTCTCCAGGCCGTCCAGGAGGTGGTCGAGTCGATCGCCCCTGTCGTTGACAGGCACCCCGAGATGATCGGCAGCGGCATCGTCCAGCGACTCGTCGAACCGGAGCGTCAGGTCCTGTTCCGCGTGCCCTGGGTCGATGACAAGGGCCAGGTCCAGGTCAACCGCGGCTTCCGCGTCCAGTTCAACAGCGCCATCGGCCCCTACAAGGGCGGCCTCCGCTTCCACCCGAGCGTCTACCTCGGCATCATCAAGTTCCTCGGTTTCGAGCAGATCTTCAAGAACGCCCTGACCACCACCCCCATCGGCGGCGGCAAGGGCGGCAGCGACTTCGACCCCAAGGGCAAGAGCGACATGGAAGTCATGCGCTTCTGCCAGAGCTTCATGACCGAGCTGTTCCGCCACATCGGCGAGGACACCGACGTGCCTGCCGGCGATATCGGCGTGGGCGGCCGCGAGGTCGGCTACATGTTCGGCCAGTGGAAACGCCTGACCACCCGCTTCACCGGCGTGATCACCGGCAAGGGCATCGGCTGGGGCGGCTCGCTTGTTCGCACCGAGGCGACCGGCTATGGCCTGGTCTACTACACCAGCCACATGCTCGCCGACCGCGGGCAGGACTGGAAGGACAAGAAGGTTGTCATCAGCGGCTCGGGCAACGTCGCCATCTACGCCACCCAGAAGGCCCAGCAGCTGGGCGCCAAGGTCATCGCCATGAGCGATTCCAACGGCTACATCGTCGATGAGGCCGGCATCGACCTCGACCTCGTCCGGCAGATCAAGGAAGTCGAGCGCGGCCGGATCAAGGAGTATGCCGACCAGCGCAAGGGCGCCACCTACACCCCCGACTGGCAGGGCATCTGGCAGGTGCCGTGCGATATCGCCCTGCCCTCGGCGACCCAGAACGAGATCGACGCCGACGCCGCCCGGGCCCTGGTCGCCAATGGCTGCAAGTTTGTCGCCGAAGGCGCCAACATGCCCTCCACACCCGAAGCCATCGACATCTTCCTCGATAACGACGTCGCCTACGGCCCCGCCAAGGCCGCCAACGCCGGCGGCGTGGCCACCAGCGCGCTGGAGATGAGCCAGAACTCCATGCGGATGGACTGGTCCTTCGAGGAGGTCGATGCTAAGCTGCAGAAGATCATGAGCGCCGTCTACAAGCAGTGCAGCGAAGCGGCCGAGGCCTACGGCTCGCCAGGCAACCTGATGGTCGGCGCCAACATCGCCGGGTTCCTGAAAGTGGCCCGGGCCATGATGGCACAGGGCGTCGTGTAACAGCAGCGCCGCACGACCAACGATATGATGGATGACGGGCGCCGGTCCTTCGGGACCGGCGCCTGCACATTTGAGGTCCGTATTGGATTGGGTTGGCTCCCATGGCCCAGATCGACTCCCAGCTGACCACAGGACTGCCCGGGCTCGACCGGATGCTCAAGGGCCTGATCCCCGGCGACAACATCGTCTGGCTCGTCGATGACGTCCGCCACTACGAGTCGTTCCTGCCGCCCTACTACGCCGCCGGCATCCGCCACGGCCGCCCCGTCATCTATATCCGGTTCGCCACCCACCCGCCTCTGCTGCCCGATATCCCCGAGATCACCATCCACAACCTCGATCCTCGCGAGGGGTTCGAACAGTTCACCGGGCAGGTCCACCGGATCATCGAGCACGCCGGCCGGGGTGCCTTCTACGTCTTCGACTGCCTCTCCGAACTGGCCAGCGACTGGTACAGCGACCAGATGCTCGCCAACTTCTTCATGCTGACCTGCCCGTACCTGCTGGACATCGAGGCCATCGCCTATTTCGCCCTGCAGCGCAACACCCACGCCAGCCACACCATCGACCAGATCCGCGACACGGCCCAGGTCGTGCTCAACGTCTACCGGCGTGACGAGCAGATCTACGTCCAGCCGCTGAAGGTGCAGCAGCGATACAGCCCGACGATGCACCTGCTGCACGCCGCCCACGGCGACGAGTTCAACCCCGTGACCGACAGCGCCACCATCGCTGAGGTCCTCCAGGCCGTCCCCTGGCTCAACCTCGGCCTGTCCGATCAGCGCGTCGGCCTGTGGAACCACACCTTCCTCGAGGCCGAACACATGCTGCTCAGTGGCCAGCGCGTCCCCGTCGACGACGCCGACCGCCACCGCCTGCACCGCCAGCTCCTGCGCATGGTCATCAGCCGCGACCAGCGCGTCCTTCGGCTGCTGGAGCAATATCTCACCCTCGCCGACGTGCTGGAGGTCGGCCGGCGCATGGTCGGCACCGGCCTGATCGGCGGCAAGAGCGTGGGCATGCTCCTGGCCCGGGCGATCCTGCGACACGCGGACCCCCGCTGGGACCGCCTGCTCGAGCCCCACGACTCCTTCTTCGTCGGCTCGGACGTGTTCTACACCTTCCTCGTCCGCAACGGCATCTGGTGGACCCGCGAGCAGCAGCGCGACCGCGCCCATTTCCTCAAGGGCGCCGAACGGGCCCGCCAGAGCATCCTGATGGGCCGCTTCCCCCCGCACATCGAACAGCAGCTAGACAGCATGCTCGACCACTTCGGCCAGTCGCCCTTCATCGTCCGCTCGAGCTCTCTGCTCGAGGACAACTTCGGCAACGCCTTCGCCGGCAAGTACGAAAGCGTCTTCTGCGTCAACCAGGGCCCCCGCCACAAGCGGATCGAAGACCTGCTCTCGGCCATCCGCACCATCTACGCCAGCACCATGAGCGAAAAGGCCCTGCAATACCGCGCCCAGCGCGGCCTGCTGGAAAAGGACGAACAGATGGCCCTGCTCGTCCAGCGGGTCAGCGGCTCACTGCACGGACCGCTGTTCTGTCCCCACGTCGCCGGCGTCGGCCTGAGCTTCAACCCTTACGTCTGGAACCGCGAGATCGACCCCCAGGCCGGCATGCTCCGCCTGGTCGCCGGCCTGGGCACCCGAGCCGTCGATCGCAGTGATGACGACTACACGCGTGTCGTCGCCCTTAACGCCCCGCACCGCCGGCCGGAAACCAACTTCGACGAGGTCCGCCGCTACTCCCAGCGCCGCCTCGACGTGCTCGACCTCGAGGCCAACCAGCTCGTGCAGGTGCGTTTCGCCGAGGCCATCCTCCTCGGGCGGAACCTGCCCGTCGATCTGCTCGCCGAACGCGACCCGTCCGCCGCCGCCCGGCAGATGGCCCAGCCGCTGAAAGCCCCCGCCGAAGACCGCGTCCTCACCTTCGACGGGCTCTTCCACCGGACCCGCTTCCTCGAGGACATGCGCGACATGCTCCGGATTCTGCAGGAGGCCTACGCCTGGCCCGTCGATATCGAGTTCTGCGCCAACTTCCATCCCGACGAGTCCTACCGCATCAACCTGCTGCAGTGCCGCCCGCTGCAGGTCAAAGGCGGCGGTTCGATCGAGGATGCCCCGCCCGTGCCCCCGCAGCGATGCCTGCTCGAGGCGCAAGGGGCGGTGATCGGCCAGAGCACGGTCGAGACGATCGACCGCATCATCTGTGTCGTCCCGAGCGCGTATGGACAGATGGACATGGCAGACCGCTATACCGTCGCACGCACCATCGCCAAACTGGTCCGCCTGCAGCCCCAGCCGCGGACGATCATGCTGCTGGGCCCTGGCCGCTGGGGCACCACCACCCCGTCATTGGGCGTCCCCGTCACCTTCGGCGACATCCACAACGTCTCGATCCTCGGCGAGATCGTCGCCATGCGCGACGACCTTGTCCCCGACGTCTCGCTGGGCACCCACTTCTTCAACGAACTGGTCGAACTCGACATCCTTTACCTGGCGCTGTTCCCCGCGTGCCAGGGCAACAATCTCAACCTCGACCTGCTCGAGACAGCCCCCAACCGGCTCGCCGAACTACTCCCGTCAGCCGAAAGTCTCTCCTCGTGCATCCGGGTGGTCGAACCCGAAGGCTTCGGCCCCGGCCGGCAGATCCGCATGCACGCCAACGCCCTTCAGCAGCGCGTCCTGCTCTACCTGCAGGAAAACGCCGCTTCCGCTTGACCCATGGTCTGGCGCCCCGCGAACCAGAGATCCTTCACTGCGTTCAGGATGACAGCGGGGTGTCCCCGGTATCCATGTTGTCGATCAGCACCGCGTATCTTTCCTTCAAGGCGGGCATCGCGCCGGCCTGACTGGCGACCAGCCCGCCGACACCGTTGGCAAACGCCGCGATTGTCTCCAGCGGCCAGCCGCGAAGACGCCCCGCGATCAGGGCGGCGCTGAAGGCGTCACCCGCCCCGACCGTGTCCACCACCTGCACGGCCGCGCCCGGCGCATCGACCACCTTGTCCGGCTCGATCAGCAGGCATCCCCGCTCGGCCCGGGTGATGCAGACCATCTCTAACTGGTATTGTACCAAGAGGTTATGTGCGAATGCCACCGGCTCATCCGGCGCCTCCAGCAGCCTCGCCAGCACCTCGACCTCTTCGATATTGAGCTTGGCGATGTCGGCCCCGCGCAGCGACTGCTCGATCACCTCCCGATCGTACCACCACTGCCGCAGGTTCACGT
Source organism: Phycisphaerae bacterium (assembly GCA_041687575.1). Taxonomy (GTDB): domain Bacteria; phylum Planctomycetota; class Phycisphaerae; order UBA1845; family JANYLN01; genus JANYLN01. Next base: position 10,003 of record JAWLBS010000091.1, on the reverse strand, counting down.
CGAACACTCGCAGCGCTCCGGTCGCCGTAGCGATGCACTGCTGGATCGCGGCCCGGCTGGCGGGCGATCGCTGCCCCAGGCTGCCGAAACAAACCGCCGCCGCGCGGCCCATCAGGCCGGCTAGATCATCCGAAAATGTAATGAAGTCCCAGGCGACGTTCTCGTGGATGATGTACTCCGGCCGGTCCGGCTGGCTCAGATCCACCGTCACGGTCCCGGTCGGATGATCGGCGTCCCGCTGGATGTACCGCGTGTCCAGGCCGTGCTCGTCCAGGTACCCGAGCAAGTCGCGGCCCGGGTCATCATCGCCGACACGCGAGCAGACGACCCCTGCGTACCCCAGCTGCTGGGCATGAAAGGCAACGTTGGCGGTAGCGCCGCCGGGACGTCGCCCGTCAGGGAAACAGTCCCACAGCAATTCGCCGAGGCCCACGACGATCGGGGCGGAAGATTCGCCCATGATGTTTCGCCTCCTTTCGATAGCGTACGGCCAGACCCGCGTCGGACCGCTCGACAACCTGCCGGCCCATCCCTCCACCCCGCGCCGCCCAGACATCATTGGTTCTACCACGAAAACCGCCGCGGGCAACGGTCTGCGCCTCAGGGTCGAGGACCGCAGTCCATGCGGCCGAGGGAAGATCCGCTGGAAATTGGGGGCGTCGGCGCCGATGGGGGGGGCGTTGAGTGAAAGCGGCGTCAGGGCCGCCGCACTCCATATTGCCGCCGGACGATCTACTCAGGATCAGGAACGTGGCGCCGAGGGTGGCTTGAGTGATAGCGGAGTCTGCGCCGCCGCAGTGCATATTGGCGTTCTCTGCTGCGATGCCCCTGCTTTGCCCTCGTTTTGTCGTTCCGTTTTTCAGTCTGCGGAATCTGCGGAAAGTCGTTTCGCTCCGCCCTGCACGCGTCTGCGAGATCTGCGCCAAGGCCGTGATTCCGACACCCGAAACCCGAATCCATCCTTGACCCCGCCCACCGCCGGCGATACCGTCGGGGACGATCTAATTCCCGAAGGAGCCCCGGCATGTGGAACCGACTCCGCCATCAGGCCCACGAGGCCCTCGCCGCCCGGCGGCAGCGCTATGAGCAGATCCGCACGCCAGAGCAGATCGCCGACTGGCAGAAACGCCTCCGCACGCAGCTGCTGGCCGGGCTTGGCGAAATGCCTGAAAAGACGCCCCTGAACGCCCGGATCGTTGCGACCGTGCCTCGCGACGGCTACCGCGAACAAAAGATCATATTTGAGAGTCGCCCTGGCCTGCCGGTCACCGGGGTTCTCTACCTGCCGGACGCCGAACCACCCTACCCGGCTGCCTTGGTACCCTGCGGCCACAGCAACAATGGCAAGGCCTACGAAAACTACCAGCAGGCCCCCATCCTGCTCGCCCGGCATGGCATCGCCGGGTTCTGCTTCGATCCGATCGGCCAGGGCGAACGCTCGCAGATCCTCGACAAGCGCGGCTGCCGCGTGGTCGGCTCGACCGTCGAGCACACGCTGATCGGCGCGGGCAGCATCCTGCTCGGCCGCAGCATCGCCGGCGATATGATCCACGACGCCATCCGGGCGGTTGATTACCTCGTCAGCCGGAACGATATCGATGCAGCGCGGATCGGCTGCACGGGCACCTCCGGCGGCGGCACACAGACGAGCTACCTCATGGCGATCGACCCGCGGATCGCCTGCGCGGTGCCGTGCTGCTACCTGACGTCGTTGGGCCGGCTGATCGACACGATCGGCCCGCAGGACGCCGAGCAGAACCTGCATGCCCAGGTCCGCTGCGGACTCGACCACGCCGACTATGCGATTTTGTTCGCCCCGCGCCCGCTGCTGCTGGGCGCCGCGACTCGGGATTTTTTCGATATCGAGGGCACGTGGGAGACCTTCCGCCAGGTCAAGCGGATCTACACGCGGCTGGGTTTCGCCGAGCGGGTCGAGATCGTCGAGGCCGATCTGCCGCACAATTTCGATACCGAGCTCCGCGTGCCGATGGTCCGGTGGATGCGCCGCTGGCTGTGCGGGGTCGACGAGCCGGTCGGTGAACCGCCCGCCGAGCTCCGTACGGACGAGCAGATGCACTGCACACCGAAGGGGCAGGTGCTGCGGATCGAGGGGGCGAAATCGCTGTTCGACCTCAACGCGGACCTTGAAGCGCGCCTCGCGGCGAAACGGAAGCAGTTCTGGAAGGAGAATTCCCGCGAAGTCGTACTCGGAAAAGTCCGCGAGATAGCCGGCATCCGCCCGCTGGCGGGGATCCCCGAACCGGCGGCCGAGCTGCGGCAGATCAAACGGGCGGAAGGCTTCACCGTCAGCGACGTCTGGCTCCAGCCGGAGCCGGATGTTGCCCTGAGTGGGATTCTACTTCGGCCGGAAGTGTCGCCCATCGGGGCATGTCTCTACCTGCCGGACGATGCGAGCGAAGCATCCGCGGCGGAAGCGGGCGCGACAGCCGACGGCCCCGCCGCCGACTTGGCCCGGCGGGGATATCTGGTGCTCGCGCTGCCCCTGCCCGGGCTCAGCGGCACCAAATCGGAAGAGATTCCCCCATCGACCCGGCATTTCGGCCATCATGCCAAGGAGTTTTTCCTGGCGTACCTGCTGGGCCGGCCGTACCTGGGCATCCGGGCGGAGCAGATCCTGATGGCGGCGAGGTGGTTGCGATCGCAGGCCGCTGAAGATGCGCCCCCCGCACTCGACCTGGTCGCCGTCCGAGAGACAACCGCCGCCGCCTTACACGCCGCTGCTCTCGAGCCGGACCTGTTCCGATCGCTGCAGCTGGAAAGCCCCGGTCTTGCATGGTCCGATATCGTTCACGCGCCGTTGCACCGAAACGAACTGATCAACACGGTGCACGGGGCATTGCAGGTCTACGACCTGCCCGACCTGGTGGCGAATCTGCCGGCCGGGATGCTCAAGCATGCGCAGGGTCCTACGTAGACAGGGCTTCGCCCGCCAATCGAGTGGACGCCTACAAAGAGTCTGCCAGCAACTGCCATCTCCCGCCTGGCGGTGCCGAAATCCCCTTCCGCCTTTGCGACCCATTCACTGACGATCTCGTTCATAGAGCACCTTGCCCGATCAATCGCGTCGCGGATCAGTGGATCGAGCTGGGCGTACGTACCGCCGCCGCGTCTCATCCGGGCGACGGGCCAGGAGGTCTAATGCGAACGGCGCCTCCACCCGGTTCAGGATCTCAAGGTTCTTCCAGAAACCCGTTCCGTCGAACGGCAGCAGCACCAACAGGTCTACATCCGAGTCGGGCCCCGGACGCCCGTAGGCGAAGGACCCGAACAGAATGATCCGCTCCGGACGAAACTCCCTTGCGATTCGGCCGGCAACGGCCTGTATGTCTGACATCGCTACCATGGGGCTGACTCCCTGGGAGCGGCCACCCACAAGACGCCGGCCGCGCGGCGTCATTCCCTTTATCATACCACGATCGCCGCGCACAAAAAAAGCCCGATCCTTTCGGACCGGGCTTTCTTTGAATAATAAGTGCTGGCAGTAACCTACTCTCGCCCCGAAGGACTACCATCGGCCGTGCGGACTTTACTGCCGTGTTCGGAATGGGAACGGGTGTGTCCCCGCACGTATGACCACCAACACATTCATGAACCGGCCGGGCCCGAAAGCCTGGCCGCTCGTTCGCAAAGTAAATCAAAGAGCCGTTTGGGGCCCTTTGACAATCGAACAGGGGGAAGCAGTAGATTGGTGTCATGTGCTCTCGGATCGGAGCACTTTATGTGACTTGAACGCCCGGCTCGTGTCAGAGCCGGACAACCATTCATAAGCATGGTCAAGCCTTCGGCCATTAGTACTGGTCAGCTCAAGCGCTCTCACGCCTTACACCTCCAGCCTATCAACCTGGTGGTCTTCCAGGGGCCTTCATTCCCCGAAGGGAAACCGAGATCTTATCTTGGGGAGGGTTTCGCACTTAGATGCCTTCAGCGCTTAACCGTTCCGGGCTTAGCTACCCAGCGGTGCCCTTAGCAGGACAACTGGTACACCAGAGGCCCGAGCCTCTCAATCCTCTCGTACTAGAGAGACGTCCCCTCAAATCTCGTACGCCCACGGCAGATAGGGACCGACCTGGCTCACGCCGGTCTGAACCCAGCTCGCGTACCGCTTTAATCGGCGAACAGCCGAACCCTTGGGACCGCCTTCAGCCCCAGGATGCGATGGGCCGACATCGAGGTGCCAAACCTCCCCGCCGCTATGGGCGCTCGGGAGAGATCAGCCTGTTATCCCCAGAGTAGCTTTTATCCGTTGATCTATGGCCCTTCCACACGGAACCACAGGGTCACTAAGGCCTGCTTTCGCATCTGCTCGACCTGTCAGTCTCGCAGTTAAGCCGGTTTGTGCCTTTACACTCGACGCGCGATTGCCAACCGCGCTGAACCGACCTTTGCACTCCTCCGTTACCATTTGGGAGGAGACCGCCCCAGTCAAACTGCCCACCTAGCACTGTCCTCTATCCGGCTTCACGGACTAGAGTGAGGTCACGAACAACACAAGGGTGGTATTTCACCGTTGGCTCCGAACCGGCCAGAACCGGCTCTTCATCGCCTCCCACCTATCCTACGCATGAGCAGCTCGTGGCCAATACCAGGCTACAGTAAAGCTTCATGGGGTCTTTCCGTCTTGCCGCGGGGACGCGGTATCATCACCGCGATTCCAATTTCACCGAGTCGGTCCTTGAGACAGAGCTCCAGTCGTTACGCCATTCATGCGCGTCGGAACTTACCCGACAAGGAATTTCGCTACCTTAGGACCCTCATAGTTAGGGCCGCCGTTTACGGGTGCTTCGGTTGACAGCTTCGGGTTACCCCTAACCGCCTTCCTTAACATTCCCGCACCGGGCAGGCGTCAGTCTCTATACGTCGTCTTTTGGACTTAGCAGAGACCTGTGTTTTTGATAAACAGTCGCTAGAGCCATTTCTCTGCGCCCTCTCTTGCGAGTAGGGACCCCTTATCCCGAAGTTACGGGGTAATGTTGCCTAGTTCCTTAAGGACCGTTTTCTCGAGCGCCTTTGGATACTCACCTCGCCTACCTGTGTCAGTTTGCGGTACGGGCCCGCACTTCGTCACCTGCAGCTTTTCTCGGCCGACATTCATGGTGCTTCGGCTCAAATTGGCCTCGCCCTTTCGGGCACCCACGCTTCTCATGGTGGGCCACCTATCCTGCCGGCGCACTACAGGGTCAACCTCCGTACGGGGGGCCGGAATATTAACCGGCTGTGCATCAGCTACGCCTTTCGGCCTCGCCTTAGCTCCCGCCTAACCCTGGGCGGATTTACCTTCCCCAGGAAACCTTAGGCTTTCGGCGAGAGGGATTTTCACCCTCTTTATCGTTACTTATGCCGGCATACGCACTTCCAAGGCCCTAAACCACTCCTTACGGTATGGCACGTATCTGCCTTGGAACGCTCCCCTACCGCTGCACGAGTCAACGACTCGTACAGCCCATAGCTTCGGCTTTTCGCTTGAGTCCCGATCATTTTCGGCGCCCAGTTTCTCGACGGGTAAGCTATTACGCACTTTTTAAATGGTGGCTGCTTCTAAGCCAACATCCCCGCTGTCCGTGAAACCGAACATCCTTAAGCACTTAGCGAAAATTGGGGGCCTTAGCTGATGATCTGGCTTGTTCGCCTTTTGTTGACGGACGTTATCACCCGTCAGCTCACTCCCAGGATAGTCGTCATGGTATTCGGAGTTTGGTCGAAGGTGGTAGCCTTGTGGGCCCCACTCTTCAATCAGTCACTCTACCCCCACAACGTAGTTGCCTGAGGCTGCCCCTAAAGGCATTTCGGGGAGAACCAGCTATCTCCGAGTTCGGTTAGCTTTTCACTCCAACCCACAGGTCATCCGATAACTTTTCAACGTTAACCGGTTCGGTCCTCCGCGACCTTTTACGGTCGCTTCAACCTGCCCATGGGTAGATCACCCGGTTTCGGGTGTGCCCCTAACGACTTAATCGCCCTATTCAGACTCGCTTTCGCTACGGCTTCGTCACTGAGTGACTTAGCCTTGCCGCTAAGGAGCAACTCGCCGGCCCATTATGCAAAAGGTACGCCATCAACCATCCCGGCAAGCCGGTATAGGTCTCTGACTGCTTGTAAGTACATGGTTTCAGGTTCTTTTAACTCCCCTTGAAGGGGTTCTTTTCACCGTTCAGTCACCTTACTGGTTCACTATCGGTCGCCTAGGAGTACTTAGCCTTGGAGGGTGGTCCCCCCAGATTCACGCAAGGTTCCACGAGACTCGCGCTACTCAGGGACTCCTCGTCAACGGGTTCTCATTTCCTTCTCTTACAGGGCTGTCACCTTCTGTGGCTGGCCTTTCCAAACCATTCAGATAGAAATGAGAACACCTCGGAGGGCCCTACAACCCCGGCAGCCGTAGCCACCGGTTTGGGCTGATCCGCGTTCGCTCGCCGCTACTGACGGAGTCTCTTTGATTTCTCTTCCTCCGGGTACTAAGATGTTTCAGTTCCCCGGGTTAGCTTCCATGGGCTATGAATTCACCCATGGATGATACCGTCTGGTTTCCCAGCGATACCGGGTTTCCCCATTCGGAAATCTCGGGATCAATGTCTGTTTGCCGACTCCCCCGAGCTTATCGCAGGCTGCAACGTCCTTCATCGCCTCTAGGCGCCTAGGCATCCACCATGCACCCTTAGTAGCTTGACCACACTTATGAACAATTGTCCGCCGGCCGGGCTTTACCCCGACCGCCTGACCCTCGCTCGTGCGATCAAGTCACTGCCGGCACTCGATCCGATACTAGAACACGGATTTCTCCGTGCAACATTCACACACGGCACCAATTGGATCGCAATGACTTGATGTCATTACGTCTACCGCTTCCTTACCTATTCGATTGTCAAAGAGCCTCAAACAAAAATCCGACAACTCGCCCGTCGAAGGCTCGTCGCCGGTCCGAAGGCACCATCCGATGCCCTGGGACTGACGGCGTTTCCTTCACCACCGCTCGCCGCTAACCCTCGCAACCCCTTGCGGTTGCCCCTCATCAGCGTCGAGAGAGGTAATTCTACCGATCCAGGCCTCCGTGTCAACCGCCCCGAAAAGTTTTTCCTAACTTTTCTTTCGGGCCGCTGCAACCGGTTGCCCCATGGAGCCGACGGGGGTCGAACCCGTGACCTCTAGCTTGCAAAGCTAGCGCTCTCCCAATTGAGCTACGGCCCCGTCCATATGGCCTGGCCACCTGGACCAGCCGTCAACTCAGCGGGTCAGCCACGCCCGAAGGCGAGACTGAATGGGCCCGGTTGGAGTCGAACCAACGACCTTGCCCTTATCAGGGGCACGCTCTAGCCAACTGAGCTACGAGCCCATCTGCTGCGAGCCAATCCGCGAACCGGCCTGCCAGACGGCGAGGGATCAATGTAGCCATCCCCGCCCGTAAGTCAAGAGGCCTGCCCCGTCTTCGGGCAAATCGTCGGAGACCTTCCATTTCAAAGAGCAAGGTAACTATAGATGAACACGGCGTTAAGGTCAACTGGGCCATCAACGATTCGGGGCGTTTTTCCTGCAGGTCCTTGCACATTGCCCTGCAAGGACTTATGCCTGACACTCGTTGACAGGTTTTCCAGGGAGCCCAGCCGATGAGCCAGCCCGAACAAGGGTCGATAACCAGCAGCCTCGACGGCGTCCAGATCCAGGTCAAGGCCGTCCCCGGCTCCAGCTGCGACCGCATCGCAGGCTGGCTCGGCGACCACCTCAAGGTCGCCGTGGCCGCCCCGCCCGAGGCCGGCAAGGCCAACAAGGCCCTTTGCCGCATGCTCGCCCACGCCCTGGGCGTTCGCCCCCAGCAGGTGCAGGTCGTCGCCGGCACCGCCACCGCCCGCAAGAAGGTCCTCGTGGCCGGCATCACCGTCGAGCAGGCCCGCCAGCGCCTCGGCCAGGCGTAGTCGCCCGGTCGAGAGGGAAAAAGGCGCCCCTGCTCTGGCAGGAGCGAGCCCGAAACGTCAGCGAGGGTGCCTTTGTCGTTGAAACACGCAACGCTCCCGCAACCCGTGGCAAGGAGCCGTGACCGTGAGGTCGCGGTGTTCCCCCGGATGGGCGCCACCCACACGCATCCCGCCCGATGCTCATCCGCCGCATGCCCCCGCCCCGGGGATGCGGGACGCTTTGTGCGGGAGATCCAATCCGGGGGACGACCACTCCCTGGCTGAGGCGTTTTTCCATGGGGTCGGACCCCGGCAGCAGGGGTCAGAGGCGGATATTGTGCAGGATATGGGGTCGTTGCTGGCATAGGGGGGGCGGCCGCGCGGGGTACGACCCCGGTGACCGGTGCAGGACGGGAAGTGCCGCGGATCCTCTCACGCACCCCCCGCCCCGTTGCCGAAACCCCTCGCCGCATCTAACATCCGCGTACCGTACATGAAGACGCCCAAGGCATCCGGCCGCAGCGCCGATGCCGCTTTGACCCGAAGACCGGTACTACTTCCAATGACACCAGCCAGCTACCCGGAAATGTTTGCCCGACGACCCCTGATGCCCGGCGGCCGCGTCGTGGTGACCGGCCAGGTCGGCGTCGACAAAAAGCCTTTCCTTGAGCAGGTCGTCGCCATCGCCGCCGAGAACGACCACGATGTCCTGCTGTTCAACGTCGGCGACATGATGTACGCCGAGGCCCCCGACGTGGTTCCGGGGCGGATCCTCGACCTGCCGCTGGGGCGGCTCAACTCCCTGCGGCGGGCGGTCTTCAAGGACATCCTCGGCCAGGTCCAGCGCCACCCCAACGTGATCGTCAACACCCACGCGACCTTCCGCTGGCGGCACGGGCTGTTCCCGGCGTTCGACCACGACCAGATCCTCCAGCTCGACCCGGACCTGTTCATCAACCTGGTCGAGAACCTCGACACGGTCCACGAGCGGCTCGACCGCGAGCACCGCGACGTCCAGCACTCGCTCAAGGACGTGATGGTCTGGCGCGAGGAAGAGATCCTCGCCACCGAGATCCTCGCCACCATCATCCGCGGCTGGGGGCGGTTCTTCATCCTCGCGCGGGGCCAGTCGCTGCGGCGGGCGGCCGAGAGCTTCTACCGGCTGATGTTCGAGCCGCACCGCAAGAAGGTCTACCCCTCCTTCCCGATGACCCACGTGATGAACATGCCCGAGACGATGGCCGAGATCGACGCCTTCCGCGCCTTGCTCGCCGAGCACTTCATCACCTTCGACCCCGGCGACGTGGACGAGAAGAACATGCTCGTCCGCGCCGTCGCCGCGCGGCGCCGCGGCGAGAAGGAGCTGAAGCTCAACATCACCGGCCGGGAGATCGCCTTCAGCGTCGACGAGATCCTCTCGGTGGCCGGCGACATCGACGGCCAGATCTACGCCCGCGATTTCAAACTGATAGAACAGGCGGACATGATCGTCAGTTACATCCCCACGGGCCCGGACGGCCGGCCGATCATCAGCAGCGGCGTGGAGCGCGAGCTGCAGCACGCCCACGAGGCGACCAAGGAGGTCTACGTGGTGTGGCGGAGCGATTCGGAGCCGTCGCCGTTCATCACCGAGACGGCCACCCGCGTGTTCCCGACGGTCCAGCAGGCCGTCCGCTACCTCCAGCACGAAGGCTACCTCGGCGACGTCCAGATGGACCTCCGCGAGCCGCCCCCGCGCGAGACGCTGTTCTGATCTTCGGGTGCCATGGTCCACGTAGGGCGGGCTGCGCCCGCCAATCGTTGTTGGGTGCCATGGCAGGCCGGGTACCCGCTGCCAAGCGCAGCGCCGGCAGTGGGTGGTTCCGGCCATGGAATCCCCCGGATGAGCGGCCCTCCCAGAGGCAAACGGGAAAGAGCCCGAAGCGTAAGCGAGGGAGTCGTCCGGATGCGAGAGACGCCCACCCCCTGCGGGAAAGAGCCCGAAGCGTAAGCGAGGGTGCCGTCCGGATGCGAGAGACGCCCACACCCTGCGGGAAAGAGCCCGAAGCGTAAGCGAGGGAGTCGTCTTCGCCGTTGCCGTTCCCGAATGCCATCGCCAG
>JAWLBS010000090.1:8779-15506 GCA_041687575.1 Phycisphaerae bacterium | reverse complement strand
CGGGCGGCATGCCGACTATCGGCAGACACTGGACATGGAGACGGCCACGCTGACGACCCGCCACACGTGGGACAGCGGCGGGCGGGTCACCCGCATCGAGCGGGAGATCTACGCCAGCAGGGACCAGCCGGGGCTGATCGTGATGCGGCTGACGATCCGGCCGGACTTCGACGGGCGGGTGCGGGTGACCGACGTATTCGACGGGTCGGTGATCCGCGAGAACAGCATGAACGATCGCGGCGCGGGCGAGACGTGCTGGTTCGTCTCGCGGTTCGGGCCGGACAACAAGCCGTTTGCCGCGGCGTGGCGGTTGGCGTATGAGGGGATCGAGGCGCCGGCGGTGGAGTTCGGCCGATCCGGGCGGCGGGACCTGCGGACGGTCGGGTTCGACGTGAAGGCGGGCGGGACGTATACGATCCGCAAGATCGTGGCGGTGACGCTCAACGCGGTGCGGACCGGACGCGTGGCCAGCGATTTCGCCGCCGAGGCGGTGCGGCTAGCCGAGCGGGCGGCCGGCGACCTGGCCGCGGTGCGGGTAGCCCACGAGGCGGCGTGGCGGGATGTGTGGGCCCACCGGATCGAGGTGGACAACCCCCGGCTGCAGCGGCTGATCAACGCGTCTCTGTACCAGGTTTACGCGCAGCTGCGCCAGGACCTGCACACGAGCCTCGGGCCGGTGGGCCTGTCGGGCACGTCGTGGGAGGGGCGGATCTTCTGGGACGCCGACCTGTGGGTCTTTCCGGCCGTGGCGCTGCTCAACCCGGCGCTGGCGCGGCCGATGGTGATGTACCGATTTGAGACGCTGGCCGGCGCGCAGGAGAACGCGCGGCTGGACGGGTATGAGGGGGCGTGTTTCGCGTGGGAGAGCGCCGAGACGGGCCTGGAGAAGGTGCCGCCGTACGATATCCATCACCAGCGGCACGTCAATTCGGACGTGGCCTTTGCGCAGCGGCTGTATTGGTTGGTGTCGGGGGATGAGCAGTATCGCCGCGAGCGGGCGTTTCCGGTGGTCCTGGAGGCGGCGAAGTATTGGGCGTCGCGGGTGACGTACAACGCCGGCAAGGACCGGTACGAGCTGCTGGGGATCTACTGCCCCGACGAGTTCGCGCGGATCCGCGACAACAACGCCGCGACCAATTACGGCGCGGCCTGGACGCTGGATCTGGCCATGCGGCTGTGCGAGCAGTACGGACAGTCGTATCCGGCCGCGTGGCGCGGGATTGTCGAGAAAATGTATTACCCGTTCGACGAGGACCGCCGGCTGTTCATCGAGTATGACGGCTACGCGGGCCAGACGATCAAGCAGGCGGACACCGCGCTGATGATCTACCCGTACGAGCGGCCGATGGACGAGGACGTCAAGCGGAACATCATCGCGTACTACGGCGAGAAGTACCCCGAGCAGAACATCATGATGGCCCACGCCTTTGACGGGGTCATCCGCTGCGAGCTGGGGGACCGCGAGGGGGCGACGGCGGCGCTGGTGCAGCTGTTGCGTCATTTCCGGCTGCCGCACCTGGTGGTCAGCGAGGACCCGGTCAATGAGACGATCTCGTTCGTGACGGGGATCGGGGGCTTTCTGCAGCTGGTGCTGTTCGGGTTCTGTGGGGTCCGGGTGCACGAGGATGGGCTGCAGATCGACCCGCTGCTGCCGGCAGGGGTCTCGCGGGCGACGGTGCGGGGGATGCACTACGGCGGGGTGTCGTTCGACCTGCACGTGGAGGGGGCTGGGCGGGTACGGGTGGACAACGCCTCGGGGCCGATGACGTTCCGGCTGTACAACCGGGCAGGCGAGGCGGTCGGGTGATTCGGGGTGGGGGAATACCGCTTCCTCCTCACGGTCGCGGCTCGTTTCTGCAGGATTCGGGGGTGTTGCGCTTCCGGAACGACAACGACATTCTCGTTCACGCGCGTTCACGCTTCGGGCTCCTTCCCGCTTGTCTGCGGGATCGCTGCTCATTTGCAGGAGCACGGCGCTGCTTTCGGTTCCGTCAGACGACTACGTCGGGACGAATGGCAGGTGGCACCCGGCTACTTGGCGGATACCTGCTCTTGCGCCTCTTGTGTGGCGGCAGATGAGGCTTTTGCCCGGCGGCGCAGGCCTTGCATCAGGAGTCGCATCTCTTCGCTTCCCAGCGCCCAGGCGGCGGCGAAGAACACGGTTGCCCCGACGGCTGTCGAGACCAGCAGGTGGGGCATGTTCCCGGCGGCGGGACCGAGCAGGTACCGGGCGGCCACGATGGCTGCCCACATCGCTACCGTGGCGGCACCCGTGCGGGTCAGGGACCGGGCAAGGCCCTCCAGCGCGGCGCCGCCGGTCGTCTGCCGCCAGGCGCGGTTGAGAAACGCGATCTGGACATAGGCCGTTACGGCCGTCGACAGCGCCAGGCCCGCCTCGTGCAGGAATCGCACCAGCAGCAGGTTGAGCGTCAGATTCAGGGCGACCATGTACACCGCGATCCGCGAGGGGATCTGCGGCCGCTGCAGGGCGTAAAAGCCCCGCGCGAACACGTGCTGTGCCATGTACGCCGAGATGCCCAGCATGTACAGCGTGGCCGTATTCGACACCAGGACGGCTGCCTCGGGCGTGAATTTGCCGCGCAGAAACAGGATCTCGGTGATCGGCCGGGCCAGCATGATCATCCCGATGCTGACCGGCAGGCCGACGAACAGCATCAGCCGCAGGCCCTGTCCTGCCGTGCGGCGCAGGTCGGCCATCCGCCCGTGGGCCGCCTCGGCGGACATCTGCTCGAAGATGGCGGTCGCCACCGAGATCCCGAAGACCCCCAGCGGCAGCTGGTACAGCCGCTGCGACAGCTCCAGGATCAGCGGCCCGTTGACCCGCGGCACCATGAACATCGCGATCATCGTGTCGAGAAAGGCGTTGACCTGCACCGCCGCCAGGCCCAGCGCGGTCGGGATCATCAGCGTGATGACGGTCTTGACGGCCGGGTCGTCCCAGCCGATCTTCGGCCAGATGGAGATCCCCCGCCGCCGCAGGGCGTACCAGGGGATGATCACCTCGATTGCGCTGGCGATCATCACGCCCGCCACAACCGGCCAGATCGACGGCAGGCGCCCCTGCTCGTGCAGGGACCAGGCGACGATCACGCCGATCACCTCGAAGACGTTCAGGATGATCGGGGCGAGCGTGGGGATCCAGAAGTTCCGCAGGACGTTGAGCATCCCGCCCAGCAGGGCGGTGGTGCAGACGCTGATCACGTGCGGCAGCATAATCGCCGCCAGGATCAGGGTCAGGCGGTTGCGGGAACTGTCCGGATCGAGCAGCCACAGGCCCGCGATGACCAGCTCGCCGATGACCGTCACCGCGGCCAGCACCAGCACCTGCAGGCCGATGACCTGTTGGGCGGCCTGCTCGGCTGATTGGGTTCCGCGCTTGTGGAACCGCCGGCTGAAGACGGGGATGAAGGACGCCGACAGCGCCCCCTCGCCCAGCAGCCGGCGGAACAGGTTGGGGATCCGGAACGCCACCACGAAGGCGGTCAGCGTGCCGCTGGCGCCGAACACGGCCGTCAGGGCCATGTCGCGCAGCAGGCCCAGGATCCGCGAGGCGAAGGTCAGCATCGCGATCACCCGCACTGCACTGATAAACCCGGGGGCGGCCATGGATATCCCTTACAACGCCGAAATACAGGTCGGCGCGCTGACGATCAGCAGCACCACCGAGGAGCCCAGCCCGGCCCAGGCCTTTGCGACCGGGACCTCGATGCGCAGGGCCTCGCGCGCCTCGACCGGCAGGCGGCGGAACTTGATCACGTGCGAACACAGGAACGCCGCGCAGAACGCCAGGAACACCTCCGTGGCGTACATCAGCAGGAACAACACGTCCAGGGCGCAGGAGGCGGCCGGGCCGATCAGCCCCACGCCCAGCCGCAGCACGATCGCCAGGGCCCAGGCAGCCATCGCCAAACGGAAGCCGAACTCGATCTCTTCGGGCAAGGTCTTGAGGCCCAATGCCTCCAGCCACTGGGCCCGGGCCTTTCGCCGCACGGTCTGCCACTGGAACTCGTGGCCGCACTCCGGGCAGCGGGCGTCCCGCAGGCCGGTCAGGTTGTACTGGCACCGGGGACAGAGCGGCGCGACGGGCGTCGGCAGCCGGAACCCGCCGGCCCTGTTCAGTTCGCGTTCGTCGATGGGCATCGATGCCTCCTGCCTGGTGTCGCGAAATATGCAGCCGCCTCGAACTGTCCGCAATACGACCCGCGTTCTCGTCGTAATCCGTTGCGGTTGCACCTGGACCGCTGTCGCTGTCCGCCGGGGCAGTCTACCGCAAGAGGGGAATGTTGGGAATCAGGGGTGGTATGGTGGCGGATGTAGGGTGGGAGGCAGGGCGGTACTGCCGTTTGCGGCCATGGCACCCCAGTTGTCATCCTGAACGAAGTGAAGGATTTCTGCCAAGCGGGCTACTCAACCATGGGCGCCCCGTGCAGTAGAGATTCTTCGCTGCCTCAGAATGACGGCGTTGGTGGGCACAGCCCGCCCTACATGCGATCAGAATGACATCTTCGGGTGGTCAGGGACGGAAGACGCTGCGCATTCGGAGAATTCCATGGCCGCAAGCAGCGCGGCCATGGCACCCGCCGTTGTTGTTCTGAATCTGTGTAATCTGCGTAATCTGCGGATAACTCGTTGTTGTTGTCTGTGGAGGTCCAAGAACCCGCCGCATTACGGCCGGTCGCCGCGGTCGGCCTGGCCTGGTGCGGGTGCGGGCTCGGGGGCGACCTGCCCGAAGCGGCGGACCTGCAGGGGCACCACGAACCGGTGCGAGCGGCTCACCATCCGCATGAAGCCCGGGGCGGTGGTGCGGCGCACGTCCGGGCCGACGTCGCGGAACTCATGGAACCGCGTCAGCGCCCGGATCGCCCGCTGGTCGTTGAGGTGGCCGACCAGCGTGTTTTCGGTGTTGGCCAGCAGATCGGGGCTGACCGCATCCACCCGCGACGTCGAGTAGACCAGCCCGATGTGCAGTTTCGCCCCCTCCTGCGCCAGCCGGCTGTAGAACGAGCGCGGGCCGACGTTGGCCCGCGGGAACTGGTTTTCCGCTTCATCAAAATAGAACTGCACGTAGTGGTCGCCCAGTTGGTTGTCGGTGAACCGGCTCATCTGCCGGCTGAAGATCGTCCGGGCGACCAGTCCCCCGAAGAAGCTCACCAGCTCCCGCGCCGCGTTCGACAGGTCGATGATCACCGTCCGCTTGTCGTCCAGGGCGTCGAGCAGGTCGCGCAGCAGCAGCCCGCTGCGCTGCGAGTGATACCGGCGCATCGGCAGGAACTTGCGATAGCCGCTGACTGCGCTGCCGGTGGCGGTGTGCTGCGTCAGGATCGTCAGCATCGATTCGGCCGGCTCGTCGAAATAGGCCCGCCCCGACGGCGTCAGGAATACGGGGCTGCCCTGGCCGTAGATCTCCCATGCCCTGGCGAACACGGCCGCGGCCATCTCCAGCGGCACCACGCGCGGCACCCGCACGACCTGGTCGGTGTCGGTCGAGCCGCACTCGGGCAGCAGTGCCGCCAGCGCCTCGCGGACCTGCTTGTTCAGGTGGAGGTCGACTGCCAGTTCGGGCGGGTGTTCGAAACCGGCCGCGTGCAGGATGCACTGGTAGATGCTGACCTGCCGGCGATAGCGGGTCGCGGCGGCGGCGTTGAGCCGTTCGAGGTGGCCAAGGTCGGTGTCGCTGAGCACCTCCCAGCTCAGAAACGGCTGTTCATACTGGGCGGGCGTGCCGACCTGCTGGCTGTAGAGCTCCCGCATGATCCGGTGGCCCAGCGCCAGGTCGCTGTAAAAGTTCGCCTTGAGCACCCGCACTGCCTCGTGCGGCTCGGGGCGCAGCGTGTAGCGGATGCACTTGTGCGGGTGCAGCTCGTGCAGCGCCGCCTGCTCGCCGGGGGCGCGGTAGGCGTACTTGCCGTCAAGGTCGAAGATCACCTGGCCGACGGACCGGCCGCTGGCCAGCACCATGTCGGCGATGACCTTGATCAGGTTGCTCTTGCCGGAGCCCCGCCGCCCGAAGATCGCCGTCCGCGCGCCGACGAAGTCGTCCGGCTCGACCCGCACCGGGACCCGCGAGCCCGGGCGAAGGTGCTGGCTCTCGGTAAACCGCAACTCGCCGATCTCGCGCCCTTTCTCGCGGCTGACGAAGGCGTTGACCAGCCGCTCGAGCATCTCGGCCGTCGGCACGTGTACGGTGTAGAGCCTGGGCGAGAGGAACATCTCCACGTCGCCCCCGAAGGCGATCCGCCGGCCGTCCGGGTCGTCGAAGAACGTGCCGACGACGGCGGTCGTCATCGTTCCCCACTGCAGTTCCGGGCGGGCGGGGATGTCGCCCTCGCGGTCCTTGTCCATCTGCAGGAACGGCTCGAGCGGCTCGCCCGACAGCGGCGTGAGCGTCGGTTCGAGCACCTGGGCGAACACCAGGTAGAAGGGCCGGTCCTCGCCGGTGCTGACCATGTCCTTGTCCTCGGGGCGGAGCAGTTCGGCTGGCGAGCCTGGCCGGATCAGCAGAAAGGCGCTCTTGGAGACGCCGCCGCTGCGCATGACGTAGTAGTCGTTGGTGACGACGGTCGCCTCGTCGTAGCCGAAGCGGTAGACGTAGCCGAGAAACCCCTTGCGGTCGGCCTGCAGTTCGCGTGCGAACCGGGCGATGTCGCCGGTGGGTCGTCCGCCGGATGGGGATATGTTCTTGATCATGCTGCCCCCGTGTCTGTCG
>JAWLBS010000090.1:6654-8679 GCA_041687575.1 Phycisphaerae bacterium | reverse complement strand
CCGCCCTGCTTGCCTTCCGCCTCGCGCAGCGCCTCGGTGACGGCGTGCTCGGCCAGGGGCAGGGTCAGGCGGTCGAAGGCCTGCAGGGCCTGGTTGATCTGCTCGGCGTCGTCGGACTGCTGCGCCAGGCGGCGCAGGTCCGCCATCCGCTCGGATACCTCGCGGCGGACGTCGGGGTCCAGCGTCTGGCCGGCCCTGTCCAGGGCCTGTTCGGCCTTGTTGGTGTCGAAGGTCACCTGGTTGCGGACGTCGATCAGGCGGTGGACCTTGAAGTCCTCCATCGCGTGGGCGTAGGCGTCGCGCTCCATGTCGCGGACCTCGTCGCGGGTCAGCCCGTGCGCGGGGATCACCTGGATGCTCGCCTCCTTGCCGCTGCGCTGCTCCTTCGCCGAAACGTGCAGGATGCCGTTCTGGTCGATCAGGAATGTTACCTGCACCTTGGGGCTGCCAGCCGGCATCGGGGGGATGCCTCGCAGCTCGAACTGGCCGAGGCTGCGGCAGTCCTTCGCCAGTTCCCGCTCGCCCTGCAGCACCGTCAGCTGGATGCTCGTCTGGCCGTCGATGAACGTCGTGAACATCTCGGTCGCCTGGCAGGGCACGCGGGTGTTCCGCAGAATCAGCTTGGCGACCGCCCCGCCGAGCGTCTCAATGCCCAGGCTCAGCGGCACCACGTCCAGCAGCAGGATCTCGCGCTTGGTCCCGCCCATGATCGATGCCTGCACGGCTGCGCCCAGGGCGACCACCTCGTCAGGGTTCAGGGCGGTGTACGGCTCGGTGCCGAAGACCTCCGCCAGCCGGCGGCGGACGTAGGGCACCCGCGTCGAGCCGCCGACGAGCACGACCTGGTCGATCTGTTCGGGCGTCAGGTCCGCGTCGCGCAGCGCCTGGCGGCACGAGTCGATCGTCCGCTGGACGTACGGTTCGATCATTGCCTCGAGCTGCTGGCGGGTCAGCTCCATGCCGAAGCTCCGCCCCTCGCCCAGGTCGATTTCGAACGCCACCTGCTCCTGGTCGCTCAGGCGGATCTTGACCGCCTCTGCCAGGTTCCGCAGGCCCTGCAGGGTGCTCGGCGGGAAGCCGAGGTGCTCGCCGTGGCGCTTGCGGACCTCGACCTGCACCAGCCGGATGATCTCCCAGTCGAAGTCGTCGCCGCCCAGGTGGGTGTCGCCGTGGGTGCTGAGGACCTCGAACGTCCCGCCGCTCAGCCGCAGGATCGACACGTCGAAGGTCCCCCCGCCCAGGTCGTACACGGCGATGGTCGATTCCTCGCTGCGGTCGAGCCCGTAGGCCAGCGCCGCGGCGGTCGGCTCGTTGATGATCCGCACGACCTCGAGCCCGGCGATCCGGCCGGCGTCGCGCGTCGCCTGGCGCTGGGCGTCGTCGAAGTAGGCGGGCACAGTGATGATCGCCTTGCGGACGGGCCGCTCGAGATACGCCTCGGCACGGGCCTTCAGGTCGCGCAGGACGAACGCCGAGATTTCCGGGGGCGTATAGATCCGTTCGCCGATCCGCACGGCCGCCAGGTCGCGACCCTCCTCGCCCGGCCGGCGGACCACCGGATACGCCAGCCGCTGCGCCTCTTCCTGCACGTCCTCGAAGCCGCGTCCCATCAGCCGCTTGACGGAGTAGACCGTGACCTCGGGCCGCTCGATCGCGTGCAGCCGGGCGCTGGTTCCAACGTCGGAACCGCCGCCGACCGGATCGATCGCCACGACCGACGGCACCATGCCGGTGTCGGACTGGCCCTGGCGGTTGAGACGTACGACCCGCGGCCCCCGCTCGTCGGCGAATGCCACAAGCGAGTTGGTCGTGCCCAGGTCGATCCCGATAATCGTTTCGGTCGGGGTGTCCGTCATGGAGCGTATCACCGTGTAGGGCGGGCTATGCCCGCCAATCAAGTTGTGTAGGGTGGGCTATTGCCCACCAGGGCCTGCTGCAACCAGAAAAAACCGAGATCCTTCACTTCGTTCAGGATGACAACGATGGGCCGGACTGTCGGAGGCCACGGTCCTGCCGGCAACTGGC
>JAWLBS010000090.1:3173-6554 GCA_041687575.1 Phycisphaerae bacterium | reverse complement strand
ACTACTGACCACTGTCGCTCCGCGTCTGTCGCACCAGTCCCGTCCAGTACTGGTGCGCATTGAGCTGCTTGCGCAGCTCCGCCCGCTCGTTTTCATCGCCGCTGCAGTCCGCCATCCGCCGCGCCAGCGTCCGGATCGCGTCCATCACCTCGCGCTGCCGCGTTGTCACCTGTTCGCGCAGCGCTGCCAGCGTCGCCTCCTGGCCCGCTTCGCGGGCCTCATCGATCTCGTCGCGGAGCATCATCACCGCGGCCAGCAGGTCGTCCGGCACCGACTTGTCGTCGCTGCTGGAGGGGCCGCCGCACAGGTGCAGCATGTACTCGGCCCGCTGGACCGGATCGCGGAGCGTCTCGTAGGCGCTGTTGATCTGCGCGGCGATCCGCATCGAGGCGGTGACGACGTCCTGCTCTTCCGTGCTGAAAAAGTCCGGGTGGATCCGCCGGCTGAGTGCCAGGAAGTTGCTCCGCAGTTTCTCCAGGTCCAGGTCATACGTCCGCGGCACGCCCAGCAGGTCGAAGTAGTCGACCTGCTCGCGCGGGGGGTACAGCGTCCGGCACGATTCGCACACGACCGGCCAGTTCATCTGGGAGTGGCACCGGTCGCACCGCGTGGGGCGGGGGCCGGGGTGCTGCTGTTTCTGTTCCGCCATCGTCAATGCCCGCCCTACACGGAGAAGCTGCTTCCGCAACCGCAGGAGCGCGAGGCGTTGGGGTTGCTGAACACGAAGCTTCGCCCCATCAGCTCGTCCTTGAAGTCGATCGTCGTGCCGTCCAGGAACAGCATGCTCTTGGGGTCGCTGACGATCCGGATGCCGTTGCTGACGGCCTCCTCGTCGAACTCGCCCTTGCTGTCGGTCAGGTCCATCGCATACTGGAACCCGCTGCACCCGCCGCCCTTGACGGCCACCCGCAGGTACACCTTCTCGACATCCTGGTTCTGCCGCGCCAGGATCGACTTGATCTCTTCAGCTGCCTTTTCCGTAATCTCAATCGCCATTGCCGCTCACCTTCCTTCTACTTCGCCTGCCCCGCCTGGCCGGCCGGCTGGGCCTCGCCGCTTAACCCCGCCCGTTTGCGCTGGAAATCCTTGATCGCCGCGCGGACCGCATCCTCGGCCAGCACGCTGCAGTGGATCTTTACCGGCGGCAGGGCCAGTTCCTTGGCGATCTGCGTGTTCTTGACCTCCAGGGCCTCGTCGACGGTCCGCCCCTTGATCCACTCGGTCGCCAGCGAACTCGATGCGATCGCACTGCCGCAGCCGAACGTCTTGAACTTCGCGTCGACGATTCGGCCGGTGTCGTCCACCTTGATCTGCAGCTTCATCACGTCGCCGCACTGGGGGGCCCCCACGATGCCGGTGCCCACGCCCGGGTCGTCCTTCGACATCGACCCCACGTTCCGCGGGTTGTTGAAATGATCGATCAGTTTGTCACTGTATTCCATGATTTCATTCTCCGTCGCGCCGCCGGTCTCAGTCTGACTGCCACTGCACCTTGCTCAGGTCGATGCCTTCTTTGGCCATCTCGTACAGCGGGCTCATCTCCCGCAGGCGATTCACCGTCGCCACGAGCTTGTCTGCCGTGTATTCCATCTGCTCGGCGGTCGTGAACCGCCCCATGCTGAACCGCAGCGACCCGTGCGCCAGGTCGTCGCCGACCCCGCAGCCGGTCAGCACGTAACTCGGCTCGAGCGTCGCGCTGGTGCATGCCGATCCGCTGGAGACCGCCACCTCCGGCATGTTCAGCATGATGCTCTCGCCCTCGACGTAGGCGAAGCTGATGTTGATCGTATTGGGCAGGCAGTGCTCCGGGTCGCCGTTGCGATAGGCCTCGTCCAGCCGGCCCGAGACGCTCTGCCAGAAGGCCTCGCGAATTTCCGTCAGCCGGGCAGCCTCTTCGGCCATCTCCTGCCGGCTCAGCTCGCACGCCTTGCCGAGCCCGACGATGCCGGGCACGTTGAGCGTGCCGCTGCGGTAGCCCCGCTCGTGCCCGCCGCCGTGGATGATCGGCTCGAGCTTGACTCGTGGGTTGCGCATCCGCACGTAGAGCGCTCCGACGCCCTTGGGCCCATAGAGCTTATGACCCGATAGGCTCAAAAGGTGGATATTCTGCGCCTGCACGTCGATCGGCAGCTTGCCGACCGCCTGGGTCGCGTCGCAGTGGAACAATATATCTCGTTCGGTACACAGCCGGCCGATCTCGTCGATCGGCTGGAGCGTACCGATCTCGTTGTTGGCCATCATGATCGTCACAAGGATCGTCTGGTCGGTGATGGCCGCTTTCAGCTCCGCCATATCAATCCGGCCGGCCCGGTTGACCGGCAGATACGTCACGCGGAACCCCTCGCGTTCGAGCCACTTGCAGGTGTCGAGCACGGCCTTGTGCTCGGTGACCTGGGTGATGATGTGGTCGCCCTTGCCGCGGTAGGCGAACGCGGCGCCCTTGATGGCGAGGTTGTCGCTTTCGGTCGCGCCGCTGGTCCAGACGATCTCCTTGGGGTCGGCGTTGATCAAAGAAGCCACCTGCTGCCGCGCGGCGTCGACCGCGTGTCCCGCGCGGTGCCCGAAGGCATGGGTCCGGCTGGCGGCGTTGCCGAAGGCGTCGGTCAGAAACGGCATCATCGCCTCGAGCACCCGCGGGTCCAGCGGCGTGGTCGCGTTATTGTCCAGGTAGATCGGCAGCTTCATGCGTCGACTCCTCCTGCGTCAGATCGGTCGCGGGCACCAGCGAGTGGGGCGAAAGCACCTGCGACGTCGCGTCGCTGGCCATGCCCACCACGTCCGCCAGCGTCATGTCCGCCAGCAATCCCTGCAGCCGCATATGTACCTTATTGATCGCCACTCGCACCGGGCAACACGTGCCCACCTGGCAGGGGCTGGCATCCTGCCTGCCGTTGCCGCCGGTCCCCGGCCGACACGACGAAAGCCGAAGCGGCCCCTCGATCGCCTCGACCAGTTCGACCAGGGCGATCTTCTCGGCCGGTTTGCCCAGCCGGTACCCGCCCCGCGCCCCCCGAACGCTCTCGACAAGCCCTTGGGCGGCACACTGTTTGAGCAGGTTCATCAGCAGCGCCAGGGGCACCTTGTACTTCGAGGCGATCTCCCTGGCCGACACCACCCGCCCGGGGTTCCAGGCGAGGTGACTCAGGGCGATCAGGGCATAGTCGGTTTTTCGCGTCAAGGTCAACATACAGCCGTTTGCACCTCAGTTATGCCATGGTCGTCCACCACTATGAAGTATCTAGCACTGATTCAGTCCTATTTCAAGTGCCGATCCCGGTTGGATGTCCCATCCCCATGGCGCCAATGGGCGTCGCGGTCGGTGGGGGAAGAGGGGTTGATGGGGTCTGACCTCGAAGCGTTTGCCCCAGGGGGTCAGACCCC
>JAWLBS010000090.1:0-3073 GCA_041687575.1 Phycisphaerae bacterium | reverse complement strand
ATGCTGAGCGGCCGCATCGAGCGGCCGGAACCTGTCGAAGGGGGACCGCCCATGCGCATGCCAGATCGAATCGTGCCGGTGCTCGGCGTTCTTGCAGTCGCCTCGACGCCCCAGTGATGGAGGGTGCATGGAAACTGTCGAAACTGTAAGCACTTATGTGGCCAGACTGACCGAGGACCTCGATCGGTGGCATGAGCGGATCGAGCACCTGCGGCGGATGGAAGGGCCCGTGGACAGGCAGGGGCGGGCCCGGATCGCCCAGGCCGCGGATCGTCTGGCCGGCATCGAAGCCGCTGCGCGCAAGGTGCTGGGCCGCGCCGAGCGGATGTCCGAGCCGCAGTGGCTGGAGGTGCAGCCTCGTCTGACGGCGGCGCTGCGGGCGATGCAGTCGCTGTATAACGTGGTGCTGGCGGACTGGTCGCGGCTGTGATTCGGCTTGTCAACGCGTCCGGATCGGGTAGGATCGTCGCGGTATTATTCAGGCGCGGATCCCTATGCGACAAAGGAGTGGGCCATGAGACGGCTGGTCTGGGTGCTTGCGGCGATGGTGATGTTCAGCCTGGGCGCGACGGCGGAGATCCGGTGCAACCTTCCGAACATCATCATCGAGGCGCAGTTCGATACGGTGACGGTCAAGTACATCAACGACACCGACGCGAGCATCTACGTTTCGCTCCTGGCGCTCGAGGATGACGACGAGGACGAGGACGATCTGCAGGACGATGGCGACGAGAGGATTTCGGTGATCAAGGCCGGCGACGTCGAAAGTGTCGTTCTGGACTGCGACGATGCGGGGTCGCTGATGATCGATTTCGCCCGGATGCTGGTCACGCCGGGACCCGGGCCGACGGCGGGGTCGGCGGCGCTGCACATCGGCGAAGATTTCGATTGCGGCGACGTGATCACGGCCGAGTTCTACAGCAACTCGTCGCAGACGCAGCTGTATCTGGATCTGTACGTGGATTAGGACCTTCGCTGGGACGCCGGGGGCGGGATGCGGGGGGATACGCGTTCAGGCGCCGGGAACGCCCCTCGCTTGCGGTTCCGGTGCTTAGTCCTTGTCTGCCAGCCGGGCCTCGGTTTCGGCCACCAGCTCCTCGACCCGCGAATACGGCGCGATGTACTCTACGTGCAGGTCGGCGAACAACACATTTCCGCCATCGTCGTGGTAGGGTTGCTTTTCATACACAAGCACGTTGGTTGGCAGCGCATCCTGCGACTGCCCCGGGATGTAGACATAGTCATAGACGAAATCGCCGTTGACTGGCTCTGTCCCGCTTGTCGGGCAGACGAGGTATACCGGCTGCAGCAAGTGCTGATTCCTGAGAGTGCCGAGGTTTGGGGGAAATCGTCCCTGGTTCTGCCGTGCGTATACATTTATCGCATGGCCGACGTTCAGAAGGTTGGCCATGCAGACCTTCTGCGGAGCGAGCGGGCGGCTTACTATAGGATCACACGTCGACACAACCATCGTCAGAAGACAAAGGACCCCTGCAGCCAACAGCACCATGAGCATTTCGCGCAGACGCTGATGCCATTGCCTCGCTGAGGACTCCGTCATGATGGCGTATCCCTTGTAAGCCGGCTCCGATGCGCCGCCTACATCTGCCGATCCAGCTTCCGGTACTGCACCGCCTCGGCCAGATGATCTACGCTGATGTCCGCGCAGCCTTCCATGTCGGCGATCGTCCGCGATACCCGCAGCACCTTGTCATGGGCGCGGGCCGACAGGCCCATCTCGCTGACCGCCTGCTTGAGCATCGCCTCGCCGGGCTCGTCCAGGCGGCAGTGCTGCTTGACCAGCCGGGCGCTCATGTGGGCGTTGGCGGTCGAGTGCGAGCCGAACCGCTCGCACTGCCGCTGTCTCGCGGCCAGCACCTGTTCGCGAAGGGCGGCCGAGCTGATCCCGTCACGCTGGGCCCGCAGCTGCGTGAACGGCACAGCTGGCACCTCGACGTGGATGTCGATCCGGTCGACCAGCGGGCCGCTGAGCCGGCCGATGTAGTTCTCGATCTGGTTCTGGCTGCAGCGGCAGTTCTTGCGGGTGTCGCCGTGGTAGCCGCACGGGCACGGGTTCATCGCCGCGACCAGCATGAACTGCGCCGGGAACGTCACCCGCCCGTTGGCCCGCACGATGGTCACCTGCCCGTCCTCCATCGGCTGGCGGAGCGTCTCGAGAATCATCCGCGGGAACTCGGGGAACTCATCCAGGAACAGCACCCCGTGATGCGCCAGCGACACCTCCCCCGCCTGCGGGATCGCCCCGCCGCCGATCAGCGCTGCCGCGCTGGCCGAATGGTGCGGGTTGCGGACCGGCCGGACCGCCAGCAGATTCGTATTGGCCGGCAACCGCCCGGCCGAGGAGTAGATCCGCGTGGTCTCCAGCGACTCTTCGGGGCTCAAGGGGGGCAATATCGTGGGCAGCCGCTTGGCCAGCATTGTTTTACCGGACCCCGGGGGGCCGATCATCAACAGATTGTGTGAGCCGGCGGATGCGATCGTCAGCGCCCGCTTGGCGTGCTCCTGGCCGCGGACGTCGGCGAAGTCGACGTCGCACCGGCTCGCTTCGGCCAGGGTCTGTTCGACGTCAACGACGGTCGGGTCGATGGTCAGCACGCCGGCCAGGAACGCCACCGCCTGGTTGAGCTGCTCGACGCCGATCACCTCGACCCCCTCGACCACCGCCGCCTCGCGGGCGTTAGCCTTGGGCAGGATGATTCCCTTGCGACCCTCGTTGCGGGCGAGGATCGCCATCGAGATCGCCCCCTTGACCGGCCTGCACGTGCCGTCCAGGGCGAGTTCCCCGGCGATCAGGTAGTCCGCGGCGATTTCGCTCGCCAGTTGCCGGCCGGCCAGCATCAGCCCCAGGGCGATCGGCAGGTCGAAGGCGGGGCCTTCCTTGCGGACGTCGGCCGGGGCGAGGTTGATCACGCAGCGGGTTTTGGGGAACTCGTAGCCGCAGTTGAACAGGGCCGAGCGGATGCGGTCGACGCTCTCGCGCACGGCGGTGTCGGGCAGACCCACCATCGTCGGCGGCGCCACGCCCTTGCTGAACACGTCGACCTCGACCACG
>JAWLBS010000089.1:0-15568 GCA_041687575.1 Phycisphaerae bacterium | reverse complement strand
GACACCCCGCCAACCCCGCCCCATCGGGCTCGTACAATCTTGTACAGGGGTTTGACATCTAGCGATGTAGCGATATACTAAAGTAATCGGTGGCCGCAGGCCGATAGCAGTACTGGGCTGGCAAGGCAGCGGCACAGGCCCGAGAACGTGAAACGCAGGAAGAAACATATACCAGGGAGGCCAACCAGGAGACCTTGATGGGTATGGCTGAGACAACCACTGACAGAACCGACCAGAAGACGCCCTGCAGGGAGCAGGATCGCGAGCCCATCCCGCTGAGGATCCTCGAGCAGGCCGCCGAGACCTTAAAGGCTGTCGCCCATCCGGTTCGACTGCGAATCGTGGATCTGCTCGGCCGCCACGGCGAGATGAACGTCAGCGAGCTGGTCGAGGCCCTGGACGCCAAGCCGGCGATCACCAGCCAGCAGCTCGGACTGATGAAAGACCGCGGGATCGCGGTCTGCCGGCGGGAGGGCAACAAGGTCTACTACCGCCTGGCCAACCCGAACCTTATGCGGGTGCTGGACTGCATCCGCGAGCATTGTGCCAAGAGCGGCAGGTGAAGCGCCGGGGATTGATGCACGTCCCGGCAAATCAGGGACGCAAGGAGACGTGGCTGTGGTGGATCCGTTCTATCTGAAGGTGTTTTTCGGAATTGCCGTCGGCGCGGCGATAGGCATCGCCTACAGCCGGCTGACCCGGTGCAGCACGGGCACCTGCCCGCTGACGAGCAACTGGTGGGCGGCGGGGCTATATGGCGGCATGATTGGCCTGCTGCTGACGAGCATGAGCTTCGCCGAGCAGCCCCGGGCGAGTGAAAAGGATAATAAGGTCAGAAGCACCGCGTCGGCGCCGGCCAGTGCCCCGGCGTCGCAGGAAGGAGAAAAGGCTATGGTCAAGCACGTTGAATCCGAAGCCCAGTTCGACAGCGAGGTCCTCAAATCGGACAAGCCGGTCCTGGTCGACTTCTACGCCACATGGTGCGGCCCGTGCCGGATGATCACCCCGATCATGGAACAGCTCGCCGGCGAGCTGGAGGGCAAGGCCGAAGTGTACAAGCTGGATGTTGACAAGGTCGGCGAGATTGCCGCACGATATCGCATCATGGGCGTGCCGACGGTGATGGTCTTCGATGACGGCAAGCCGGTCAAGACGTTCGTCGGTGTGCGGTCCAAGGCCGATTACAAATCGGCGGTCGAACAGGCGGTCGCGAGCGAGTAGGGCTCGCCCGAAGCGCAAGGAGCAATAGCGTGCCGATCTATGAGTACCGATGTGCCGACTGCGGCTCGACCAGCGAATTTCTGGTCAGCAGGATGGGCGCCAAGCCGGCTGACCTGAAGTGCGGCCAGTGCGGTGGGTCCAACATGGACAAGGCCCTGAGCACGGTGGCCGTCCACCAGCAGTCGGCCGGACCGGCGTGCCAGGACGGCCAGTGCCCGGTGCCCGCAGGCCAACGGGGCTGCTGCGGCGGGCAGTGCAACCTTTAGGCAGACAGCGGCTTTCGCATACGCACCGACACCGGCGATCTCCATATGAACCAGCACGCCGGCCGGAGCGTAAAACAGTTGCTTATACCTGTACCTGTAGTCCTCGCATAGAGCAGGACCTTCCTCCCCGGACCCGGCGGGCTGCCCCCGCCGGGTTCTTTTTTGCGCCCGTGCGCAACGGGGTCAGACCCCGGTGACGTGCACAAGTATCCGGACCGCCATGAGACTTTGACGCGGGTCCAGGGCACAGGCATTCGCTCGGGGTCTGACCCCGGGAAACCGCCCTGTTCGCCATGCGGATTGCTACGGTGCGGCGGCTGGCTGCGTGGCCGGCTGGGGCGTCTGGACGGATGCCTCAGACGGCACGAGCAATTCGTCGATCACTTCGCCGCCGGCGCCCACCTGGCGGAACCGCATTTCATCGCCGGCCAGCTCGACCAGCGAAAACGACCTGTCCCCGCTGTCATGCGCGACGACGGACGGCGGCAAAGGTCCTGATATCTCCTCGAGGCTGCGGGCCGCTGCGCCGGTCGTCACGTAGACGATCCCCTCGCCCGGCGGAACCGGTCGGTCCTGCAAAAGCGGAGCGGTGCGCTCGAACCGCCGTTTCCCGGCCGAAAGGACCATGTTCACCCCCGCCGCCTCGAATGCCGGCACCAGGATCCGTCGCACGGCCTCCTGCCTCGGGCTCGGCCCTCCGGCGGCATACGGCGACGCCTCGGTCAGGACGAACTTCCATTTGGTTCGCGTATCGGTCAGGACCCGCCGCAGCCAGGGGACGACTTCCGCCTCGAGCAACTCCGGCGCAACGCTCGTGTCGATGGCGACAAAACGGGCGGTGCCGTAGTCGAACCACCATACTCGCCCGGCCGGCAGCCCTGGCGGACCGTTGTCCGGCAGAACGAATAACTCGTCGAAGGCGCTGCCGATCGGGCCCGCCGCAGCCTGCTGACCCGGAACAGGCATGAACGGCATGATGTTGAGAAGGACATTGTACGGCCCGAAGACCTGTTCCTCGTAGACATTCATCGCGCCGCGTGGAAAGACCTCCGGCCGGTCGACAAGGTCGCCGAGATGCAGGACAAGGTGCGGGTGCGTCTGGAGCATGGTCGTGGCCAGCGTGCGACGGTGCAGGTTCGTGCCGCTGTGGCCGAACACCACGAAACGGAACGGCTCCTCCACCCGCGGCTGACTCACGGTCCACGGTCCCTGCGACCGGTAGAACACCAGCATCCTCGATCGAATCCAGTAGGCTGCCTGTGGATGGTTGATCAGCAGCTCGGGCATCGGTGCGACATATTGCGCCCCAAGCAGCCGGGGCTGGACTACCAGCGTCTGGCCCGGTTCATCCTCCGCATCCCCAAGGTTGACGACCAACGCGGTGTCGGGCTCGCCGACCGTCCGCCACGCCACCACCAGGGTCCCGTCCTCGCTGGCCTGCAGCAGCGGGCCTATCTCCAGGCGGGCCTGCTCGTATTCGTACACGACGTACAGCAGGAAGCCGCCGACAAGCAGGACGATCAGTGCGATGACCACCCAGAAGGGCCTGCTGCCGCTCATGCGGGCCTGTTTGACGCGGGGATCTACGTTGAACGGGCTCTCTTCCGCCATGAAAGACGACCTTCTATCTTCGAATGATTGGGTGCCGTATGTCCTCACTCAATGGTAGGCAAGCCGATGCGCAGTGGGTTGTGGCTCGGGGAAATGGCGCCTACAATGGCTGATAAGCATGATCCGGCCGGACGATACGACAATACCGGAACCAGGATAGCACAAACGCATCGAGGGGCCTCAGCCGCATGGGTCCCATGGAGGTAGATCCCGCATATGGCCACGATGACCGAATTGACCGAACAGATCGCCACATTCGAGGCCCGGACAACAGCACTCCGGGACAGTCTTTGACTTGCCTAACAGGCAGGCCCGCATAAAGAGCATACAGGCCGAAATGACCAGACCCGACTTCTGGGACAACCAGGAGCGGGCCAATACGTTTATCACCGAGCTGAAGGCCCTTACCGCCATCGTCGAACCGATCGAGTCGCTCGGTAAGAAGATCGAAGACATGCAGGTTCTGCTCGAACTGCTCGAGGAATCCGACGGCGACGAGCAGGAGACCTACAAGGAACTCGAAGCCGAAGCCGTGCGCGCCGCCAGGCAGCTCGAACGGGTCGAGACGATGAGCCTGCTCTCGCAGCCGAGCGACACCAGGAACTGCTACTTCACGATCCAGGCCGGCGCTGGCGGCACCGAAAGCTGCGACTGGGCCGAGATGCTCCTGCGGATGTACCTGCGCTACTTCGAAATCGCGGGCTACGACGTGGAAGAGCTCAGCCGCCGCGACGGCGAAGAGGCCGGCGTCCAGAACATCCAGCTCTACGTCAAGGGGCCCTACGCCACCGGATACCTGTCCTGCGAGATGGGGGTCCATCGGCTGGTCCGCGTGAGCCCGTTCGATTCGGCCGGCCGGCGCCACACGAGCTTTGCCAGCGTCGACGTCCTGCCGGAATACGACGACATCGAGATCGAGATCGACTGGGACAAGGACGTGCGTGAGGACGTTTACCGCTCCGGCGGCGCGGGCGGCCAGCACGTCAACAAGACCAGTTCGGCCGTGCGCCTGACGCACCTGCCGACCGGCGCTGTGGTAGCGTGCCAGAACGAGCGGTCGCAGCACCAGAACCGGGCGGTCGCCCGCAAGATGCTCGGCGCGAAGCTGTTCCGCATGGAGGAGGCCAAGCGCGACGCCGAGCTGTCAAAACTCTACGGCGAAAAGGCCGACATCGCCTGGGGCAGCCAGATCCGCTCGTATGTCCTGTACCCTTACCAGATGGTCAAGGACCACCGGACCAACCACGAGACCAGCGCCACCGACGCCGTGCTCAACGGAGACATCCAGGAGTTCATCGAACAAGAGCTCCGCCGCCGTGCCTCGGCCCGCGGCAAATCGAAATCTAGTTGATCGTCCCCTCGAACGCCGCTCGGAAACCGCCCGGCGCGTCCGCGTCTTCGAACAGGCGGAACACGACGATAGACCCGCACGGATAGTCGATGCCGTTGAGGATCGTAATCGGCTCAGCCGTGCCGACGGTCGCGACGGCCTCGTCCGGATCGCCGATCGGCGCATCGGAGAATTTGACACCCGCCACCATGGCCTCGTCGTCGAAGGTGGTGCCCTCGTCCTCGAAGTTCCGCCGGTTCTTGTCGATCAGGTTGAGCAGCTGCTGCCCACCGAGTGAGATCGCGCGGCGGCACGTCTCGGTCTGGAACCCGTTGGTGCCGGTCTCTTCGGCGCTACTCTGGGCGCTTTCCAGGCGGAAGCTGACAAACTCCGGGACGCTGTTCTCGTTAAGGTTCTCGTAAGCACCAAGCGTGAAGATCGCCCTGTACGGCGTCTCGTTCAGCACCAGGATGGAGATCCTCCGGTTGGTCAAGGGGCCGAAGACGTTGGGGTTGTCACAAGTCGCCCCGACCAGACACGCCGCCAGGACCGCGCCAGCCATTGCCTTAAGGAATGCACGTTTCACAGGCTCACCCCTGTTCTTTTTCCATGGAAACCGGGCCACGGCCCGTGCCGACGATACATGGCCGCCGCGGGTAAGAGTTTTCTATCGGATGGTCGGCCGCCTGTCAATTTCCCGCCACGGGCCTAAAACCCCCGTTCGAACCATCCCGACGGCGGGATCGCCAGCTGCGAACCAAGGACACTACGCCCGAACCCGCGACGCCGGCCCCCGTCGCTGAACGATTGTACTAACTTCATAGCCCTCCGCCATTTGCCAGAACCGGCCGCCGGACTAGAATGGCGGAAATTCCGCGCCCGGCGGTCGCGGCCGGTCCGCCGTGGGCGCTGCATTTGGCCGGATAAAGCAGCGGGAGCCCTGTCCGTGGCATCACCACCGCGATGGCGATACATGCGCAAGAACGTCCCCCGCCTCGAGAAGGTCTTCGTCGGGCTGATCGTGCTTGTGCTGGCGGGACTGGTCGGCCTGTTCGCCTGGGACCTGAAGACCGCCACGCCCGATAACCCGTTCGCCGACGTGACCCGGCAGCTCAACGAAGCCGTCCGGCCGCCCGAGGCCGTCGCCGCTGGATACCTCATGCCCACCGGCGAGAGGGCCTTGCGCCGCACGATCCCCGCCCGCCTGCCCCTGCAGATCCTCGCCCCCGCCGGTCAGGACGTCCCGCTGCCACCCGGCGCCGCCGGCTGGCAGGATCTGGCCACCGCCGCCGAAACATACCAGGCCAAACAGGCCATCGCCGCCGAGTATGACGTGGGCGGCACGACCGTCCGCGCCATCGCCCTGGAAACGCCGGCCCCGCAGTGGGCGTTCGGCCTCTGCGGCGCCCGCCGACCAGCCGATGCCCGGCAAATCGCTTTCGGCGGGGACATCGACGGCTGGCAGACGGACCGCCGTGGGGCCTTCTGGGCGGGACGGTTCTATGTCGAGGTCGCCATGGACGACACGCCGGCCGGTCAGGCAGACCCCGCAGCCGCAAACGATGCAACCTCTGAGATACCATCTGGCGCCGCATCCGCAAGCAATGCATCTGTCTCCGGGACGCCGTCGAATATGGTAGCCGCGAGCGATGCTCCGACCTCCCAGACGCCGACCGATGCCGTGTCCGCCCTGCTGGCACAACTGGCTGGCGTGCAGGTCGCCTACGGCAGGCCCTTCGAGGCCGAAGCCCTCCTGCCGACCGAAGGCCTCGACGCCGCCTCGCTGCGATTCGTCGCCGAGCGGCCCCTGGGGGTCGATGCCCTCGCCCCGGCCTTTGTGGCAGATTACGACGGGCGCGTCGAGGTCGCCATCGCGGTGGCCGGTTCGACCGGCGCCGCCGAGAGGATGCAAACGGCTGTCGTCGAATCGCTCGCGACTCCGCCCGCGGGGGAAACGGACGAGCCTCAGGATATCGAGGGTGAACCCGACTACACCGACGAAGAGTCCTACGGGACCGATGCCGCCGAGGAATCGCAACCGGCCCTGACCGACGACAACGGCATCGCCCGCGGGACCCTGCCGGACGGACGGACCGTCATGGTCCGGGCGATGGATCGCTACCTCGTCGCCGTCGCCGCCCCCCAGGCCGAACCCGCCGCCACGCTTCTTGCGCAGATCCAGCCGCCGCAGGTCGTCGGCCAGACGATGCTGGCCTCCGCGCCGCAGCGCAAAGCCGGGGGCCTTCTGCCGGTGCTCGCCGAGCCGGACCTGGCCGGACCAGGCGAGGTGCGGACGTTCGGCCCCGACACCCTCTACGAAAAGATCAACGGCAAGGCGCAGCTCTACCACAGCTACAACTTCGCCGAACTCCTGTTTACGACCTACGCGGCCGGCGAGGACGCCGGCATCGACCTGTACGTCTACGACATGGGCCAGCCCGACAACGCCTTCGGCATCTATCGCACAGAACAGGGCGACGGCGGCGAGCCGGCCGACGTCGGCCGCAACGGCTACCTCAGCGGCTCGAGCGTCTTCTTCTGGAAGGGCAAGTACTACGTCAATCTGCTGGCCGCAGGGGTGGAACCGGGCCACGAAAGCGAAGGTGGCGACAACAGCGACCTCCGAGAGATCGCCTTGAAACTGGCCCGCGCGGTCGCTGACGCACTGCCCGAGGCCGACCAGAGCCTCTGGGCCGACAAGGTCCTGCCTGCCGAGAACCGCGTGCCGGACACCTTCGAGTTCCGCAAGAGCGACGTGTTCGGCCTGAGCTTCCTGCACGACGTATTCACCGCCCAGTATGCAATCGGCGACGGCGAACTGACGCTGTTCGTGATGCGCAACGACAACCCGCAGCAGGCCGCCGAGACCTTTGAGCAGTACAAAGCCTTCGCCGGCAGGTACGGCAAGGTGCTGGATGTCGCCGAGATCGACGGCGCCACCGTCATGACAAGCGAGTCGATCGGCACCTACGACGTGATCTTCGTCAAGGATACTTACCTCGGCGGCGCGACCGCGGCCGAGGACCTGCAGACGGCCAGGGACCTGGTCACCGAATGGGTGACGCAGATGCAGTAAGGCAGGAGCATATGCCACAGGACAATCGACCGCAGCAACCGGCCGGACCGCACGGCGAGGGCCCTCGCCCCGACGACCAGGGCATGGGGCGGCGCGACTTCCTCAAGCGCGTCGGCGCCGCCGCCGGCGTGGCGGGCCTGGCGGCAGCCGGCTATGTCACGCTACACGACCCGACCGGTGAGGCGGGCCTGGCGATGCCGCCGCCGATCCGGCTGCCCAACTACTTCGCCTCGGTCTACGACAAGTTCAGCGCCTCGGACCCGCGGCTCGTGATCGCCCGGACCAGCGGCGAACAGACGATCCTCGAGACGGTTCGCAAGGCGCTGGCGCCGATGGGCGGCATCGAGCGGTTCGTCCAGCATGGCGACGTCGTACTGCTCAAGCCCAATGTCGCCTTCGACCGCGCCCCCGCCCTGGCCACCACCACCAACCCGGAGGTCGTCGCCGCCGTCGCGCAGCTCTGCTTCGGGGCCGGCGCCAGCCAGGTCCTCATCACCGACAACCCGATCGAGGCCCCGCAGAACTGCTTCTACAAGAGCCGCATCACCGAGGCCGCCCAGCGGACCGGCGCCACGCTCATGCTGCCGTCGAGCTCGCGGTTCCGCGACGTAGAGATCCGCCCCGGCGCGCCCGACCCGACCCGCAACGAGGCGCTCGGGACCTGGCAGATCCTCTACGAACCGCTTCGGGCGGCCAACAAGGTCATCGGCCTGCCCATCGTCAAGGACCACAACCTCGCCCGCGGGTCGCTATCCATGAAAAACTGGTACGGGCTGCTCGGCGGGCGGCGCAACCAGTTCCACCAGGCCATCCACGAGGTCATCAGCGACTTGGGCTACATGATCAGCCCCACCCTGGTCATCGCCGACGGCACCCGCGTGCTGATGCGCAACGGCCCGACCGGCGGGCGGATCGACGACGTCAAGCAGGCCGGCACGATCGTCGCGGCCGTCGACCAGGTCGCCTGCGACGCCTGGTGCTATGAGAACCTCCTGGAGCGCGACCCGGCCAGACTGGCGTACCTGGAGTATGCCGAACAGAAGTTCGGCGAGGGCATAGGCGAGAAGCGGTTCGGTCAGCGCGACTGGAAGGCCTACCGGGACCGCGGCTTGATCACCGAAGTGTAAGGGCTGGAGCGACACGGGCATGACCCGGACGGATATGAACAAAAACGACACATCATCTACTCGCGGCGGCACAGGCGGCGGGCTGTGGCGGATCACCACGGCGAGGATCGCCTCGCAGGCCTTCTTTTTCGCGGCGTTTGTCGGGCTGATCGCGGTGACGTCCTACGTCTACCTTGCCGACAACCCCCGCCTGATCTCCTGGGTGAGCAAGTTGCTGGAGATCGACCCGCTGGTCGGCATCTCGACGGCCCTGACGACCCGCACGATCTATAGCGGCCTGATCTTCTCTCTGGTCATCCTGCTGCTGACGATCGCACTGGGGCGCGTCTTCTGCAACTGGGTCTGCCCCTTCGGCACGCTGCACCACTTCACCGGCTGGGCGTTCGGCCGATTCACCACGAAACAGCGCATCGACGCCAACCGCTACCGCCCGTCTTACGCGATCAAGTACATGATCCTGATCGCGATGCTGGTCGCCGCGATGTTCGGCAGCTTGCAGATCGGTCTGCTCGACCCGATTGCCACGATCCACCGCAGTGTGACCATCGGGGTGATGCCGGGCCTGCAGGAGGCGTCGCCCGCCACCTTCGGCGACATACGGGTCTATCATCTCGCGTGGCTGGTCGGCTTGATGCTGCTGGCGCTGGTGCTGCTGAACCTGCTGATCCCGCGATTCTTCTGCCGGGTGCTCTGCCCGCTGGGGGCCCTGCTCGGCATGTTCAGCCGGTTCAGCCTCTGGCGGGTCCACCGCGACAAGGACAAATGCACCAGCTGCGGCCTGTGCCGCACCCACTGCGAGGGGGCGTGCGACCCGGACACCTCGCTGCGCAAGAGCGAGTGCCTGGTCTGCTTCAACTGCGTCGACGACTGCCCGCACGGCGCCCTGAAGTTCGGCTATCTGCCCCCCACCGACACCCAGGTCACCAATCCCGACCTCGACCGGCGCAAGGTCGTGATCGCGGGCCTGGCGGGCCTGGCGTTCATCCCGCTGGCCAAGGCGGGCGGCAAGACCACCAAGGACTTCCAGTCCAGCGTGATCCGCCCGCCCGGCTCAGTGGAAGAGCAGGAATTCCTCAAGCGCTGCATCAAGTGCGGCCAGTGCATGCGGGTCTGCCCGACCAACGTCGTCCAACCCGCCGCCCTCGAGGCCGGCATCGAGGGCCTTTGGACTCCGGTGATGAACTACCGCGTCGGGGCCTGCCAGCTCAACTGCGTGGCGTGCGGACAGGTCTGCCCGACCGGGGCGATCCAGCGGATCAGCATCGAACAGAAACTTGGGGTCGGCAAGTACGCCGCTGCCGGAGCAATCCGCCTGGGTATGGCCAACTACGACCTGGGACGCTGCCTGCCCTGGGGCAAGGGCATGCCCTGCGTGGTCTGCGAGGAGGTCTGCCCCGTCTCACCCAAGGCAATCTACACCGAATGGCGCCAGTTCGTGATGCGCCACGGCAAGAAGATGATCACGGCCGCCTCCGCCCAGACGCTCACTCTGGCCGAAATGCCGCACGGCGGGCAGCTGCGCCCGGATCCGACCGTCCTGCAGCCAAACAGCCTCCAGGGAGACGACAGCCAGCGTTTCTACGTCCGGGTACACCACGCCAGCGGCACGACTGAGACGCACCGCATCATCGCCAACAGCGTCGACACGGTGCGGATCGACGGGGCCTTTGCGCGAGTGCCCGGCAACAACGATATCGCGGTCCTGCTCAATGAGGTGCAGGTGCCCATCATCGACTCGGCGCGCTGCATCGGCTGCGGACTGTGCGAAAGGGAGTGCGTCATCATCGGCGACCGTCGCGGCGTGTATGTCACCGCCGCCGGGGAGACCAGAAGTCACGGTTACGGCGAAAGAGATCGCTCGATCCGCCTGATCAAGTAAACAAGGAGAGGGACCAATGGACAGGATGAATCCAATCTCGGGCGTGACTCGCCGCGACCTGCTCAAGGCCGCCGCCGCGGTGCCGGCCTTCGTCGCCACGGGAGGTGTGCTCAGGGCCGCCGAGACCGCAGCGAGCCAGCCGGCTGGCGCCGGCGCAGCCACTCAACCCGCCGCCCTGCCCACCCGGGCGCTCGGCCGAACCGGCGCACAGGTGTCCGTGGTGAACATGGGCTGCGGCTCCCCGCCCAGCCAGCGCCTGCTCGACTACGCGTATGACCAGGGCGTCCGCTACTTCGACACCGCCGCCGGCTACGGCAAGGGCAAGAGCGAGCAGGAGATCGCCAAATGGTTTGAGCGGACCGGCAAGCGCAAGGAGGTCTTCCTGGTCACCAAGGACGGGGTCAGCGAGCCGCAGAACCTCCTCGCTCGCATCGACCAGCGCCTCGAAGCCCTGCAGACCGATTACATCGACCTGTACTTCTTCCACGGGCTCGACAAGAAGCGCATCGACTGGCTCGGCGGCGATGAGTTCAAGCAGACGGCCGAAAAACTCAAGAAAAGCGGCAAGGTCCGCCACTTCGGCTTCTCCTGCCACGACAGCGCGGCCCCCGAGATCCTGGCCAAAGCGGCGGACGCCGGCTTCATCGACGGCATCATGGTCAGCTACAACCCCGTCGCCGGAAAGGACGCGGACAAGGACCTCGACAAGGCCCTGGACGCCTGCCACAAGGCCGGCATCGGCCTGATCGCGATGAAGACCATGCGCGGCCTGAAAAACACCGTCGATATGAGCGAGATCGGCGACCTGAACGTCGCGCAGTGGGTCATCAAGACCACCCTGCAGGACGAGCGGATCGCCAGCGTCTGCTCGGCCATGACCAACTTCAAACAGGTCCAGGAGAACACCGCCGTCGCGCGGATGCTGGACAAGCCCGTCTCCGCCGCCCGGGTCGAACAAGGCCGCCGGGCGCTGCTGGCGGCGGGCCTGGCGTTCTGCCCCGGCTGCGAAGGCTGCCGCAAGGGCATCGCCGCGACGCACCCGCATGTGCACGACGCCGTCCGCTACCTGAGCTACTTCGAGCAGGACGGCCGGCGAACCGACGCCCGGAGCCTGTACCGCGCGCTGCCGGCCGGCGCGCTCGACGTGTCGCCAGCCGACCTTCAGGCCGCCCGACAGGCCTGCGCCTGCCACGTGGACTATCCGGCCCTGCTGGACCGCGCGAAGCAGCAGCTTGCATGACGCAGTCGCCGTGCCGCAATCACGCGCGCAGCAACACGCCGCCGGCAGGTCTTTCGTCAGACCCGCCGGCGGCGTCGCCTGGCTGCCGTTACGGCGAACACGGCAGCCGTGCTTCTTTCTCCTTCAATCTGGACCTTACTGCTGCATCTGCCCGCCTTGCGGCGACTGCTGACCGCGCTGCGGTTGCTGCTGGCCCTGCGTGCCGCCCTGGCCTCGTTGCTGCTGCTGGCCGCCCGGCTGTTGACGCTGCTGGCCCTGTTGCTGCTGTTGCTGGCCGGCCCCGGTCGCGCCGACGCCGAAGCCCTGGCCGTCGCCGACCACACGGGTCGGCTCGACGCTGGGCACGGGCTGCCGCAGGTAGTTGCTGCTCAGCTCGCTCCGGAAGCGGACGTCACCTTCCTTCTGGGCGCTGACCTCGATCTGCCATCTGGCGACTTCGCCCGGCGGCAGGCTGTCGATCGGCGAGAAGGTCAGCTGGTTGCCTTCGACTTGGACATCGGTTGGGCCCGAGGCGTTCTCGAACTGCAGTTCGTCCGGCAGCTCCGCCCTGATCTGCACGTTTTCGTCCGCGGCCGAACCCTGGTTCTTCACCGTGATCGTGTACATCGTCGACTCACCGACCGGCACAGGGTCACGGGTGTCGACCGTCTCGAGCAGCAGGGCCGGAATCCGGCGGATCTGGGTCATCGCCTGCGCGCTGGCCGGCCGTGCGCAAATGCTCCTGGCCTGGGCGACGAGCTGGACCTGCTCGGCATCGTCGATATAGCCCGGGTCGATCGTCACGGGAATCGTGCGGCTCTCGTTGGCCCCCAGCCTGCCGATCTCGCGAACAGCCCCATCGTCCGATATGCCCGGGGCCTCCATCTCGACGACCACCTCGCGTGCGGCCACGTCCGAGGTATTGCGGACCGTGACGTTGAAGGTGATCGGCTGCTCCACGTATTGCCACTGCGGATGGCTCACGTCGACCGCCAACCTCGGCTCGACGACCCGCGTCTGCACGCGGTTGCTGTAGGCTCTGTCGCCGGCCGTTACCGCCATCGCCCGCATCGTGTACTGGCCGGGATCGGTCGGCTGCAGTTTGGCGACAACGGCCTTGTCCTCGCCGGCCGGCAGGTCGCCGACGTTCGCGAGCAGGACCCTGTCGCCCTCGAGCGACGTGATCCCGTCCGGCAGTTCCGACTGGACCTTGACGTCCTTGGCGGTGCCCGTACCGACGTTGCGGACGACGATCTGGTAGACCAGTTCGTCGCACAGGTAGGCGTCTTCGGCCTCGACCGCCACGCGGGCGTCGGCATCGATGCGGCTCATCGACACCTCCAGGTTCGGGTTGACCACCTGCAGCGTCGCGCAGATGGTCGGCTCATAGGTCGCCGCCAGGCACGAGGAGACCTGCCCGACCTGCGTCGGCACGGCCACCACGTTGATCGTGCGGGTCTCTTCCGGCCCCAGCTCGCCGATCATCCAGCGAGCCACCTCGCCGCTGACCTGCTGCTGGTCCTGCTGTTGCGCCTGGCCACCGCGCTGCTGTTGAGCTTGCTGGCCGGCCTGGCCCTGTCGCCCCTGCTGCTGTTGCTGGGCCTGCTGGCCGCCCTGACTCTGCTGACCCTGGGTGCCGCCCTGACCCATCTGCTGGCCATCGGGCTGCTGGGCCTGGTCCTGCTGATCCTGCTGCTGAGCCTGATCGGGCTGCTGCTGGCCCTCGGTGCCGCCCTGACCCATCTGCTGGCCATCCGGCTGCTGGGCCTGGTCCTGCTGATCCTGCTGCTGTTGCTGAGCCTGGTCACGCTGCTGTTGGCCTTGGGTGCCACCCTGGCCCTGTTGCTGCTGTTGTGCCTGGGGCCGCTGTTGCTGTTGACGCTGCTGCTCGCCCTGCCCCTGCTGCTGCCCCTGCTGCCCAAATGAGGTGATCTGCGCCTGCGGTTGCGCCCGCTCGATCTGCAACCCCGGCGGGAAGCTCTCGAGGACCGTCACGCCGGTCAGCGGCTGATCCGTCAGGTTGGTCACCCGGATCTGGTACTCGTACGGCTGGTTCGCACGTACCTCTCGCGGCGTGATCTTCTCGATGAGAAGCGCACTGGTGTCTTTTTCACCGGTCGGATAGGCAAGGGAGTATCGCGTCAGCTCCCCCTCCTCGGCCGTTTCGGGACTGATCCGCCCCATGGTTCCACCGACGCCGCGTGTTTCCACCTCCTCTGCATCGAGCTCCGTTTCAGGCCCTTCTTCCAGCAGCGGTTCGCCCACGGGCCGGGTCACCTCGGTTTCTTGCGCGTCGCACCCGGCGAGCACAAGGCCCATCACCGCCAGGAGCACGAGCGGACCTCCCGCCAGAATGCCTCTCCTGAACCTTCGCATCTTCCGACTCCTTCCTTAGACATGTTGTTCTCTCGGGAGCCGGGTCAACCGCTCCCATGCCTTTGATCCGCAGGTCCCAACGCCCCGTCGCCGACGGATTGGCCGCCTGCAGCTCGCATACGATTTGACTGCGTGAACTTCGCAAGAATGCTGCCTGGAAATGATTTGCGCCTAGGCGCGGGCAGCCCCCTGACCTGTTGCACTTCCCCGAGCCGCGTGCACTGCGGCTGCGTCGCCCCATTCGATCAATCATAGAAAGCGGAAGGTGACAGGGTCAACATGGGGGCCAATATCTTGCCGCCGCCTGGGGTTGCGTCAGGGAGGTGTCACGGCCCCGGGTACCCCGCCGCCCGCAACTCGCTGCCAAGCATCGCCAGGGCGGCATCCCGGTCGGGCAGCTGCTCATTCAGCTGCGCCGTGTACACCGCATCGAGCACCCGGCTGTAGATCGGACCGGGCGGCACCCCCAAGGCGATCAGGTCCTCGCCGCCGACCAGCGGGGCGGGCTGGACACGCTCGGACGGCACCGCGGCCGCACGGCGTTCAAGCACTTGCCACGCCTCCGGCGGCTCGCCCCTTGCCGCCAGATCCACCCGCAGCAGTTCCGCCAGATTCGCGAACTGATCCGACGCCATCAGCCGCTTGAGGTCCGCCAGCGACAGCGATCCCGCCCGCCGCGCCCGCGGCAGCGAGTCGAGAAGCCACACCACCGCCTTGCGCAACTCGTTGCTGCAGGTCATCTCGCGGCAAAGCTCGCCGATTCGACTCACGCCCCAGTCCGCCACGACCGCCGCAAACGGCAGCGCAAAATCCGTCTCACCCGGCAGCGCCGCCAGCCTCGTTGCCGCCAGGTCCACCACCTCACCGGACCAGGCAACCCCCACCCCTGCCGCGGGAATCGCTCGCGACAGCAGATCCGAGTCCGCCAGCAGCCGCAGCCCCGTCGCCCGCCCCGGATGCCGCAGCATCCGCTCCAGCTCGTCCAGCACCCGCTCCCGGCTGACCTTGGCCAGCAGCGGCGCATGCCGGATCACCGCCTCCCACGTCGCCGGCTCGATCTCGAAATCCAGCACCGCCGCAAACCGCACCGCCCGCAGCAGCCGCAGATGATCCTCGGCGAACCGCTCGGCGGGCCGGCCGATCGCCCGGATGATCCGCCGGTCGAGGTCGGCCTTGCCGCCGACATAGTCGATGACCTGCTCGTCGACCGGGTCGTAGAACAGCCCGTTGACTGTGAAGTCACGCCGCTGGGCGTCCTGCCGGGCCGAGGAGAACACCACCCGGTCGGGATGCCGCCCGTCGGAGTACTGCACGTCGCTGCGAAACGTCGCCACCTCGATCCACGGCCCGGCGTCACCCACCATCACCACGCCGAACTGCACCCCCACCTTCAGCGTCCGGCGGAACAGGCGCAGCAGCTGCGGCGGCTGAGCACTGGTCGCCACGTCGTAGTCCTTCGGCTC
>JAWLBS010000088.1:0-15693 GCA_041687575.1 Phycisphaerae bacterium | reverse complement strand
CGCGTCGACGATGCTTTGGCGGGGCTCGAACGCGTCCCCGGGCGGGCCTTCGGGGCGGTCTTCGTCTGGGCGGCCGGCCTGCCGAGCCGGGCCGATGCGGCTGTCGCGGCGATGCGGGAGGTGCTCCCGGCCGAGGCGAGGCTGCTGCTGATCGCGCGGCCGGACGAAGAGCCGCTGGCGCGGCGGCTGGCGGAGGCCTCGGCCGACGACTACCTCATCTGGCCGCTTCAAAAGCGGGAGGTGGCGCGGGCGATGGGGCTGTCGGCGCAGGAGCCGGCGAGTGCGGAGGATGCCGGTGCGGACCCGCGGCTGGGCCCGGTGCTTGGCCGACTGGGCGAGGCGCTGAGTTCGGCGGATACCGACCTGTCGGCGTGCCTCGACCGTGTGGCGGCGCTGGTGGTCGAGCACATGCAGGCCCGCGGCTGCACGGTGGAACTGCCTGACGTGCTGAGCGTCTGCGGCGAGGCGATCGGCGAGCCGGCGCTGGCGGTGGAGATGGACCTGGGCGAGGTCCGCGGCCGACTGGCGGTGGGACCGCGACGGAGCGGGGTCTACGGCCCGGCCGACGTGGCCGCCCTCGAGGCGTTCGGCTCGATCGTGGGGACCGTGGCGCGACTGGCGGGCAAGGCCGATCACTGGCGCCACAAGGCACTGACAGACGAGCTGACCGGTCTGCTCAACCGGCGGGGTTTGCTGCTGCACCTGCCGGCGATCCTGGAGCGGGCGCGGCGCCAGCGAACGCCGGTGACGCTGCTGGTCTTCGATATCGACGACTTCAAGCACTACAACGACGCCTACGGCCACAGCGCCGGCGACGAGATCCTGCGGGAGACGTCGCGGCTGTTCGAGCGGCACTGCCGCCGGCACGACCTGGTGACCCGCTACGGCGGCGACGAGTTCGTGGTGGTCTTCTGGGAGGCCAACGAGCCGCGGGTGGCGGGCTCCAAGCCGCCGCGTGACGTGCCGGGGGTGCTGGCGAGGTTCCGCAAGTCGCTCGAGCGGCACGAATTTCCGAGCCTGGGGCCGGAGGCGACGGGCGCCCTGACGATCAGCGGCGGCCTGATCACCTACCCCTGGGACGCCTCCTCGATGGAGGAGCTGATCGACAAGGCGGACGAGGCTCTGCTGCGGGTCAAACGCCAGGGCAAGAACCGCATCTGGCTGGTCGGGCACGGGCCGGCCTGACACGCGCCCCCGCAGTTGGGCGCTGTGGGCCCTGCATTTCGTGCCATGGGTGCCATGGCCGCGCTGCTGGCCACGGCGTAGCCGTCGTTTGGCGAAGCCGGGTTGCGGCCATGGAATTCCTCGGATGAGCGGTGCGTCCCTGTCGAAAGACCGACCAAAGATGTCATTCCGAGCGCAGCGAAGAATCTCTATTGGACAACGTGCCCATGGTATAGCGCCTTGCGAGGCAGAGATCCTTCGCGTTGCTCAGGATGACCAAAAGGGGTTCCTGCCGTCTACGGCTGCCCCGCCGGCTGGGCCCCGCTTGCCAGGGTCTTCGCCAGCAGGTCGTTGATCTGCTTGAGGTCAACCGTCTTTGTCACTCGGTCGCCGCGGGCCTCCGGCAGCAACGCCTCTGCGATGAGCTGCGCCGCTTTCGCGTGCGGCGGGTCCTTGGCGGCGTTTTGCTTCACCGCCAGGTCGAACACCTTCCGAATGCCCCCGTGCCGGCATACGGACGGTCCTGGCCTGGGCCATCAACCTGACGAAGGCGTCCTGGACGACCTCTTCGGCCTCGCCGGCCTCAAGCCATTGCCTGGCATACAGCACCAGCGCCGCACAGTGGGCGTCGAAGAGCCTGCCGCAAGATGATGGGTCCAATGGGCTCATATGTCCTCTCAGGCTATCTCTGTGACGCCCGGAGGGACAGCTTTTGCGAAAGAAAGAATCGTGCGGGGGCGGATCGCAACCCGCATCGGGAAGGGGTGGCCCATTAATGCGAACGTGCCGCCCGGATCTGGCCGGGCGGCACCGTTCACAGGAGGAGGCTTTCAATGCGCGTGTCCATATGTTTATACGCTCGCAGTGCGGCGAGGTTCAACATTCCGGCACGGTCTGGCCAAGGGGCCGCCCTCGAAACGGGCGTTCTCCCAGGGGGTCAGACCCCGTTGGATCTTTCAGCTATCGGTGCCGCCAAGGGAATGGAAGCGCAGGCTCGAACGCAGGCGTGCTACGAGGGGTCAGACCCCGTCGAATCTTTCAGGTATTGGTGCGGCCAAAGGGGATTGGAGCATGGATTCAAACGTGGGCATCCTGCCAGGGGTCAGACCCCGTGGCGTACGCCTCCCAGCAGGATCAACGCCGTAAATTGGCTGGCGCCTGGCTATTTGTGCACGCTACTGGGGTCTGACCCCGTGGGCGAGGAGACCGGGGGCGTCTTTTCGAGGGGTCAGACCCCGTTGGATCTTTCGGGTATCGGTGCGGCCAAGGGGATTGGGGCAGGGACTCGAACGGGGCGTGCTACGAGGGGATCAGACCCCGGCCGCGGGCGCCGACGGCGTTGAGTGGCAACAACAAGGGGTCTCCTACGTCAAGGGAGGGGCGACAGAAAACATCTAGACATATTGACAAATCGACACATGGCGATATATTGAATGTGTAAGGTTTCACAAGGTTGCTGGAGAAGGTCATGGGTTCGACACAGGAAAAACCGGTTCAGCTGCTGCCGATGGGCTCGCTCGAGGCCGCCGCCGAATGCCTCAAGGTGATGGCGCACCCGGTCCGGCTGCGGATCGTCGAGATCCTCACGCAGGCGGAACTGCCCGTTCACGAGATCGCCAACCTGTGCGATCTCGCGCCGCACCAGACGTGCGAGCACCTGCGGCTGCTCAAGGGGCACGGGCTGCTCGACAGCCAGCGACGCGGGCGGGCGGTCTTTTACCGCATCGATAACCCCCGGCTGCCCATGCTCCTGGAGTGCATCCGCCGGACCTGCCCGGCCGGCGGAAACGAATCGGCGGATGACCGGAAGCGGGAGTGAGTCCGCCCGCGGGCGGAGCGAAAGCGGC
Source organism: Phycisphaerae bacterium (assembly GCA_041687575.1). Taxonomy (GTDB): domain Bacteria; phylum Planctomycetota; class Phycisphaerae; order UBA1845; family JANYLN01; genus JANYLN01. The sequence goes on along the minus strand of JAWLBS010000088.1, from coordinate 12,682 downwards.
GCCTTGGCGGGCCAGTGGTGCTTACCATCAGCTGAGCCCGCGGAGCAAGCGGAATACAGGCAAGACGGCAAGATCATCAGTACCATCGGACTACGGATCCGAAGCAGGGAGGGCATGTGATGGCTGATCGCAAGAAGATTCTGATCGTCGGTGGCGTGGCAGGCGGGGCCTCGGCGGCGACGCGTCTGCGCCGCTTGAGCGAGGACGCCGAGATCGTCATGTTCGAGCGGGGCGAGCACATCTCCTTCGCCAACTGCGGCTTGCCCTACCACATCGGCGGGACGATCGCCGACCGCGAGCGGCTCCTGGTGCAGACGCCCGAGGCGATGCACAAACGCTACCGCATCGACATACGCACGCGCACAGAGGTCGTCCGGATCGACCGCGAAAAGCGGCAGGTCGTCGCGCGGGACCTGCAAGCGGGCAAGGAGTACACCGAGTCGTACGACGCCCTGATCCTCAGCCCCGGCGCCGCACCGGTCCGCCCGCCGATCCCCGGCATCGACAGCCGGGGCATCTTCACCCTGCGCAACGTCGCCGACATGGACGCGATCAACGCCGCGATCGAGCAGCACAAGCCAAGGCGGGCGGTGGTCGTCGGCGGCGGCTACATCGGTCTGGAGATGACAGAGGCCCTGCGGCAGCGCGGCATCGACGTGACGCTGGTCGAACTGGCCGAGCAGGTGTTCATCGCCGCCGACCCCGAGATCGTCGAGCCGGTCCACCAGGAACTCCGCCGCCAGGGCGTGGACCTGCGGCTGGGCACCTCCGTCCAGGGCTTTGCCGAGCAGGGCGAGGGGCTGTCGGTTTCGCTGTCCAGCGGCGAGCAGGTCCAGGCCGACATGGTGATCCTCTCGATCGGCGTGCGGCCAGAGACGAAGCTCGCCGCCGATGCGGGCCTGGAGATCGGCAAGACCCGCGCAATCGTTGTCGATGAGCACATGCGAACGTGCGACCAGGCGATCTACGCCGTCGGCGACGCGGTCCAGGTCCGCAATTTCGTCAGTGGCATCGAGTCGGTCATTCCGCTGGCCGGGCCAGCCAATCGCCAGGCGCGAATTGCGGCTGACAACATCTTCGGTCGGCCGAGCGTCTACCGCGACACGCAGGGCACGGCCATCTGCAAGGTGTTCGACCTGGCGGTGGGCATGACCGGCATGAGCGAAAAGGCCCTCCAGCGGGCGGACATGCCGTACGAGAAGGTGCATATCCACCCGGCCAGTCACGCGGGGTACTACCCTGGAGCCCACCAGATCAGCCTGAAGCTGCTGTTCGACCCGACGACCGGCAAGGTGCTGGGTGGCCAGGCGGTCGGCGCCGACGGCGTGGACAAGCGGATCGACGTGCTGGCGGTCGCGATCCGGGCGGGCCTGAGCGTGCACGACCTGGCCGAGCAGGAACTGTCCTACGCGCCGCCGTACGGCTCGGCCAAGGACCCGGTCAACTATGCCGGGTTCGTCGCCGCCAACGTGGTCGACGGCGATGTGAAGATCTGCCATGTCGCCGACGTGCTCAGCGCGACGCCGGACCAGGCGATCCTGGACGTCCGCACACCGGCGGAGATGCAGACGGGCGCAATCCCCGGGTCGATCAACATCCCGCTGGACGACCTGCGCGAGCGGCTGGCGGAATTGCCCAAGGACAAGGAACTGCTGGTCAGCTGCCAGGTGGGCCTGCGGGGTTACCTCGCGTGTCGGATCCTCGACCAGCACGGCTACACGTGCCGGAATCTCTCCGGCGGTTATAAGACCTACATGGCGGTCACCGGCATGATGGGCGGCGACGAGCCGCCGGCCGGGCGGGAGGTGACCAGCGACACGGGCGAGGCCCCGCTGGTCGGCGAGAAGGGTGGGGGCGCCATGCCTGCGGAAAGCGAGAAAAGTCTCGACGTCGTCAGGCGGATCGACGCCAGCGGCCTGCAGTGCCCCGGGCCGATCATGCAGCTCAAAGGAGCGGTTGACGCCATCGAGCCCGGCCAGGCCGTGCAGGTCCTCGCCGGCGACCCGGGCTTCGAACGCGACGTGGCGGCATGGTGCAACAGCACCGGCCATCGGCTGGTCGACCTGGGCCGCAGCAACGGCCACATCAGCGCCATCGTCCAGAAAAATGGAGTCCAGGCGGCCGCGGATCGTCTGCCGGCGACGGGGACGGCTACGCAGGTCGAGGCCGGCATCAGCAAGAAGAACAAGACCATGGTCGTCTTCAGCGGTGAGCTGGACAAGGCGCTGGCCTCATTCATCATCGCCAACGGCGCCGCGGCGATGGGCAGCAAGGTGACGATGTTTTTCACCTTCTGGGGGCTGAACGTCCTTCGCCGGCCGGAGAAGGTCGGCGTCGCCAAGAACCTGGTCGAGCGGATGTTCGGCTGGATGATGCCGCGGGGTGCCGACCGGTTGAAGCTCTCGAAGATGCACATGGGCGGTGCGGGCGCCGCGATGATCAAGGGCATCATGCGCAAGAAGAACGTCCAGTCGTTGCCGGAGCTGATCGAGGCGGCGAAAAAGTCGGGCGTTCGGCTGGTGGCCTGCGCGATGTCGATGGACCTGATGGGCATCAAGCGCGAGGAGCTGATCGACGGCGTCGAAGAGGGCGGCGTGGCGATGTACCTGGACAGCGCCGAGTCGGGGACCGTGAACCTGTTCATTTGAGGCCGAGCCACATAGGATCTTCCAGACCCCATTGGCGAGGGACTGGACATGGACGAGGCGTGTCGCGTCGATCACGTGGTCATCCTGGTGGACGATCTGGCGGCGGCGGTCGAGGGTTACAGGAAACTGGGCTTTACGGTGGTCCCCGGCGGCAGACACGAGGCTTGGGGCACGCACAATGCCCTGATCGGCCTGGCTGACGGCAGCTACCTGGAACTGATTGCCTTCGACGACCGACCAGCCGATCCGGCGCAGCGCGGCCGCAAGGAGGCGCGGTTTGACGCGCTGCGGACAGACGGGCGATCGCCGGTCGAGTGTCGCGTCATGGGCTGGGGCAGCCCCGCCGAAGGGCTCGTCGATTTCGCACTGCTGCCGCCGGCGATCGAAAAGGACCTGGCGCGGGCGGTCGAGCATGGTTTGGTAATCGACGGGCCCCTGCCTGGCGCCAGGAAACGGACCGACGGGCAGGATGTTCGCTGGCAGTTGGGGATTCCCTCCACCTATGACGTCCCGTTTTTGTGCGGCGACGTGACCGACCGATCGCTCCGGGTCCCCGCGGGAAAGGCCGCCGAACATGCCAACGGCGTTTCCGGCATCGACCGAATCACCGTGGCGGTCGGGGATCTCGATGCCAGCGCCATGCGTTATCGGGCCTTGCTCGGCGATCTGCCGGTGGAGGTCGATTTCCGGTGGCCCGAGACCCGGGCGGTCGCATTTCGCATCGGGACGGTGACGGTGGCGCTGGTGGCGCCGGTCGGGGTGAGCAGTCCGGTGCGGGACGTGCTTGCCAGGCGGGGCGAGGGGCCGATGGGACTGGACTTGCGCTGTACGCGCCAGGACCTGGTCGGGCCTCTGGCGCTGGTGCCGGCTCACGGCGCGGAGATCGGTCTGGTGCGCGCGGTCGTTTGATCAGGAACGGCAGAGCCCGGCGGCGATCGCGTGGCTGCTGCAAGGGCCATGTGCAATCGCCTGCCGAGTCTTCGCTGGATCTCTATAAGCGATTTTGAGAACGGAACATTTCATGTGGAAACCAATTCATCCACTTGCATAGTATCTGTAACTTCATGCGGTGCAACGCGGGCAGACCTTTGCCCGCACGTTCGGCGCGGGGAGCGGCATCGTCCCGGATCAGAGCCGGGACCGATCCGGTTCGTTTCCGCGAGGCAGCGCCGCCAGCACATTTGTTGCTGTTGCAGGACGATGGCAGGCCGATTGTGCCTTCAGTGCGATCGGTGCGATGGAAATACAGTGTCTTAGAGCAACTGCAAGGAGGAATCCGAGATGGGAACCAGTCTGACGCGTCGTGACATGCTGCAGATGGGCGGGGCCGCCGTGGTGTTGGCAGCGGCTGATCGCGCGGTCGGTCAGACCATGCCGGCTGCCGCGGGCAGCGCCGGCCCGGGCTTCAACGACGCCTTCAAGGACGGCAAGTACGTCCTGCCGCCTCTGCCGTATGGCTACGACGCGCTGGCGCCGGTGCTTGGCGAGCAGACCCTCAAGCTGCATCACGACAAGCACCACCAGGGATACGTCAACGGGCTGAACGCCGCGCTCGAGAAGCTCCAGGCGGCCCGCCAGTCCGGCGACTACTCGCAGATCCAGGCCCTCTCGCGAGCCCTGGCCTTCAACGGCAGCGGCCACGTGCTGCATACGATCTTCTGGCACTCGATGAAGCCGGACGGCGGGGCAAAGATCGACGGGGACCTCGCCAGGGCCGTCAAGCAGAGCTTCGGCTCGGAAGATGCCATGAAAAAGCAGTTCGCCGAGGCGACCGGCGCCGTCATGGCCAGCGGTTGGGGCGTGCTGGCGTACGAGCCGGTGGCCGGGCAACTGCTGATCATGCAGGCCGAACGGCACCAGGACCTGACGATCTGGGGCGTCGTGCCGCTGCTGGTCTGCGACGTGTGGGAGCACGCCTACTACCTGGACTACCAGAACAAGCGGGCCGAATGGGTCGACAGCTTCCTGAAGATCGCCAACTGGGAATACGCCGCCAGGCGGTATGACGCCGCCCGTAGCGGCCGGGCGGTATAGTGCGATGAACTGCCTGGTTCGGATCCTGTTGGCCCTGCTCCTGTTGGGCGTGCTCGTCGTCGTCCTGCTCGTCTCGTGCGTCGGCGTGACCTGTGATGCGATCTTCTGACGAGCGGGATGCGACGGCGGGGCCGCCCCGGCAGGAACAAGACCTTGCGCCTACCATCTTGTAATGATAGCGGGGGGCATCGTCCGTGATCGGGCGAGGATGGGTGGCCGTACCAGTATTCCTGCTGCGTTGAGACGACGGGAGCGACCATGCGGAACGTCTGGAAAGTCACCAAAACGGCGGTGTTGGAGTTCATCAACGACGATGCGCTCACGCTCTCGGCGGCGCTGGCCCTGTACGTCAGCCTGTCGCTGGCGCCGCTGCTGCTGATCGCGGTCTGGATCCTCAGCCTGGTCTACGGCGACGCCGAACAGGCGGTCGGCGAGCAGGCCGAACAGGCTGTCGGAGGTCAGGCCGGCGACATCATCCGCCAGGTCATGCAGCGGGCCAGTCAGCAGAAGGGGCAGAGCATCGCCGCGGCCATCCTCGGCATCGGCACGTTCCTGTTTGCCGCCAGCGGCGTATTTGCCCAGTTGCAGTACTCGCTGAACCGCATCTGGAACGTCCAGGCCCGCTCGGACGCCCCGTGGTGGAACTGGTTCCGCAAGCGACTCTGGACGCTGATCATGGTGGGCGCCATCGGTGCGGTCGTGCTCGCCTCTGTGGTGGCCACCGCCGTACTCAGCGCGCTGCAGGAGCAAATGCAGGCAGTGATCAACTGGCCCGATCTGTGGTGGGCGGCCAACATGATCATTCCGATGCTGATCTACGTCCTGCTGTTCGCGATGGTTTACAAGATCCTGCCGGACGTCGAGATCGCCTGGCGGACCGTCTGGTGGGGCGCGATCGTCACCGCCGTCCTGTTCGCGATCGGCAAGCACCTGATCGGCTGGTACATCGGCCGGGGCGCCACCGGCTCGGTGTATGGGGCCGCCGGATCGCTGATCGTACTGCTGACGTGGCTGTACTACTCGGCCCTGATCTTCTTCTTCGGAGCGGAACTCACCCAGTCGATCTCCCGGATCCGCGGCAACCGGATCGAGCCAAGCGATTACGCCGAATGGATCACCTCGCCATCCGAAACAGATAAGCCCGCCGGGCCGGGGTGAGCCACTGGCGCGGGGGCCGGATCGTTTTCAGGGGTCTGCCCCCAACGCGCACGCCTTCCAGCGGAATCAACGCCGAGATTTCATGGCGGTCTGGATGCCTGTGCACCTGACCGGGGTCTGACCCCGTGGCGGGGGTGCCGGAGCGTTTGCTCCAAGGGAGCAGACCTCCGGAAGCGCTGACCCCGTGGCGCTGGCAGGGGCACGGCGGGGTTTACCGCTCCCTCACGGTCGCGGCTCGTTGGCGCAGGACCGCCGTAGCGGTCTTTCCAGGGGGGGCAGACCCGGTGATCGTTCATGTGTTGGTGCCGCCAAGGGAATTGAAGCATAGGCTCAAGCGCAAGCGTGCTGCCAGGGATCAGACCCGGATCAGACCCCCGGCCAGGGCCTCGCGCCTCTGGTGATGGTGACAGACTCGCAAGGCCCAGCTGGAAAGTGTATAAGATAGTGCATGCACGGCCGGTCGCGTGCATCAGGTCGTGACTTGGGAATGCACAGCATGACGGGCGGAGCAAAGGGTGTGGATGCGGCGAATACGCAAGATCTGGGACGTCGGCAAGTCGGCGGTGAACGGTTTTATCGAGGATGACGCGCTGACGCTGGCGGCAGCCTTGTCTCTGTACGTGGCCATGTCATTGGCGCCGCTGCTGCTGGTCGCGGTCTGGGTGCTGGGCTTTATCTTCGCGGGCGACTTCGAGGCCGCGGCAATCGAGCAGGCGCAAACGGCGGTCGGCGCGCAGGCAGCCGGCATCATCCGCACGGTCTTCAAGAACGCCTACCAGACCGGCGGCAGCACATTTGCCGCCCTGTTTGCCGCAGGGACGTTCATCTTCTTTTCCAGCGGGGTCTTCGCCCAGCTGCAGTACTCACTCAACAGGATCTGGGACGTCGAGCCGCGTGAGAGTGCGGGCGTCAGGGACTGGTTGCGCAAGCGGTTCTGGACGCTGGTGATGATGGTCGTCATCTGGCTCATCTTTCTGATCTCGATTGCGGGCAGTGCGGTGTTATCGGGCCTCGAAAGCCAGACGCAGGGGGTTGTCGGGCTCGTGGGTCTATGGTGGCTGCTTAGCCACGTAGTGCCGCTACTGATCTACGTGCTGCTGTTTGCGATGATCTACAAACTCCTCCCCGACATCGAGATGCCTTGGAGCGACGTGTGGTTCGGGGCCACCATCACCACAATTCTGTTTGCCCTGGGCAAGTGGATGATCGCCGCGTATCTGGGCCGGTCCAGCTGGACCTCGGTCTACGGGGCGGCCGGCTCGCTGATGGCGATGCTGATCTGGTTGTACTACTCTTCGCTGATCTTCTTTTTTGGCGCCGAGCTCACCCAGTCGATTGCCCGGGCCAGGCGGCAGCGCATCCGCCCCAGCCGCCATGCCGAGTGGATCGACCGTAAAACGGCCGCCGCCAAGACCGGCCAGCCCTCCCCGCCCGGACCCTCGCGGGAGGACCACGAGCAGCAGTAGCCAAGAGCCTCACTCGGCCAGCGGGTGCGGCCCCGTGACGGTCTCGAGTGCCCGCTCGAGGATCTCGTACGTGACCGGGCTCTCGCCGACAGGTTCGCCGTCGGCGTTGAACGGGATGGGCGGCTCGGATTCGATGTGGAATCGCCGGGCGCGGTACACCTGCAATTCCTCCATCTGCTGTGGGTCGCCCTGGAGGATCCGCGCAAACAGCTCCGGCAGCTGCGAGACCGCGATCGTCGGAACGATCACGATGTCGGCCAGGCCGTCATCGATCCGGGCGTGCGGGGCGAAGTCGATGCCGCCGCCGATGTACCGGCCGTTACTGACCAGGATGTTGTACAGGTCGATGTCGAGGCGGTCCTGGTCGTCGAGCACGAGTTTGACGCGGTATTCGGGCGTTCTCGGGATCGCCTTGAGACCGGCCAGATGATAGGCCCAGCGTCCAAGCCAGTGTTTCGTCTGGGGGGAAACCTCCTCGTTGAGCATCGGCACGAATCCAAGGCCGGAGCTGTTGATGAAGTAGTGCTCGTCCTGGGCGGTGATCCGGCCGACGTCGATCCGGCGGGTCTGTCCGGTCAGCAGCACCTCGACCGCCTGTTCGATGTCGTGGGGGATGTCGAGTGACCGCGCCAGGTCATTGCCGGTGCCCAGCGGGATCACCCCGAAGCAGACCTTCTCAAAGGCCGGGGCAATGCCGCCCAGGACCTCGCTGACCGTGCCGTCGCCGCCGGCCGCGACGACCCGCTCAAAGCCTGCGTCGACGGCCCGCCGAGTCAGCTCGCCGGCATCCCCGGCGCGGCGGGTCGCCTGGACCTCGCACCCCAGGCGCGAATTCAGCAGTGCCGTCAGCACGTCCATGTCTTCCGTGCTGCCGGCGGCCGGGTTGATGATTACGCAGGTCTTCACTCTTGATTCTAGACCTGCTGAATCTCCTCGATCTTGTGGGCGAGGGACTCGTCGATCTGGCGGATGAACTTATCGGTCAGTTTCTGGATCTGTTCCTTGCCGCGCTCGGCGTCATCTTCGGTGATGACGCTGTCGTTCTCCTCGGTGTCGATGCGCTTGTTGGCGTCGCGGCGGATGTTGCGGATGGCGACGCGCTGGGTTTCGGCCATCTGCTTGACCTGCTGGGCCAGCTGGTTGCGGCGTTCGCCGGACAGGGGTGGGATGGGCAGGCGGATGACCTTGCCATCACTCATGGGCGTGATGCCGATGTTGGCGCGTTCAATCGCCTTCTGGATGTCCTTGATCGTGCTGGGGTCGAACGGCTTGACCAGGATCATGTTGCCTTCGGGGGTGGTCAGGGCGGCGAGCTGGCGCAGATCCATCGTCGAACCGTAACTGGCGACCTCGACCTTGACATGTTCGACCAGGGCGGTCGTCGCCCGGCCCGTGCGGACCATGCGCAGCTCCTGCCGCATCACGTCCAGGGCCTTCTCCATCCGTTCCTCGGTTTCAAATTCGATCTCATCGACCGGCATGTCTGGACCCCTTTGCTGGTAGACCGCTGACATCTGCCTGCTTGCAGGTGACATATTCTAAGGCCAAGGCCGGCAAGCGACAACCTCGCCGGCAGGCAGCCGCGGCGGCAGAGGTGCAGAAGGTGACAACGAGCTGTGACCGTGAGGGAGCGGTAAACCGGGGACGAGAGTGCGTTTTCTTTCTCGACACCACCCGAATCACGTCCAAGCCACTGGCAGACCGGCATCCAGGCGTCTACGATGTCTGGTTATGGTCAGAACATTAGCTGAAGCATTGACAGGTACGCACCCGCTCGACGTGCGGCGCCGCGGGGAGCAGTATTTCAAGCGCGGCGCAGTCGATATTGTGGAGATCACGCCCACCTCGATCAGCGCGCTGGTAACCGGAACGGCCGAGTACGAGACCCTGGTCGACTGGTCCGACGAGTACGAGGTTGTCGGTGAGTGCGAATGCCCGTTCTTCGACAAGCACGGGCACTGCAAGCACGTCTGGGCCACGATCCTGGCCTACGACGCCAGTGGGACCGGCCCCGTGGACCTGCCCGGCCTCTACGGCCCTGGCAACGAAACCGACGACTCCGAGCCGGCCTTCGAAGATAAGCCGCCCGCATCCCTTGACCCCCAAAGGGTCCTGGACATGCTCCGCCATGGCGGGATCCCCGGCCCCGGCGCCTTCGGGTCCAACTGGCCCTCGTCCCAGCCGCCCAAACCGAGGGTGCCGCGGTGGAAGGAGATGATCGAGGAACTGCAGACCGAGCAGCCTCCCGTCCCGGGGACCAACCCGTGGGCGACCGAAGTACAGATTGTCTACGTGATCAGGGAAACACCGGGATACCGGCCCGAGATCACCGTAAACACAATGTCGCGCAAGCGGCGGAAGGACGGCCGCTGGGGGGCACTCACCGCCGCCAGCCTGCGGCAGGAGGACATTGCCGGCCTGACCGATCCAGACGACCGGCAGATCATCACGCAACTGGTGGGGGGAACGCCACACATCCGCATGACCTTCGGGTACTACCGGGGGTCCGAAGACTTTCTGCTGGACGATACGTTCAGCCGCATCCTCTTGCCGCAGATGTGCCGCACGGGGCGGTGCCTGCTGTGGGTCGGCAGGAGTCGGTCGGAAAAGCCCCTGCAGTATGACGACGGGCCGCCATGGGAGTTTCGCCTCGACATCCGCAAGGACGATAAGAGGCAACAGTATGTCCTTACCGGCCTGTTGTGTCGACAGCAGGAGCGAAAGCCGCTCTCGTCCCCGGTGATGCTCAAGCCGGGCGGCTGGATCTTCTGGAAGGACCGCATGGCCAGGCTGGACGATCACGGTGCATTCCAGTGGATCGAAGTGCTTCGAAACGAGGTGGATGCGGAGATGCGGGTGTCCCAGCGGCACCTCGACGAGTTCCTCGAAGCGATCGGGAAGATTCCGATGCCGCCGATCGACCTGTCCGACGACCTGGGTTTCGAACAGGTCAGTCCCGCCCCGCGCCCATGCCTGCGCGTGCGCAAGCCCGAACGCGGCCAGAGTCGGGGCACGCTGGCGGCCGAACTGCGGTTCGACTACGACGGCTGGCTCGTCAAGGCCTTTGGCGGCGAGACGGGCACCTACGACAGCAAGGCCCGCCGGCTGGTCGTGCGTGACCACCGGGCCGAGGCCGAGGCGGCGGAGAGACTCAAGGCCCTGGGCGTGCGCCGCAATGCCCGTGACCCCAAGGGCGTGCTCGCGCTTTCATCCAAGGACCTGCCCCGCGTGGTCGCCACGCTCGTTACCGAGGGCTGGAACGTCGAGGCGGATGGCTCGCTCTACCGCCGGGCGGGGCGGTTCAACATCTCGGTCTCATCCGGCATCGACTGGTTCGAACTGCACGGCTCGGCCGACTTCGAGGGGGCCAGCGCATCGCTGCCGCAGCTGCTGGCGGCCCTGAAAAAGGGCGAGCAGGTCGTTCGGCTGGACGACGGCACCTATGGCGTGCTCCCGGAAGAGTGGTTGCGCAAGTTCGGGGTCGTCGCCGGCGTCGGCACCGTCGAGGGCGACCACCTGCGGTTCAAGATCACTCAGGCGGGCTTCCTCGATGCGCTGCTGGCAGCCGAACCGGAGGCGACCTTCGACGAGGGGTTCTCGCGGGTCCGCGAGCAGCTGCGCAGCTTCGAGCGGGTCGAACCGATGGACCCGCCGCCGGATTTCGTGGGCACCCTGCGGCCCTACCAGCGGGACGGTCTGGGCTGGCTGCATTTCTTGCGGCAGTTCGGCTTCGGCGGCTGCCTGGCCGACGACATGGGCCTGGGCAAGACGATCCAGGTGCTGGCCCTGCTGGAATCGCGGCGGCAGCTGCGGGCTCAGGCGCAGGGCGAACGGCGCCCGGGGCCGTCGCTGGTGGTGGTGCCGCGGTCGCTGATCTTCAACTGGCAGGAAGAGGCCGCCAGGTTCACGCCGCGGCTGCGCGTCCTGGACCACACGGGCACCGGGCGGGCCAGGGAGGACCTCGATCATTTCGACGAATACGACCTGGTCCTGACCACCTACGGCACGCTGCGACGGGATGCTGCTCAGATCAAGAATATGGAATTTGATTATTTCATCCTGGATGAGTCGCAGTCGATCAAGAACGCGGGGACGGCCTCGGCCAAGGCGGCGCGGCTGGTCAAGGCAGATCACCGACTGTGCCTGACCGGCACGCCGATCGAGAACCACCTCGGCGAACTGTGGAGCCAGTTCGAGGTGCTCAACCCCGGTATGCTGGGCACCTCGTCGGTGCTGGCAGCCGGGGCAAACGCCGGCAACGGGCAGGACGAGCAGACGCGGCAAGTGCTGTCCCGCGCGCTGCGGCCGTTCATCCTGCGCCGCACCAAGTCGCAGGTGGCCACCGATCTGCCCGACAGGACCGAGCAGACGATCTACTGCCAGCTCGATGGCAGCCAGCGAAAGCAGTACGACCAGTTACGGGATCACTACCGGCAGGTCTTGCTCGATCAGGTCAGCCGCGACGGCCTGAACAAGGCCAAGATCCAGGTCCTCGAAGCGCTGCTGCGGCTGCGCCAGGCGGCCATTCACCCCGGGCTGATCGACAGCAAACGCGCCGCCGAATCCAGTGCCAAGCTCGAGGCGCTGCTGCCGCGGCTGCAGGAGGTGGCTGACGAAGGGCAGAAGACACTCGTCTTCTCGCAATTTACCAAGATGCTGGGGATCCTCCGTACACGCCTCGACGAGTTGAAGATCCCGTACGAATACCTTGACGGGCAGACGCGGGACCGGCAGGCCCCGGTCAATCGCTTCCAGAACGACCCGGGCTGCAAGCTCTTCCTGATCAGCCTCAAAGCGGGCGGGCTCGGCCTGAACCTCACGGCCGCCGAGTACGTCTTCCTGCTCGACCCGTGGTGGAACCCGGCGGTCGAGGCCCAGGCGATCGACCGCGCGCACCGCATCGGCCAGGAGCGTCACGTGTTCGCCTACCGGCTGATCGCAAAGGACACGGTAGAGGACCGGATCCTGGAACTCCAGCGGTCCAAGCGGGAACTGGCCGACGCGATCATCAACGCCGACAACTCCCTGATCCGCGACCTGAGCCGGGAAGACCTGGAACTGCTGCTGGCATAGGTTATAGGACGTTCGCCGTCCATTCTCCGGCCGGCGCATCGCCGACCGTCGGCAGATCATTCGTATCCAGCCGCGGCAGCAGCATCGGATCGTTCTCGCCGGTGACGATATCAACCTGCGTCGTCAGACCAGCCAGACAGCCGCGGCGCCTCGCCAGGTCCAGCAGCTCGTCATTCCACGAACCGTACGGATACGTGAACACCCAGCCGCCAGCCGGCTCGACGATCCGCGACAGGAACGCCATCGACCTGTCCATCTGGTCGGCCAGATCCTTGCCGTGCAGCGTCCCCAGCCAGTCATGGT
>JAWLBS010000087.1:0-15780 GCA_041687575.1 Phycisphaerae bacterium | reverse complement strand
CCGTCGAAGACCACCACCCGGTCGCCCTGCGTCCGCCCGGCCAGCTGCACGTGCTCGGCCAACCGCGACGCCGCCTTCACGTCGGCCGGCCGACCCGTCATCTTGCTCGGCCCGTCGACCAGCACCTCGACGGTCCGGCCGATCATCCCGCGGTTGTTTTCCAGGCAGATTTCATTCTGCAGCGCGAACATCCGCGCGTGCCGCTCCTGCTTGACCGGCTCAGGCACGTCGTCCTCGTAGCGCTTCGCGGCCATCGTGTCCGCCCGCGGCGAATACTTGAACATGTAGCAGTTCATGTACCGCGCGTGGCGCATCAGCGCCAGCGAGGCCTCGGCGTCTTCATCGGTCTCGCCGCAAAAGCCCACAATCATGTCGCCCGCCAGCTGGATCTCCGGGACGATCGCCCGGGCGCGGTCGATCAGGTCGATGTACTCGCCCGCCGTGTACCCCCGGTTCATCCGCCGCAGCACCGCGTCCGAGCCGCTCTGGGCGGGGATGTGCAGGTAGCGACTGATCCGCGGGCTTTCGGCCATGACCTGGAGTGTTTCGGTCGTGAAGTCCCGCGGGTAGCTCGTCACGAACCGCAGCCGGCGGACGGTCGGCACCGCGTCGTGCACCATCTTCAGGAGGTCGTGAAACCGCAGCCTCCGCCCGTCGCCATAGTCGTAGTGCCAGTGGTTGACGGTCTGGCCAAGCAGCGTCAGCTCGACCGCCCCGGCATCGGCCAGCCGCCGGGCCTCGGCGAGGATCTCCTCCGGGCAGCGGTGCACCTCGCGCCCCCGCGTATAGGGCACGACGCAGTAGGTGCAGAACTTGTTGCAGCCGCGCGTGATCCGCAGGTATGCCTGCCAGGGGTTCGACTGGCGGCTGGCGGACCGCTGCATGTCCAGGTCCTCGACCCGGCTGTAGGGCACGACGACCTGAAGCGGGGTGTTCATCGAGGCGAACCGCTCGGACAGCGCGACCACCCGCTGGTTGCGCCGGGCGGCCTCGCGGATCAGCCCGGTCAGCCGATGCAGGTCGCTCGGCCCGCAGATGATGTCCACGTGCGGGTTGCGCCGGGCGATGGTCTTGCCTTCCTGTTCGGCCATGCAGCCGAGCACCGCGATGAGCATGCCCGGCCGCTGCTGCTTGACCTGCCGCAGGATGCCGAGGCGGCTGTAGACCTTGCTCTCGGCGTGCTCGCGAACGCTGCAGGTGTTCAGCAAGACGAGGTCGGCGTCGTCCCACGTCGTGGTCCGCGTATAGTCGATGCCCTCCAGCAGCGTCTCTACCAGCTCGCTGTCGAGCAGGTTCATCTGGCAACCGAACGTCTCGAGGTAGTACTTCAGCATGCAGGGCCTCGGGGGAAAGACCAAATCAACCGTACCGCCAAGACCGGTATTATAGCGGGTTAAATGGTGTTTTGCGCTGGGGGCCGGGTGCCATGATCGCCGGGTATCCTTCTCGAAAGCTGTTCAGAAGGAAACGCCCCGCTTATCCGTGGAATTCCATGGCCGCCAACAGCGCGGCCATGGCACCCAATGCCTTTGGCGGGCATAGCCCGCCCTACGCCTCCAACACCGCCAGCGCGATCTCGACGTTGCCCAGCGGGGCGCTGACCTGGAAACCCGCCACGCAGTCCCGGATCCGCTCGATCGTCTCGCGGGCGATGGCGATGCCCTCGGCGCGGCCCTGCTCGCGACTCTGGCACCGCGACATCCGATCGAGGATCTCCTGCGGGACGACCACCCCGGGCACCTCGTTGTTCATGAACTCGGCGTTCTTGTAGCTCAAAAGCGGCCAGACCCCCGCGACCACCGGGATCGTCTTTTCATACTTGCCGACGCGCTCGAGAAACCGCAGCAGCGCCTCGACATCGAAGATCGGCTGGGTGATCGCAAACTCCGCGCCCGCGTCGATCTTCTTGAAGTACCGGTCGATCTCCCGCTCAAGGTCCACCGCGCACGGGTTGGCCCCTACGCCGATGAAGATCCCCGTCGGCGGGTCGACCGGCTGGCCGCCCACGTCGCAGCCGTGGTTGAGGTTGCGCGCCATGCGGGTCAGCCCGATCGAGTCGACGTCGAAGACCCCCGTTGCGTCCGGGTAGTCACCCAGCTTGGGCGGGTCGCCGGTGATGATCAGGAAGTTGCGCAGCCCGGCCGCATAGCCGCCCAGCAGGTCCGACTGCATGCCGATCAGGTTGCGGTCGCGGCAGCAGTAGTGCAGCACCGCCTCGATGCCGGCCTGCTGCTCGACCTGCAGGGCGGTGATCATCGGGCTGATCCGGGCGCTGGCCCGCGGGCCGTCCGGCACGTTGATGCAGTCGATCCCCGCGTCGGCGCACATCTGCACCTTTTCCAGCATCTTCGTCAGGTCGACCGACCGCGGCGGCAGCAGCTCCACGCTGGTCACCGGCTCGCCCGCACACAGCTTCGCCGCGAGGCGCGACTTGTCCGCTGTCGGGATTACCTCCACCGTTCGCTCGGCCGGGGCGTGCAGGCGGATCTCCACGTGCTTTTTCACGTCGCTGAGGCTCTTGACCGCCCTGGCCGTCTCGCGGATGTGCGCCGGCGTCGTGCCGCAGCAGCCGCCCACCCCCCGCACGCCCATCGTGATGAACCGCTTGGCGTAACTGGTGAAATACTCCGGGCTCGTCAGGTACAGCATCCGCCCGCCGACCTCCTTGGGAAAGCCCGCGTTCGGCATGACCACCACCGGCTTGGTCGTCAGCGGCAACACCCGCTGCAGCGCATCGAACGCGCCGGCCGGCCCGACCGCGCAGTTCAGCCCCACCGCATCGACCGCCGGCTCAGCCTGCAGCGTATCGACCATCCCCTCGACCGGCGTGCCGACGGCCGTGATGCCCTCCTGGCTGACGGCGAAGCTGGCGATCACCACCGTTCCAGCCGCCCGGGCAACCCGCGCCGCCAGCGTCAGTTCGTCGGCGTTGGAGAAGGTCTCGAGCAATACCGCGTCCACGCCAGCTGCCACCAGCGCCGCGATCTGCTCGGCAAACGCCGCTTCGACCTCCTCGACCGTGTCGCGGGTGAACACCTGGTCCGGCCGAGAGCACGGCCCGACGGAACCGACCACGCAGACGTCCTTGCCGGCTGCCTCGCGGGCGATCGTGACCGCCTGGCGGTTGATCTGCTCGACCTTCTCGCCAAGTCCGTAGGCCCGCAGCTTGATCCGGTTGGCGCCGAAGGTGTTGGTCTCGATCGCGTCGGCGCCGGCCTCGACGTACTCGCCGTGGATCTGCCCGATCAGCTGCGGGTTGGTCAGCACGAGCTCGTCGTAGCACGTGTTGATAAACACGCCCCGCTGATAGATCATCGTCCCCATGGCGCCATCGAAGACCACGGGCGCCTGCCGCATTCGTTCCAGGATGTCTGGCATGTCAGTCTCGTCCATCGGCACTGTTGAGCCCGGCACAGAAAACGACTCCGCCGATTCCCGCCTTCATTTAGCCTGCCCGCTTGCGGGCAGCGTCTCTCGCACCCGGGCGACAAACGCCATTTTCAACAGTCCCATCAGTCCAACTCGTCGAACAGCGTCCGGTCGGCATAGCACATCGGACACACCCACTCCGCCGGCAGATCCTCGAACGGCGTGCCCGGCGGGATGTTGTTCATCGGATCGCCGGCCTGAGGGTCGTAGACGTAGCCGCATTGGGTGCAGATATATCGTTTCGCCACGGAACTGCCTTTCTCCATAGGGATCAGGGGTCAGGGGTCAGGGGTCAGGAAAACAACCACCTGGAAACTGTACGCTATGTCCGCCTGAGTGACCGCAGCAACCCATTGAGCAGCCGCCCGACCTCCAGGCAAGCCTCCAATAACAGATCGATGGCATACGCATCACTGTACTCCAGATCCTTCGCGAGTAACAGCATCGTTTCGAGCTCGGCAAGCGACCCGCGTGCGATGCCGACAAACTGGCGGAATTCGCCCCTAGTCTGCCTCGCGTGTCCCTCGGCTATGTTGGCCGGGACAGACACGGCCGCTCGCCGTATCTGGGACGTCATCCCGTAGACTTCTTCTCGCGGAAAACCCCGAGTCAGCTCGTACACCCGCTTTGCGACGGCCATGCTCTTCTGCCAGGCGACCAGATCCCGATACCATCGCAAGTCGCTCATCGTATCCGCCTGTCTTCAATGCCCTGCCCAGCCCCCGTCCTCTTCTTCCTAACCCCTGACCCCTGACCCCTGACCCCTATACCGCAAAGTACTTCGCCTGCGGATGGTGCGCAACCAGCGCCGACGTACTCTGCTCTGGCACCATCTCCATGTTCTCGGTCAGGGTCACGCCGATCTGCTCGGGCTTGAGCAACTCGAACACCGGCCGGTGGGCTTCCAGGTCAGGGCATGCCGGATAGCCGAAGCCGTACCGGCTGCCCTGGTAGTCCTGCACGACGTAGCCGCCCAGGTCGGCCGGGCGCTTCTCGCCGATGCCGAGCTCCTCCCGCATCACCTCGTGCCAGTACTCGGCCAGGGCATCGGTCACCTCCACGCTGAACGCGTGCAGGATCATGTAGTCGTGGTAGGCGTCGCTCTCGAAGAGCTTCTTCGTCATCTCGCTGACCCGCTCGCCGATCGAGACCACGAAGAACCCGACGACGTCGCCGCCCTCTTCGGCCGACTTGAAGTAGTCGGCGATGCACAGGTGCGGCGGCTGGCCCTGCCGCGGGAACGGGAAGCAGTGTTCCCGCCCTTCGTGCTCGACCACCAGGATGTCGCCGTCGCTGTGGCAGCGGAAGTACCCGTAGGCTGCCTTCGGCTGGATCAGACCCTCGTCCACGCTGCGGCGCTTCAGGTCCTCGTACATCGGCCGGACCTTCGTCTCGATCAGGTCGTTGTACTCCTCGGCCGACATCTTCGCCCGGCGATACCCCCACCGCCCGCGGAACAGGGCCTGGTCGTTGACGTACGGGAATACCTTCGCAGGGTCGATGCCGGTCACGTGCTTCATCCCGACAAACGGCGGGGCGGGCACCGGGTTGTCCCGCGAGACCTCCGCCTCCTTGCGGCCCGGCTTCATCGCCGGACCGGCGGTCGAAGCCGTCCAGGTGGTCGCTTTCAGCCGCCCGTCCTCGAAGTCCCGCAGCGCCTTGAGCCCCGCGAACGCGTCCCGGCAGTAGACCACCGGCGCGTCGTAGCCGGGTACGCACGACTCGGCGACGAATTTCGGCGTCAGCGCCGCCCCGCCCAGCAGAATCGGCTGGGTCAGCCCCGCCTGGCGGAACTGCGGCATGTTCTCCTGCATGACGATCGCCGATTTGACCAGCAGCCCCGACAGCCCGATCACGTCCACCTCGTGCTCGCGGGCCTTCTCGATGATCATCTCGGCCGGCACCTTGATCCCGATGTTGAACACCTTGTAGCCGTTGTTGGACAGGATGATGTCCACCAGGTTCTTGCCGATGTCGTGCACGTCGCCCTGGACGGTCGCCAGCAGGACCTTCACGCTGCTGTCGCCCTCGATCCGGTCCATGTGCGGCTCGAGGATGCCGACGCTCCGCTTCATCACCTCCGCCGACTGCAGCACGAACGGCAGGAGCATCTCGCCGCGGCCGAACAGATCGCCCACGTGCCGCATCGCGGGCACGAGAATGTCGTTGATGATCCCGGTCGCCTTGCGACGTTCCAGCAGGATCGCCAGCAGGTCGCCCAGCCCCTCCTTGTCACCGGCCACCACCTTGTCCGCGAGCTGCTGTTCTACCGGTTTGGCCGCCTGCTCCTCCTGCGAGGTCTCCTCTGCGCCCGTCTCGGCGGAAAAGTGCTCGATGAACAGGGTCAGCGGGCCCTTTTCGCTGTCGGGTTTGGCGCGGTTGTAGATCAGGTCCAGGCAGATCTCGCGGTCGGCCTGGTCGATCCGCGCCAGCGGCATCACCTTGGCGGCATCGACGATCGCCGCGTCGAGCCCCGCCTCGACCGCCTCGTGCAGAAAGACGCTGTTGAGCACGTGCCGCCCCCGGCGCATCAGCCCGAACGAGATGTTGCTCACGCCCAGCAGCGTGAACACCCCCGGCATCTCCGCCTTGATCCGCCGGATCGCCTCGATCGTGTCGGCGCCGGCGGCCTTGAGCGTCTCGTCGCCCGCCCCGATCGTGAACGTAAGCGCATCGAACAAAAGGTCCCCCGGCCGCAACCCGTGCTCGCCGACCGCCAGGTCGTAAATCGCCCGGGCTGTTTCGACCTTGTCCTCGACGGTCATCGCCATGCCCTTGGCGTTGATCGTCAGCGCCACGCAACCCGCCCCGTACTTGCGGGCGAGGCGGCACAGCTTGGCGAGGTTCTCTCCGCCGTCTTCCAGGTTGATCGAGTTGATGATGCACCGCCCCGGGTGGATCCGCAGCGATGCCTCCACCACGGCCGGGATCGTCGAATCGATGATCACCGGCAGCCGCACGCTCTCGGCGAACAGGCGGATCATCTCCGACATGTCGGCCTTCTCGTCCCGGCCGGCATACGCGGTACACAGATCGACGGCGTGCGCGCCGCCGCTTTGCTGCTCCAGGCCGATCTTGAGCGCCTCCTGGTAGTCGTCAGCCAGCAGGGCCTCGCGGAACTTCTTCGAGCCGTTGGCGTTGGCCCGCTCTCCCACCAGCAGCGGCGGGATGTCCTGCGCGATCTCAACCGCCTGGTAGACGCTGGAGATGCTCGGCTTCCACTGCGGGTCGCGCTCGGCGGGCGCCACGCCTTCCAGTGCCGCGACCAGCTCCCGGATGTGCGCCGGCGTCGTGCCGCAGCAACCGCCGACGACACTCACACCGTCCTCGGTCACGAACGCCTTCATCTGCGCCGCGTAATCCGCCGGGCTCAGCGGGTAGACCGTTTGCCCCTGGACGATCTGCGGGATCCCTGCGTTGGGGATGGTCGAGATCCGGCCGGGCCAGTTGTGGCTCAAGTACCGGATGTGCGACTTCATCTTCTCGGGACCCGTCGCACAGTTCAGGCCGAGCGCGAAGACGTTGAAAGGCTCGATCGCCGCCGCGGCTGCCCCGATATCCGAGCCGGCCAGCATCGTGCCGGTCGTCTCGATCGTCAGCGAGACGACCACCGGCACCTCGCGGCCGATCTGCTCGAACACCTCGCGACAGGTCACCAGGGCGATCTTGACCTGCAGCAGGTCTTGGCACGTTTCGAAGACCAGCAGGTCGACGCCCGCCTCGAGAAGCGCACGGATCTGCCCGGCGTACGCCTTGGACATCGCCTCGAAGTCGATATGCCCCAGCGACGGCATCTTCGTCGTCGGTCCCACCGAACCCGCCACGTAGCGCGGACGCCCACCGACCTCGGCGATCGCCCGGCGGGCGTTTTCCACGGCCGCCCGGTTGATCGACTCGACCTTGTCCTGCAGGTCGTACTCGGCCAGAACGATGCTGCTGGCGCCGAACGTGTTCGTCTCGATGACCATCGCGCCGGCCTCGAGGAACGACCGGTGCAGCCCGACGATCGCCTCCGGCGCCGAGAGGTTCAGCCACTCGTTGCAGCCCTCATACGTTCCCCACGCCGACGCCGGCAGATCCAGTTGCTGGATATTGCTGCCGCACGCCCCATCGAAGATCAGTACCGGTTCGTCCCGTATGGCCATCGATCACCCTCTCTCTATCGCAAACCCGTAAACGATAGCGACCTGCGCCCGAAAAGCAAAGCGCGGCGGTCGCATTCCATGCCCTTGGTGCCCTGTCTGCAGCGCATCTGCCGATGAAGGATCAGGAACTCATGATCACTATATGGAGCCCCGCATGCCGGGCGCCATGGCCGCGCTGCTTGCCACGGCGTAGCCGTCGTTTGGCGAAGCCGGGTTGCGGCCATGGAATTCCTCGGATGAGCGGCGTGCTTCATCCCGAGTCACGCCCCAAAGTTGTCATTCCGAGCGCAGCGAGGAATCTCTACTGGACGAGGCGCCCAGGATTGAGCAGCCCGCTCGGCAGAGATCCTTCGCGTTGCTCAGGATGACAACCACGGCGTTCAGGATGACGGCGAGAAAGCGTCCCATCCTTCCGCGATGCCATCGGATGCCCCTGGTGTCTGCCCCCAAAACGCGGGCGGCCCCGCAGGACCGCTGTCCCCGGGGCCACGCCCGCAATCCACCTGGAGAGATCCGTCATGCCTACCGGCCGAAGTTCTGCGCCAGCATGAGCAGGTCGATCACGTCCACCATGTCATCCGCATTCAGATCGCACGCCGCATTGTAACCCGGCTCACCCTTCGCCAGGCTGAACGTCGTCGCCATCAGCGACAGGTCCAGCACATCGATCCGGCCGTCGCCGTTCACGTCGCCGAGCATCGCCACCTGGGTGAGATCGGCCGCCTCGTACGCGCCAAGGTCCACCAGCGTCCCCCACACCCGGGGCTCGCCGGCCACATCGAACCGTCCCTCATAATCCCCCACCGGGTCGCCGGCATCGATTCCCGGCGAACCGGCCGCCAGGCGGTAGTCGTTGTCCAGCCACGTCGCCGGGTCGCCGTCGGGTCCATCGGCATCGACGAAGACCGGCCCGCTGGCGAGGTTGCCCCGCTGCCATTCGAGCGTCCAGCCGTCCGTCACCGCGATCCCGTCGCGGCCGCCCTGTACCGCCGAATAGCCGATCTGCAGGGTGTCGCCGTGCAGGTAGAACCCCGGTATCTCCAGTGCCACCTGCGGGCCGACGCCCGCCTGGTTGGCCCAGAGGATGCTGTTGCGGATGTCGCACGTGTCGTAGTAGTTGTCCGACAAGCCGTAAAGCCCGCCGCCGATCTGGCCGCTGTTGCCGTAGACCGTGCAGTTGGTCAGCACCAGCACGCTGTCCTCCCACCAGATGCCCCCACCCATCTGCGCGTAGTTGTCGCTGATCACGCACGAGATCACGTCCGGCCAGCCCTCGTAGCAGTAGATCCCCCCGCCGGCCTGGGCGCTGTTGCCGCGGATGACGCACCGCTCGATCGTCGCGATCGCCTCGTAGGCCAGGTTGATCCCCCCGCCATTGCCTGTCGCGGTGTTGCCCTCGATCCGGCAATTCACGATCGTCGGCTGGCTGTACCAGTCGACGTAGATGCCGCTGCCGGCGTTGCCGGTGATCACGCAGTCGCGGATCGTCACCACGCTGTCGACCGCACAGATCACCGCCCCGTGCTCGGAAACCGCGCCAGTGATCGTCAGCCCCGCCAGTCCGCCGACCGCCGAATAGCCGTAGCCGTTTAATGTAAACGCCGCGCGCGGTTCGGCCGCGCTCCCCTGGCAGTCCACCACCGTTGCCGCCACGATCGCCGGATCGGCCGGGTCGGTGCTCCGCACGAGCACGTCCTTGCCGCCCAGATCGACATCGCGGTTGCCCGGCCCGGTCCAGATGCCCGGACTGAGCACCACCTCATCGCCATCGACAGCCGCATCGACCGCGGCCTGAATCGTCGGATAGTCGGCCGGAACGGCCAGTTCGGCCCCTTGTGCCGGCATCGAGCACACGCACACCGCCAGCACCACCACGGACATCCACCTCAAGGCAGGAATCTGCAAGGACATGGCGAGAACCTCCCACCGACCCAGGCGCCGCCTGTCGCCGGTAACTACATATTACAGCAATCAGATAAGACCATCCGTGCAGATGGGTTGAGCACCAGACGGGACAACATCTCATTCCCTGTCGAGAAACCACGATCCGCACACTTATCATTATTGATCCAGGACCGATCGGTTCAATGCCCTGCCGCAAAACCCCGGAAAATCGGGGTAAGCCCGTATTTTACCATGTGATATCCAGATACCAAGGCCGGCCGCGCCAACCGCGCCAGTGCGATCGGATGACCAAGGGCGCCAAGAGCCTGGCGCTTTCGAGCCGTGCAAACCGCCCCTGTCATCCGGTCAGGGCTGCTGCCAGTCGCGGGCCAGTGCGAGCAGGTCGATCGCATCGATCACGCCGTCGTAGTTGGCATCGACCCACAGGTTGTACGCCGGGTCCGGCTGTCGGCTGTTGAACGCCCGCGCCAGCATCAGCAGGTCGATCGCGTTGACGAGGCCGTCGCCGTTGAAATCGCCCTCGCTGACGGTGACCTCATACGCACCGATGTCCACCCGCGGCCCCTGTATCCGCGGCCGGCCGTCCAGGTCGCCCGCCCCGTAGTTCCGCACGGTCACCCCCACCTGCGAGGCCTCGGGCAGCGCCGGGCTGAACGTCACCGTATTGCCGACCGGGTCGATGCCCTGCACGGTTCGCCAGGCGGAATCCCCACCGTACCGGATGTAATCACCGACCATGTACAATTCCGCATCGGCGACAACCAGCGAATCCATCGTCCCGTTGGAAGTCGTCACATCCGCAAACGCGACGGCCGCGGCATCATCGCCCAGGTCCCGGCACGGCGAGATCCGCATCAGGTGGTAGTTGTTGTCCTGCCAGGTCAGCGGGTCGCCGTCCGCCCCGGCCGGATCGACGAACAACGGATCGGCGTTGAAGTTGCCCGGACCCCAGACGGGATTGCCGCCCACTTCAGCCAGGCCGCCCTGGACGTCGCAGTGGTTCACCTCCAGCGAAGATCCTGCGCTGATCTGAGGGCCATCGGTCGCCGCATTTGCCCAGAGTATGCAGTTCACAATCGTTCCGGACGTCATGATCCCGCCGCCGCGCCAGGCCGTATTGCCCGCGATCGTGCATCCCATCATATCCACAGTCCCGACCCCATAGCTGTACGACAGAACGCCTCCTCCATAGAAGCTGTGATTCCCTGCGATCAGACAGCCGCGGATCACCCCATTCCCATCACAGTAGATCCCGCCCCCACCCAAACCTGTCTCATAGGCCCGGGCCGTATTGCCTGCCACCAAGCAGTTCTCCACGCGGAAGTCATCGCGTCCGTAGATTCCCCCGCCCATCTCCTTCGCCTCGTTGTCCACGATCAGGCACTCGCGCACCAGCGTATCCCCCGAACAGTAGATCCCGCTGCCGCCTCCCGGAGAGTTGTTGCCCCACGCGGTGTAATTCGCCCGTATCTCGCACCCCCGGATGACCGTCGTGCCCGAACACCAGATCCCGCCACCGTCCGGCGTGTGGTTGCTCCAGTCGTTCACCGCATCGTTGCCGATGATCCGGCAGTCGAGAATCGAGGCTTCGGTCGCGGAATAGATCGCGCCCCCCTCACTGTACGCCGCGCGATAGCGGTGCGCCACCGTGTTATCGATCAGCTCGCACCGCTCGATCTGTACCTTGCCCGTACAGTAAATCCCTCCACCGAAGGCATTGCCCGGCGGGCGGCCCGACGCCGTGTACCCGCCCTCGGCCGTATTGCGCTGCAGCATGCACCCGCGGATCTCCGGCTCACCGCCCAGGCAGCAGATCCCGCCACCGTATCCATCATCGCTTTCAAGAAATGAGGACATGTCCTTGAACCCATTCGCCCGGTTCGCCGCGATCACGCAATCCTCGATCAGCGGGCTGCCGTTGATGCTGAAGATCCCGCCGCCCCAGCCGGACTGATCCGCCACCCCGCTGGCCGTGTTTGCCCGGATCACGCAGTTGCGGATCGTCGGGCTCGTCCCCACGCAGTACACAGCCCCGCCCATCCAGGCCGTCTTACCACTGAGCACCCCGCCGGCCGCATAGCCGTTGACGATCGTCACCCCCGCCAGCACCGAGTCCCGCCCCTCGCCGCCGGTGAACAGGAACCCCCGCCGCCGGTCCGCCTTGCTGCCCTGGCAGTCGATCACCGTCGCCGCCACCACGTCCGCATCCAGCGGGTCTTCGCCCCGCACCGTGATCGCCTTGCCGCGAAAGTCGATGTCGCGGTTGCCGAACCCGTAGTACCTGGCCGGGTCCAGCACGATCTCGTCGCCGGGACCGGCCGCGTCGATCGCTTCCTGAATCGTCCGGTATCGCGCCGCGGTCCGAAGGTTCCGCACCCGAAGCGCCCGTCCCGCCTCGTCGGCCCCGATATCGACACGTACGAGCTGCTCCCTCGCCTCGCCGTCGATATCGACCTGCCCCTGGTAGTCCCCGCCATCGTATCCCGCATCGATGCAGATCGACGGCGGGTCCGCCGACAGGTGATAGTCATTGTCCTCGACGGTGTAGCTATTGCCGTCGGGGCCCAACGGGTCCACGAAGCCCGGACTGCCCGTTAACATCCCCTCGCCCCACTGCAAGTCGGACCCGCTCTCGACCAGCATGCTGTTCTGCCCACCCCCCACGAGGCTGTACGAGATCGCCAGGATCGAACCGTCCCGGATCGTCGCTGCCCGGCCACTCGGTGCGCTGTTGCTCGAGAGGATCGTGTTGGTCACGGTCAAATCCGTCCCCGAATCGCCGTACAGGGCGCCGCCCGTGCTGCCGGCGCTGTTGTCGCTCAGCGTGCACCCGGTCAACGAGGCCTCCGCCCCCCTGCCGCAAAGCACCCCGCCCTGTCCGCCGGCCGTGTTGCCGACCAGCAGGCTGTTGAACATCTCCACCACGCAGCCGGTCGTGCTGTTGGCGCGCAGCACGCCCCCGTTGGCAGCCGCCGCATTGGACATGAACACGCCGTTGCTCACCGTCAGCCGGCCGTTCATCGCGTAGATCGCTGCGCCGTATCCCGCCGCGTTGCCCTCGAAGCGGCACCGCTCCAGCACGACCGTGCTCGCGTTGGCGTAGAGCCCGCCGCCCACGCCGTTGTCCACGTAGCAGTCCCGAAACGTGCAGCCGACGATCACCGGGCTGGCCGCATAGCAGTAGATCCCCCCGCCCCAGTCGCCGGCCCCGCACCCGTCGAACACGCAGTTGCGGATCGTCGGGCCGGCCCCCTCGATGTACACCCCCCCGCCCGCGCTGTACGGGTCGCCCTCGAACACCTCCTGCGGCCCGTATCCGCCCTGGATCGTCAGGCCTTCCAGCACCGTGTCCGCGCCCTGGCCGTCGCGGAAGGTGAAGCCCCGCCCCGGACCAGCTGACGTGCCGTTGCAGCGGATCACCGTATCGGCCACCACGGCCGGGTTGTCGGGGCTGATGCTGCGGATCGTGATCGCCTTGTTACCGACGACGATACCCCCGTTGTAGACCCCCGGCTCGAGCACCACCTCGTCGCCGTCGACCGCCGCGTCCACGGCCTGCTGCAGGCCACCCAGCTTCGGGCACACGTGAAGCCGGGCGGCTTCCGCGATCGGGACCCACATCGCCGAGACGATAGCGGCAACCGCCAGCCCCCCGACCAACGCACGGCGTTTCTCTGCCATGGCAATCTCCCCTTCTGATCTGTGCAGCCGCGCCACGGCCGGCGCATATTGTCTCTGATGAAAGGAATCGAATGAAATGCCAGCCCCCGACCGGCCCGCAGCGAGCCCCCCGCAGCCGGGCACTACATTACGCTATGACGCGACATCCACGCGGACAAGCCCGGCCGGCAGAAATCGAGCGCTTTCCCAAGGGTCTGACCCCGAGTCGCACGTTTCCCAGCGGAATCAATGCCGTGATCTCGTGGGGGCCTGGATGCCTGTGCACGCATATGGGGTCTGACCCCGTGGGGTTCGATCGAACGGCACGGCGGGGTTTACCGCTCCCTCACGGTCGCGGCTCGTTGAAGCGGGACCGAACCCAACGCGGCGTTTGCCCCAGGGGGTCAGACCCCGGTTGATTCTTTCAGGTATTGGTGCGGCCACGGGAATCGGAGGCGGGGATTCGGGCGCGGGCGTGCTGCACGGGGTCAGACCCCCACCAGGCGCTGGCGTTTTCCAGGGGTCTGACCCCGAGTCGCACGTTTCCCAGCGGAATCAACGCCGTGATCTCGTGGCGGCCTGGATACCTGTGCACGCATATGGGGTCTGACCCCGTGGGGTTCGATCGAGCGGCGCGGCGGGGTTTACCGCTCCCTCACGGTCGCGGCTCGTTGAGGCAGGATCGGGGTACCCCTCGCAGCGTTTGCCCCAGGGATCAGACCCTCGGCCGGCCCGCGGCAGGCTTCTTACAGATCCTCATCCCCGCCCAGCAGGTCTTCCAGGCTGGCGGTGACCTCGCGCTCCAGGTCCGGGTCCATCGGTGCCGCCTCGGCCATCTTGCGCCGCGGCAGGCGGACCTCAAAGACCGCACCCTGCCCCGGCGTCGACTGCGCCGAGATCGTCCCCCCCATGTCGCTGATCAGCCCGTGTACCACCGCCAGGCCCAGCCCCGGATTGCGCCCGCCCCCGCCGGCCAGTTCCCCCTTGGTCGTAAAGAACGGCTCGAAGATCCGGTCCATCAGCTCCGGCGGGATGCCCGGCCCCGAATCGCGGAAGCGCAGGATCATCTCCCGGTCGGTCTGCCGCAGCGTGATCCGCAGCACGCCCCCTTCGCGCATCGCCTCGCGGGCGTTGGTCGCCAGACGGTTGAGTACCTCCAGCATCGACTGGCGCGGCACCGCATACACCTCGACCGGGCTGAGGTCCAGCTCCAGCCGGATCTTCTGCTCGGCCAGGTCCGGCTCGTGCGCCTCGCAGAAAAACAGCACCACCTCGGTCAGGTCCGCCAGGTCCGTGTCCTTGCGCTGCGCCCGGGCGAAGACCTGCAGCTGCCGGATCAGCTCGCTCGCCCGACCGGTCGACGCCCCGATCCGCTCCAGCGCCCGCCGGTGCACGGTCGAGTCGTTGCTGACCAGCGCGAAATCGATGCTCGTCAGCATCCCCCCCAGCAGGTTACTGAAGTGATGCGCCATCGCCCCGGCCAGCTCCCGCAGCGCCGTCATCTCCACCGACCGCAGCAGCTCCCGGTCCAGCGCGTCGCGATGGTCGGCCTGCAGAATCCACGCCGCCACGCCCGACGGCTCGCCGCTGGCCTCGTGCAGCGGCTTCAAATGGATCATCGCCCGCATTGCGGGCTGATTCGGCGGCCGCAGGTTCAGGAACAGTTTGTGCTCGTGGTCGCACGAAAGGACATGCCGCAGGAGGCGCTGGAACAGGTCCCGCCGGCCCGGCGGCGCCAGGTCCAGGCTGCTGCGGCCCTGCCAACCCTGCTCGTCCAGGCCGAACAGGTCCCGCGCCGCCCGATTGGCCAGGGCCAACCGCAGGTCGCGGTCGATCAGCAGCACCGCCACGGCCGCGTCCTCGAGGCTCTCGCGAAGCATGTGAATGTCGAACGATTCCGCTGTCATTCCGTTGGAGCCGCCGCCGTCTCCTCCGTGCCCGACCGGGTGGTGAGGTCCAGCACCCGCGGCACGATCACCAGGATCGTCTCGTACAAGTCTCCGTCGATCCGATTCACCAGGAACTCCCGGCCGAGCAGGCCGACGCGGGTCACGTCCGCGCCCGGCCCCAAAACGATATACCCGCCCGGGGCGACGACCAACCTGGTCGCCAGCTCCGTAAATACTTTACCTTCGTGGATCGGTACAGGCGCCACCCCCAGCGGAGTCGGCTTGAACGCCACCCCGCTCTGCTCCTGCCGCACCTCCGGCGTCACATACACCACCACCTGCTCAAGATTGTCGTTGTTGAACTCCCAGTTGATCCGGAAAACATCCGTCGCCACAGGGAACGAACCGCCCGAGAGTGTCCCGTTGCCGCGGTAGAAAAACACCGTCTGGTCACGCGGGGCGGCATTGACCTGGAGCGACACCGACACGCTGTTGGGCATGCTCGGCGGCAACTGGCGAACGATCCGGCGCTCGACCGTCTCCAGAATCGCGTGCACCGGCGGCCACGACTCAGGGGCACCGAGCCCGATCCGCAACCCATTGCGCTGCAAAAGCATCTGTTTGTCAATCCCCACCGCCCGGTCGTCCAGATGTTCCCAGATCTTCTGCGACCCGCTGAACGCCCCCAGCGGCGCCTGCACCTGCAGCACCTCGAACCGCACCGCCCGGGCGACCACCCCGGCAACCGCCGA
>JAWLBS010000086.1:0-15809 GCA_041687575.1 Phycisphaerae bacterium | reverse complement strand
TCGATGCGGGTGACCCGCCCGCCGCTGTCCCACGTGTGGCGGGTCGTCAGCGTGGCCGTCTCCATGTCCAGTGTCTGCCGATAGTCGGCATGCCGCCCGACATCGCGGACACAGTCGGCGACCCCGTCGTTGTACCGCAGCCCCGTCATCCGCGGCGCCGGCAGCAGCCCGTTGCTGCCCCACAGCCCGTGGATGAAGCAGTCCGGCTCGTCGTGCGGCCCGTAGACGCTGCCCTCGCCCTCGGGCGGCACCCGCAGCCCCATCCAGCCGCTGCCGATCAGCGCATCGCGATAGTTCGGATCGGCGATCGCGGTCGACACGAGCCGCCACGGGTCCTCCCCCGCCTGCCCCTCAAACAACCACCCCGACCCCAGATGCCCGCTGTCCATCGCCGCAAATGAAGGGATTCCCGAAGCCACGACCGATTCCTTTTCAGTTGGCAGTAGTCAGTAGTCAGTAAACTGACTACTGACAACTTCTTTTCCTCAACAAATACAGATCCACTCTCACCACCCCGCCCGCGCCCGGCCGCCGGTCCCACGACCCGACCGACACGTCAAACCCCGCCGCCCGCGCCGCCTCGCCGAAACCCTGTGCCCCGTCGCGCCGCGGGTCGGCGATGATCGCCATCCCCGGCCCCGTCAGGATCGAGCCCACGCACCCCAGCAGATGCCTGTGGTTGCTCGTCTCGTACAGCACGTCCGCCGCCACCACCAGGTCCGCCCGCAGATCCGCCGGCGGCCGGCGCCAGTCCACCAGCCGCGTCTGGACTTCTCTCAGCCCGTTGTCCATCGCGTTGGCCCGCGCGTGCGCCAACCCGTCGAGGTCGTAATCCGTCAGCACCACCCGCCAACCCAGCAGCCCGGCCGCGATGCCCCCCAGCCCCAGCCCGCACCCCAGCTCCACCGCCACGCCCGCCCCGCCGACCGGCACGATCCGCTCGCTCAGCAGGTAGTCCGCCAGCTGCGCCGACGCCGGCCACAGGTCCGACCAGTACGGCATGTAGTCATCTGCGTCGAACCGCTCCTCGACCCGCGGCTCGGCCAGCAGCTCCTCCGGCCGGCGAGGCCCGCTGACCACCAGCACCCGCCCCCCAGCCGCCACCCGGTACGTCCGCAGCGGATACCCGCGCAGATACCGCAGCGCCAGTTCGCCTCCCCGCCTGTCCCCAGTTGTCGCCACCCCATCGGCGGCAAAAGGATCCGTCCCAGCCACGACACTGTCCTCGCGATCCAGCCCGACGCCCGCCCCTGGTCAGGCCATCACATCGTCACGCTGTCACATTGTCACGCCCCCGATGCGTCCCCATTTAGCCTGCCCGCAAGCGGGCAGCGTACTCCACGACTCCCGCCGTTCGACACTGCTTGCCCCGGCCCACCCATCGTGCGCCGACGCCGGACCACCCCCTCACCTTCCAAGTAAGTCACGAGGAGCTTTCCAACGCAACCATCTGCGGCCCATCCGCTTCGTGACTTACTACCCTTCGTACGGTCGCGAAGCGACATAGCGGGGCTTGTCACCGTGTCACCGTGTCACCCTGTCCGCCTTCATGCTCCCGCCGCCGTATCACGTTGCCACGTTGCCATGTTGTCACATTGTCATGTTTTCACGTTGGCACATTGTCACGCCCCCCCCTTCGCCCCACCCGCCGCCCGGGCTTATAATACCGGTAGACGCCGGGTCGGGCACGGCGTCGGGGCGATCTTGACGGGACGGGCTTGCCATCATGACCATTCAGCCCCTGACAGTGCGGCTTCGCCAGTTCGACCCCCTGTACGCCTCACTGGTTGCCTCCTGGGTCCCTTCGCCCCAGGAGCTCCACCGCCTTGCGCCGGCCACCGACCCGCCCCTGACGGCCGCCCGCATCCGCGAGTGGCACAAAAAGGGCGTTCATCCGTTCCTCGGCTGGCTCGACGGCGAGAGCCAGCCCGTCGGCTACGGCGAGATCAACACCATGCCCTACTCCGAGAGCCAGATGTGGCTGGGACACATCCTGATCGATCCGTCGCACCGCCACCTCGGGCTCGGCCGGCGACTGGTCCAGGGCCTGCTCGAGATCGCCTTCGAGGAGTTCGGCGCCGCCAGCGTCTGCCTGATCGTCTTTCCGGACAACTGGCCCGCCATCCACTGCTACGAGGCCGTCGGCATGACCGACGTCGGCCCGGAGCGCTGGCGCCACCCCAAAACCGGCGAGGTCCACCTGCTGCTTCGCATGGAGATCACGCGCAAAAAATATCGGGCGCTGATGCGTGGTCAGCGCCCGATGTCAGAGTGAGGAGGCCGCCGTCTGATTGCGTGGTCGGCTCGCCGGCCCCTTCCAGCATCGATTTCGAACCGTATGAAAAGGGAAGAAACCCCGGCAGAACCGCCGGCAAGCAAAGCGGGAAGATCAGCCACCGCCGCTCGCCTCCTGCGAACTCCGGACATCCCTGTCCATCGGCCTGTGCCTGCCCCTCTTATCGGCACCGCACCGGCCGATCTTTACCCGGCCGCCGCGATTTCCCCCGCACCTCCGCACGTCGGAAAGACCACCGCCGGCCTCACCCCTGCCCCAGCCCCCGCATCCGGTAGCCCGGCCCGACCGTGTACAACCGCCTCATGTCCGCATCGTTGCGGTGCGCCCGCACCACCTGCCCCAAAAAAATGATGTGGTCGCCCGCGTCCATCTCGCCGACCAGCCGGCACTCGAAGTTCGCCACCGCATCGGCCAGCAGCACGCAGTCGATCGACCCGGCCGCAGTCGTCCTCGCCCCCGCCGCAGCGAGTTTGTCCTCGTCCCGCCCGCTCCGCGTGCCGTAGAGCATCACCTCGTCCTGCTGGGCCTCGGAGGGAAAGGCGATCACGAACTCGCGGGCCTGCCGCATCGCCCCGGCCGACCACCGTGTCTTGCCGATCGACACCGCCATCATCGGCGGCTCGCCCGAGGCGACCATCGCCCATCCCAGCGTGATCGGGTTGTACTTGCCCTCGGCGTCCCTGGCGATCGCGACGACCACCTGCTCCGGGTACTTCGTCCGGATTGCCTCGGCGTAGTCGACTTCACGCTGCATACTGGACCTCCGCCTCGGCCAGCACGCTCTCACGGAAATACCGGCTCAGATCCTCCGGCGTGCGAAGGTCCACCTTGCGGCCACCGAAAAGCGCGGACAGCTCTCGCTCCAGCCGGGCCATCCCGAACAACCCCGGAACATGACCCGGCTCGAATTCGACCAGGACGTCAATATCGCTGTCAGGCCCGAAATCCTCTCGCAGCATCGAGCCGAACAGCGCCAGACGCCGGATGTGGTGTTGCCTGCAGAACGCAGCGATCTCGTCTTTGGGAATGTTAATCCGCGCCCTCATCCAGCCGCCTCCAGTCAAATGTCATGCCCCATCTGCCAGTCATCCCCACGGCCGACCTCATCCACATGTATGGCCGCCCAGGCCCCTCGTCCACCTTCGTCAACTCGCGAATGCTCCACCGACACCACCCCTGCCTCCGCCCGCGCCACGCTCGGCTCGGGCTCGACGGGCGCCTGCCGCATCACCAGCCGCAGCCCGGCATACAGCATCAGCCCCGCGAACGCCACCCGCAGCGCCCCCAGCGGCATCGTATGCGTCAGGTGCGCCCCGATATACGCCCCCACGAACGCCGTCGGGATCAGCACCCCCGCGATCGTCAGCGACTGCCACACACTGAACGGATCGCCCCCCGCCCCGACGTGCTGGCCCAGCGTCACGTTCTTGGCGATCGCCCCGAACAGCGCCACGAACACGATCGTCGCCGACGAGTTGCCGATCGCCCGCTGCAGCGGCATCTTCATCGCCATCTGCTGCAGCGGCACCGCCACCACGCCCCCGCCAATGCCCAGCAAGCCGCCGCCCAGGCCCACCGGCACGCCCACCAGCCCCGCCCGCCAGCCGCCCGCCCGGCTCGCTGGCGGGGTCCGATCGAGTCCCGGCTTGCCCATCTGCTTGCGGATCATCCGCCACACGTTGTACGCCATCACGTACAGCATGAAGCCCCCGAAGATCCGCACCAGCCAGATCGTGTCGCCCGCGGTGAACAGGTTCGCCAGGAACACCCCCGCCACCGAACCGACCGCCGCCGCCGGGATCATCCCCTTGAGCGTCGGGGCAAACAGCGCCCCGGCCTTGTAATGTCGGTATGCACTGGAAATGGCCACGAAGAAGTTGACGATCATCGCCGCCGCCTGGAACAGGTGCATCCCCTCCGGCCCGAACCGGTCGCCGAAAATGAACAACATCGCCGGGATCATCACGATGCTGCCGCCGATCCCGAGAAGCCCCCCCAGCACGCCCGCAACACTGCCAACCACCGCAAGAATAATGACGATCTCGGCACCCAGCATCATCGATCCGCTACTCCCTGTCACGTCCGTGCTTCCGGCCAACCCCGCGCCGCAGAACGCCTCCGGACGCGAAGACCGCACAATAGCCGACCCGATCCGACCTGAAAAGCCCCCACCCCCGCGCCTGGATACACCCTGATTCCAGTGGCAGAGCGGCTCGCTTGGGGGTCTGACCCCCTGGCAGCACGCCCGCATTCGCCTCCACGATCCAACTCGCTTGGCGGCACCAGCACCCGAAAGATCCGACGGGGTCTGACCCCCTTGGGGCAAACGCCCCGGCCCCCGCGCCACGGGGTCGGACCCCGGTGACGTGCACAGGCATGCGCCCCCCAGAAAGTGTCAGCGTTGATTCTGTTGGAAGCGTTCGCTTCGGGGGCAGACCCCTGGAAAACGCCCCCGAACTTCCCTGCTGCCAGGGAAAGCCCCCCACCCCCGCGCCCCGCAAATCGGCCAGCCGTGTCCGATTCCGCGCGCCAATTGACACCCCCACGGAGCCGCCCTAGAAATGTAGCAAGTCGGCCGGATCCGTGCCCGCCGGCCGATTCGGGGGTTGTTCCTTTCGTTCCGCGTGTTGCTCATTGTTTTTTTTCCATGCACGCCAAAACGCAGTGGCTTCATCGTCCGCACCGGCCAAGCCCTTCGGGACGCCGCCTGCGGCACCCGCGGCCTGCGCACCCCCGCCAGTGGACCCGGTGGCAACGTGCCGCCGATTCAGCCCGGGCGCGGCAGTCCGCGACGAATGCCGTCGCGGCCGGCCCGCGGCACGTGATCAGGGAAAATGGAGGCCAACATGTTCTACCACGTCAAGGAACTGGAATTCGACGCGAAGGTCTCTCGGCCCGACCCCGCCTTCGCCAATCTCCTGCTCGAGCAGTTCGGCGGCCCCAACGGCGAACTCAAGGCCGGCATGCAGTATTTCGTCCAGTCGTTCGCCGCCAAACAGCCCTACCCCGACAAGTATGACATGCTCATGGACATCGCCACCGAGGAGTTCAGCCATCTCGAGATCGTCGGGGCGACCATCACCATGCTCATGAACGGCGTCAACGCCGAACTGAAAAACGCCGCCGAGCAGACACCCATCATGAAGTTCATGCAAAGCCCCAAGGGCGAGATGGAGACGATGTTCCACCACGCCTCCTACAACCCGCACAACCTGTGCGAATCGGGCGGCGGGCCGATGGTCACCGACGCCCGCGGCAACCCCTGGTCCGGCACCTACGTCAACGCCAACGGCGACCTGACCGTCGACCTCCGCAGCAACATCGCCGCCGAAAGCCGCGCCAAAATCGTCTACGAATACCTCCTGAAGTTCACCGACGATCCCGAGGTCCGCGACACGCTCAACTTCCTGATGACCCGCGAGATCGCCCACTTCCAGCAGTTCACCGCCGCCCTGGCCGACATCCAGCCCAACTTCCCGCCGGGAATCCTGCAGGGCGATCCGCGCTACACCCACACCTACGTCAACAGCTCCGACGGCCGCGACGCACGCGGACCGTGGAACGAGGGTCAGGGTCCCTGGCGCAGCGGCGAAAGCTGGGTCTACGTCGCCAGGCCGATCGACCACGTCCACGACACCCGCGGCATGAAAGAGCAAAAGGCCGAGGGGACCTCCGTCACCGCGGACCAGGTCCACGCGCTCGACGCCGACCTGAGCAAACGCCGCAGCAACGAAGTCAAGAGCACCGTGCCCAGCGGCAAGAACCAGTGGTCGACCTACTGACCGCCACGCAGCCGGGCCCTGCAACCACTGCAGGGCCCGGCCCCACTCCGCCTTGAAGAGCCGTTCTGGGTGCCATGGCCATGCTGTTCGTGGCCATGGACTCCCTCTGATGAGTGCTGCTCCCAAAAACATGAGAAAGAGCCGCGACCGTAAGGGAGCGGTAGATCGGGTGCCATGGCCACACTGTATGTGGCCATGGAATTCTGCGGATGAGCGATGCGTTCCTTGCTGGAACACCCCCGGAGGTCGCCATTCTGATGAGCGCGGCGAAGAATCTCTATTGGACGGCGTGCCATGGTTGGGTGGCCCGCTCGGCAGAGATCCTTCACTTCGTTCAGGATGACAGCGGGAGCGCGCCCCTGCTACCGTTGCATCCGCGCGGCGGCGACCTGCCGGGCCCACTGGGGCAGTTTGATCATGTGGGTGTCGTACTCGCTCTCCAGTTGGTCGATGTCGACGCTGTAGCCGACGCGGTCGAACCACTCGAACATGATCGCCATCTCGGGCATACGGCTGCGGACCTGCTCGATGGGGGCCCGTGAGAAGGTGATCTGGCGGCCGACGGCGTCGCTGAGAATGGCCGCCGCCTGGGGCATGGTCGCCTCGTCGCCGGCCAGGTCGACCTCGCGGCGGTTCATCTCGTCAGGGTACTGGAAGGTCATCGCCCCGAACCGGCCGATGTCATCGACGGCGATCATCTGCAGGGCGGTCGTCGGCGCCAGCGGCACGATGATCGCGTCGCCCTGCAGCACCCAGGGGGACAGGAAGTTCTCCATGAAAAAGACCGGCCGCAGGATCGTCGAGTAAGGGAAGTCCAGGTCGCGGACCGTCTGCTCGATCTGCCACTTGCTCTCGAAGTGCGGGATGCCGGTGTCCTTGTCGGCCGAGCCGACCGAGGTGTAAACGAAGCACTGGACGCCCTTGTCGTGGGCGATCTCAGCGAGCCGTTTGCCTTGGCGAATCTCCGCCTCGACGCCGCCGGCCTGGCTTGCGGTCTGAACAGAGAAGACCCCCCACACGCCGTCCAGGGCCCGCTCGAGCGAGGCCGGATCGTCCAGGTCGGCTGGAACGACCTGGATCCCGAGATTCGCCAGTTCGCGGGCCGCGGGCTTGTCCGGATCGCGGGTCATTCCGTGGACGGTGAAGCCTTTTTCGAGAAGCTGACGGGCCACCGCGCCGCCCTGCTTGCCGGTGGCGCCCGCTACGAGGACGATTCGATCTGACTGTGCCATGACGGTTCTCCTTGTCATACCCGTGCTTGCGCGTTCGGTGGCGGCGAAGCGGCTGCGCGCGGTGCCGCCTTTCCAGGATCGTGACTTAATTATAGAACGCAAGTCGAGGAAGGCCGGGAACCGTGCGGCGGGTGCGTGACAGGATCCGCGGCAACCGGCAGGCCCAAAGCATCAGGGGGAACAGTTCAGTCGTCCCTGAGGGGACTCCAACGACAAAGACAACTACGTAAGGTGTTGGGGGGCCAGCCGACCCCACCTTGAAAGGCGGGGCTACTATCAGTCGCCCCTGACGGGGCTCGAAAGACAAAGGCGCCGGGTTCAGGGTCCGCGACCGGATCGATGATCGGCCGGGCTCAGCCACGGGCCGGCAGCAGGTCCTCGACCAGGCGGATCAGGCGTTCGGCGATCTGCTCTTTGGACGCCCGCGGCCAAAGGGTCCACTCGCCGCCGCGGACGAGGACCTCGACCTCGGCCAGGTCGCTTCCGGCACTGGCCGGGGTGTTCAGCACGATCGCATTGCAGTTCTTGCGATGGAGCTTCGATTCGGCGTGCTCGCGGGCGTCGTGATCTTCCAAAGCGAAACCGATCAGGATCTGCCCCGGGCGCTTGGACCGGCCGAAACTGCGGGCGATGTCTTCGGTCGGCACGAGCTCGAGCACCAATCCCGCGTCGGCCTTCTTCATCTTCTTCGACTGTCGCGTGGCGGGACGGTAATCGCAGACGGCGGCCGTCATGATCGCCGCATCCTGCTCGGCCCAGGCGGCGATGGCCGCCTCCGCCATTTCCGCGGCACTGACGACATTAACCACCCGTACCCCGGCCGGCGGGGCGAGGCTCACCGGTCCGCTGACGAGCGTGACCTCGTGCCCGCGCGCGGCGGCCGCCGCCGCCAGCGCATAGCCCATCTTGCCGCTGGAGGGGTTGCTGATGTAGCGGATCGTGTCGAAGTATTCGCGGGTTGGTCCGGCGGTAACTAGAAGCTTCATTGCTTTTGCGTATCCCCTTACATCGAATTCGTTGCTGCGCCCGGAACGACCGCGACGATTGGTCTTCAGGGAAAACAGAACCCCCTGTTGTCATCCTGAACGAAGTGAAGGATCTCTACCTCGCGGGGCATTCCTTGTTGTCATCCTGAGCAACGCGAAGGATCTCTATCTCTTGATGCACTGTCCGCTTGCGTTCTGTGCCATCCCTCGTCACGACCTCGCGAAGCGCTACACCATGAGCACGCTGTCCAATAGAGACTCTTCGCTGCACTCAGAATGACAGCTTGGGGCGGTGTTACGAGTAGAACACGCTACGCATTCGCAGAATTCCATGGCCGGAAACAGCCCCTGCCATGGCACCCTGAGCACGGCCCTGGTCCCTGCTTCGCCGAACAACGGCTACGCAGGACGGGACGCAGGACCGTGACACCCGGCGTCTACCGCTCCCTCACGGTCGCGGCTCGTTGGCGAAAACCATGGCACCCCTGACGCCTGCCGTTCACTGACCCCTGACCCCTGCTTGCCACGGCGTAGCCGTCGTCTGGCGAAGCCGGGACCCCTGCCGTTCCGAGACCCGAAACCCGAGACCCGAACGACGCACCGCGTCAGTCCGCCCGCCGCGCCTTGGCCGGCTGGGCGCGCAGCGCCTCGCGGACCGCCTCGATGATCGTCTCGGGCTCGGCCATCCGGCCCGGGCCGGTCGTGCGGCAGGCGAGCCAGCCGGCCGTCGGCTCGACGAATGCGTAGCCGAACCGGCGGAGTTTGCCGACATTGTCCTGCACGATGGGATTGGCCCACATACGGCTGTTCATCGCCGGGGCGAACATCACGGGGGAATCCGCGGCCATGATCATCGTGCTGACCAGGTCGTCGGCCAGGCCGCCGGCGACCTTGCCCAGGATGTTGGCGGTCGCGGGCGCCACCAGCATCAGGTCGGCGGCCTCGCTCAGGCCGATGTGCTGCGGGTCGTAGTGCTTCTCGCTGTCCCAGAGGCTCGTGTAGACCCGCCGGCCGGTCAGGGCCTGCAGCGTCACCTCGCCGATGAACTTGCCGGCGGCGCGGCTCATGACCGCGGTCACCCCGCAGCCCGCCTGGGCCAGCCGGCTGATCACCGTGCAGACCTTGTAGGCGGCGATGCCCCCGGTCAGGGCGACGACCACCTCGTAGCCGGCGAGGTCGCCGGCCGGTGCCGTCTGCTCGCCCGGTTCGGTCACAGCGGCAGCCCCGCCGACTCTTCGCTCGAGCCGGCCTCGGGGTCGGTCCGCATCTCGACCTTGCCTTCGAGCAGTTCATCGATCGCGATTTCGATCGGCGTGGCGCCGGGCTTGTTGACCAGCGGGCGGGCGCCCTGCATGAGCTCCAGCCAGCGTTTCTGGATGGCGCTGGCGAGTTTGAACCGGCCGCCGAACTTGTTGATGACTTCGTCGCTCTTGAGCCTTTCGATCATATCCTGCCCCTTTCCGTCTGGAGGATCCGGATCACCTCATCGACGGTCGTGTCGATGCTGTCATTCACTACAAAATATTCATAGCACGAGGACTGCCGCGCCCAGGCGATCTCCTCGCGGGCCTTGTCCAGCCGGCGCCGCTGCTGCTCGGCGGTCTCGGTCTTGCGGCCGATCAGCCTGCGGGCCAGTTCCTCGTCGCTGGGCGGCAGCACGAAAACCCGCACGCTGTCGGGCATCCGCTCGGCGACCTGCCGGCCGCCCTGCACGTCGATCTCCATCACGATGACCTTCCCGCCGGCCAGCGCCTCTTCCACCGGCTCGCGCGGCGTGCCGTAGAGGTTGCCCAGGTACTCGGCCCATTCGAGCAGCTGCCCGCCGGCGCTCATCTCTTCGAAGCGGTCGCGGCTGACGAAGTAGTAGTCCTGGCCGTCGCGCTCCTGGCCGCGGGGTGGCCGGGTCGTCGCCGAAACGCTCCAGACCGCGTCGGGCAGGATCTCCAGCAGGCGGCGGCAGACGGTGCTCTTGCCGGCCCCGCTGGGGCCGCTGACGACCAGCAACACGCCCGGGGCGGCACCTGCCCCGCCCCCGAATTCGCCGCTGCGACGCTCATGCGACATTGGCAGTCTGTTCCTTCAGGCGGTCGATGCTCGCCTTGATCTCGATCACGCCGCGGGCAATCTGCACGTCGTTGCTCTTGGAGGAGATCGTGTTGGCCTCGCGGAGCAGCTCCTGGGCGATGAATTCCAGTTTCCGGCCGGCCAGCTCGTTCGACTCGCACAGGTCGCGGAACTGCTGGATGTGACTGGCAAGCCGCGCGACCTCCTCGCTGATGTCGCTGCGCTCGGCATAGATGGCGACCTCGCGGGCCAGCGCGTCGGCCTCCAGCTTGAGTTTGGAGGCATTGGTCAGTTCCTCGACCCGCTGACTCAGCCGCTGGTGGTATTCCTGGACAACGTCGGGCCCGCGCAACCGAATGGTTTCCAACTCGTCCAAAACCGTCTGGCAGTGGGCAAGCAGATCGGCCCGCAATGCCCGGCCCTCAACGCCCCGCATCTGGACCACTTTGGCCAGGACCTGTTCGCCCAGGTCCCGGACGATCTGCCACTGGCGCTGTTTTTCGCTTTCGTCGAGATGGGGCGGCTGCGAAACCCCGGGCAGCTGAAGCGTCGAGCCGAGCTCGACATTGATGTTCACGCCGAGGGCGGCCAGCGGCTGAAGCTGCTTCACGTACCGCTCCAGCGCAACCGTGTTGATCTCGTACGCCTCGATGCCGGTGGCACTGCGGACCCGCAGGGAGAACGTCACGCTGCCGCGGCCGAGCCGCTCGCGCAGGAGCCGTTCGATGTCCGGCTCGAGATAGGCGAGCGTGTCGGGCAGCTTGACGTTCGCCTTGAAGTAACGGTTGTTCACACTGCGGACTTCGGCCGCGTACGTGACGCCATCGCAGGTTACTTCGGCGTCGCCATAACCCGTCATCGAGAAGATCATAGATACCTCGAACGCGTAGTATGCCCGCATCCATACGGGAATGAGACGACCGCACGCTCGCGGTTCACCTGCGAGCATGCCGGGCGTGCGGCCCGTGCAGGCCTACTCCCCGGCGGGCGTTTGCGGGGCGGCCGGGGCCGCAGGAGCCAGCGGCGGCACCGCGTCCTCGTCGACGATGGTCCCCGGCTGGGCCGGCGCGACCGGCGGCACGGAGACGTCACCGATCGGGGCGGGGGGCGCCTCGGCCGGATCGACGACGGGGGCCGCCTCACCAGTTGGGGCAGCCGCCTCTTCCGCCGGCTGGGTCGCCTCGCCGTTGTCGATCAGAACCGACTGCTGCCCGGGGATGTCCACCTGAGCCGGCTTGAAGACGTAGTTGGAAAAGACCGCGATCAGCAGGAACATGCCGGTCAGCACGACCGTTGCCCAGGTCAGCGCGTCGCCCGTTTTGGTGCCGAACGGGCTGTACGAGCCAACGCCGCCGAACGCGCCGCTCAGACCGCCGCCCTTGCCCTTCTGAATCAGAATCAGCACGATCAGAAGGACGCAAACCAGGCAGAACAAAAATGCCATCAGCCCTTGCAGGTATGTTAATGCAAGCATAAGCCTCTACTCTTTACGGTCGCGGACCCGTGGCCGCTATTTATCAACCTCCGCACTTGCCCGGCGCCCTTGGCCAGGGACAGTTGCGGCATCCGGTGAAACGAAGATCTATATCATACATTGCCGAGGCTGCAAAGCGAAGCTCTCAACAGAAATACGCCACAGAATGTCGGTCACGACCGCCAGACCGGGGCCGCACAGGCTCCGCCCCGGCCGCAGTCAACGCCGCAGATCCTACGAGGCCTTGGCCTTGACGGCCGCCTGCACGATCTTCGTGAAATCGTCCACCTTCAGGCTCGCCCCGCCGATCAGGCCGCCATCGACGTCGGGCTGGCCGATCAATTCTTCGGCGTTGTCCGCCTTCATGCTGCCGCCGTACTGGATCGTGGTCGCCGCGGCCACATCGGGGCCAAACATTTCCGCCAGCACCTTACGGATATGGACATGCGCCTCCTGGGCCTGCGCCGGGGTGGCGTTGCGGCCGGTGCCGATCGCCCAGACCGGCTCGTAGGCCAGGGTGACCTTGGCCATCTGCTCGGCGGTCAGGCCGGCCAGGCCCTTTTGGGTCTGCTCGGTCAGGATTGCCTCGGTCTGGTTGGCATCGCGTTGTTCGAGGGTCTCGCCGATGGCCAGGATCGGCAGCAGGCCGGCGGCCAGGGCGGCGTGGACCTTCTTGTTGATCATCTCGTCGGCCTCGCCCTTGCCGATGGTGTGGCGGCGTTCGGAGTGGCCGAGGATGACGTAGGTGCAGCCCAGGTCGGTCAGCATGGCGGGGCTGACCTCGCCGGTGAAGGCGCCTTTGGTCTCGAAGTACATGTTCTGGGCGCCGAGTTTGATGGCGCTGCCCTGCAGGTTGGCTCCGACCGTCTCGAGGTAGCAGAACGGCGGGCAGACAGCGACCTCGACGGCGATCGAATCGCCGAGGCTCTTTTTCAAGCCGTCGACCAGGGCGACGGCCTCGGCCTTGTTCAGGTTCATCTTCCAGTTGCCCGCGACGAAGATCTTGCGCATCGGTCAGCCTCCTGTATGGTCGTCCTGTGCGTCGAATCGACAGCCTTTGGTTCGAGCCGCTTATCGTCGGCGATTCCGGGGCGGGCGTCAAGACGGCGAGCGAATCGGGGAGGAGGTGACAATGTGACAACATGACAACGTGACAGCGTGAAGGCATGACAAGGTGACCGGGTGGCAAGGTGACAAGGTGAAACGGCAGTTGCCTGCGGCCAGCCAATGGCAACCACAACGACGATTCCAGCCACGGATTCACGCGGATTGAACGCGGATAACAACAACGGCAACGACGGCGATGGCGGGGGTCGAATGGAAGTCGCCAGTAAGGGGCGGGTGCCACGGTGCAGTGAAGCGGGCTGCGTCACACGGCGACAGCCTTTGGACTGCGGCGCCGCAGACGCCGCTTTGCCTTTCGCACGGGCCCCAAAAACACGCAACGTCAACAGGCGACGCCAACCCTGTGGACTGCGGCGGCAACGACGCCGCTTTCACTCAAGCATCCATCGGTGCCAACCCCGCGAACTCCAAGCGGAACATCCAGCGGCCACTATGGACTGCGGCGGCCGCGACGCCGCTTTCCATCCACGCCACCGACCTGTGCGCGCCCCGAATCCCGGCGAGAACGCTCCGCGTCGGGTGTCACGGTCCGGCTGCATTTATCTCGCAGAAGAGGCTCGCGGGGGATCTTGCGCGGGTGCGGCACGGGGGACGGGCCCAACACGCCTCTGCGGGTTTACCGCGACCTCATGGTCGCGGCTCCTTCCCCTGCGATTGGGAGTGCGACTCCTCCACCTGCACCTGCCCCCGCTGTCCGGTGATGACGTACTTGTCACCGGTCGTCGGCTGTTCCGTCAGAGTCCGTCCGCCCTCGGATCCCGGCAGTTGGAACGTCACCTGCGACGGACGACAGATCTGGTGCGTGCGGCTG
Source organism: Phycisphaerae bacterium (assembly GCA_041687575.1). Classification (GTDB taxonomy): domain Bacteria; phylum Planctomycetota; class Phycisphaerae; order UBA1845; family JANYLN01; genus JANYLN01. The sequence goes on along the minus strand of JAWLBS010000086.1, from coordinate 2,039 downwards.
TAGCGGGGCGGAAGCGTGAACGAACGGTCGGCAATCGTATAGTTCACTGTCACCCCCGATTCGTTGGCGATTTCGAACTCGATCCGCATCGAACGCGGTCGGCCGAAGTTCTGCACGGCGTACCAGTAGCCGGTGTCCTCGCTTTGGGCGAGGCCCACGCCGATTTCGGTCACGTCCCGGTCGAGCATGTTGCGGCGGTGCTCGGGCGACTGCTGCCAGCCATCGACGAAGGCATCCGCCAGGCCGCGGGTCGTAAACCCGGTCGAGTCGTACTGGTAGGCGATGTTCTCAGCGACGACGCAGTACGCGTAGCCCGCCTGGCGGACCCGCTGGGCCGGGGTCTTGCCGTCGGCGTTATGGCCGTAGCGGTTCGTGCGGGCCATGTATTCGGCGAAAGACTGGGCCGCCTCGGCCAAGTCGGGATCGGCCTGCAGCGCGTCGCGGCCATGCTCGGCGCGGAATTGGTTCGTCTGTTGCACAATCAGGTCGACAGCCCGCTGCGCGTCGGACCGGCGGGTCTCTTGCGTTGCGGTCGGGTGCTTGCGGAGCGTTTCGACCTCGTCCTGCTCGGCGACCTGGGCGGATGTCTGCGGCACGACGAGCAGCAGCAGCGACAGCATTACAATGCGATACGGCATGAGGTTCCCCTTTCGGACCTGCTTAGGGAGCTTAGGGTGCCGAGGGGGATGAGGCAAATCACGGCCTTTTTGCGGCGGCCCACAGACTCAGGGCATTGGTGTTGCAGGGCCACGTCCGACACCGACAGGCCTGATCGAAGCCCGTGCTGCACAGCAAAGCGACCAGACCCTCGTCAGACCACGCCTTGGTCGTGCTGTAGTATACCACTCGACCTGCCTGTCGATCCATTCGCTGCGGCGGCTGGCCAGGTCGTGGTCCTGGGTGAGGTGCTCGGCGAGCATGCGCCGGCTGAAGTCCGGCTCGTGCCAGGGGATCTTGTAAGGGCGGCGCCAGATGCAGTCGGCATCGGATGGCATTTTGCCTGGCGCTCCCTATTCGGTCACAGGCGTGAGGGTGTAGACGCGGGCGAGCTTGAGTGCAGTTCGGATGTCGTCGCGCCGCAGGGCATCTCGAACGTCATCCAGTTTGTATGCGTCCTCAAGAGACAGATAGGGCGACCAACCGGCATCCGCCTCCAGCAGCTCCACGTCCACTTCGGCAATATAGCGCCCTTCGTGAATCAGTCTTGTTCTGCGCCTCGTCGTAGCCATGCTCAGATACCCGGACCTCGCCGGCCTCGATGAGTTCCAGAATCCGCTCAAACGTGTCGCTCATTCAGAGAATCTTACCCGAGGCACCATATAGGAGACAAGCGCCCAACCGCACCGGAGCCGTGACAACGCGCCTCAAATCAGGGCCTTGCCCACCACCGGCGCGACCTTGCGGATCCGATCCATCAGTGCCTCGAACTGCTCGGGCAGCAACGCCTGCGGACCGTCGCACAGGGCCTTTTCCGGGCAGTAGTGGACCTCGACCATCACCCCGTGGGCGCCGGCGGCAATCGCGGCCAGGGCCATGCCCTCGACCAAATCGCGGCGGCCGGCGGCGTGCGACGGGTCCACGTAGACCGGCAGGTGCGTGTCCAGCCGGGCTAGCGGGATGCAGGAAATGTCCATGGTGAAGCGCGTCTCGGTCTCGAAACTGCGGATCCCCCGCTCGCACAGGATCACCTGGTGATTGCCGCCGGACATGATGTACTCGGCCGACATCAGCCACTCCTTGAACGGCGCCGCCAGGCCCCGCTTGAGCATCACGGGCTTGTTGGTCAGGCCGACCTCCCGCAGCAGATTGTAGTTCTGCATGTTGCGGGCGCCGATCTGGAGGATGTCGGCATACTCGGCGACCACCTCGACGTCGCGGGTGTCCATCACCTCGGTGATGGTCACCATGCCCAGCTCGTTGCCGACGTCATGGAGCATCCGCAGCCCCTCCTTGCCCAGGCCCTGGAAGGTGTAGGGGCTGGTGCGGGGCTTGAAGGCGCCGCCGCGGAGGATCCGCGCCCCGGCCGCCTTGACCTGCCC
>JAWLBS010000085.1:0-15976 GCA_041687575.1 Phycisphaerae bacterium | reverse complement strand
CAGCGTCGCGCTCCATCCCATGGAATGATAACACTCGCACAGAGAGCCGGGCTTGTCGTACAGGTACGCCCCCGAGGCGGTCGCCCGCGCGTTCGAGCGAATGCCCGCCCGCCACAGGTCCATCTTCGCGCCGGCCTTGGTGTGGCCCGGCTCGCAGCCGGGGATATCCATGTACCGCAGCTGCGCCAGCCGCCAGCTCGGCTTTTCGCCGCTGTACAATATGTTGTGATCTCTGCACCACTGCCGGTACGGCTCTTCCCATGACTTGCAGAACATCTCGTACTTCAGTTCGCGCAGGTCGCGCATGACCTGCAGGTGGAGCGGATGGGCCGGGTCCTGCAGGGCGGGCAGGTGCTCGCACAGGTCGTAGCCGAACCGCTCGGCGAACGCGGCCGGCAGCCGCTCGCTCCAGAGCGGCTCGGTCTCGTCCACGAAAATGGAATGGATGATCCGGCCGAAGCCCTGCCCGAACCGCGCCGCGTAGCGCTCGTGGGTGACCCGCAGGAACTCGCGGACCGCCTCGGGGTTCATCACGTCGGTGAAGTGGAGCCAGAACTTGTGGTGCTCCTCGGTCATCTGCACGCTGAGGAACAGCCGGTGCGGCCCGGCCGGCAGCTCCGCCTCCAGCACCGGCGTCGGCTCGTCGGCAAAGTACCGCTTGCGGTTGTAGCGGGTCAGGCCCCACTCGACGTACGAGTCGGCCACCAGCTGCGGCCCGGTTGCCGACCGCAGGTCCCGCGCCTGCGACCAGTCGGCCCGGCCGCCCGCCACCGGGCACGCCGTGCACGCCAGGATCTTGCCTCGCGGCAGTTCCATCCGCACCGGCCCGCCTTCGACGTCGCGCTTCAGCTGAACCAGCTTCGTCGCATAGAAGTGCGGGTTGCCGAGCGTGACCAGCCCGCCGGCGATGCCGCTGGGGTAGGGGTATTCGTCGTAGAGGTGCACCTGCATCCTGTGCCGCGCGGCCTCCTCGACGGCGATCTCGACCATCTCGAAGAACGCGTCCGACAGGTACGGCTGGCGCAGCCCCTGGCGCGGGTGGATGAAAAAGCCCTTGACCCCCTTGGCCGCCATCTCGCCGACCTGCCGCGCGACCTCCGCCGCCGACAGGTCGTCGTTCCAGAACCAGAACGGATAGATCCCCGGCCTCAGCCGGGCCGGTGCCGCCGTGTTTGTGGGCATTGGATTCACCTTTCGATCGCCGGGTTGTGCCTTTTCCCTGTGCGATCGACAAGTATATGCAACCCCGCCGCCAGCACCATCATCGGCACGGGAAAGACCAGTAGCATTCGGCACGTGAGGCGTTAATCCTCGCGAGAAAAGTGCCAGCCGCCCTGGCCGGTTCGGGTCGGCGCGTCGATCTTCGGGGCATCCCGGCCGGGTCCGTGCTCGCGGTGAAGCACCAGGGCCATGCCGCCAATTACCACCCAGAACAACACGATGCCGCCCACGATATACACGATCCATCGCGGCGGCCCCTGGCGTGGCGGTTGGCTGGGGGATGCCAGTCCTGTGCCGCATCGCGGGCATTCGGCGGCCTTGTCATCGACCGGATGTTCTCAGAGCGGGCAGCTGCGGGGCTCCATACGGGGCTGACGGTGTGAGCGGATCATCAGCACGAGGAACACGCCGACCAGTGTAAGGACCGGCACGACAAAGGCCAGTACCAGCAGCAGCGGACGGATGTCCGGGTTGAGCATGTCCATCTCCTGTGCGACAGGCACAGACTTGCCGCCTCCGGGCGGGCACGTGACGACATTTTCCGCTGATTCTCGCACCGCAGGAGCGTCACGCCTACACAACCGCCCCGCCTGACGGTATCATCCTTGCCTTCGACCTGGTGTAATGAAAGGAAGATAACCCATGAACCTCGGCATGACCAGCCTGATGAACCTGGCGCAGCTCCAGAGCGGCATCCGCTCGCGGCGCTGCAGCTCCTACGACACCACCGGCGGCAACGCGGACTTTTGGCGCATCCCGGCCGGCGAGACGCTGACGCTGGCGGACATCGAGGGCGCCGGCTGCGTCCGGCACATCTGGATGACCACCGGCGAGGACAACCACGCGCTGCGCCGGATGGTGCTGCGGATGTACTGGGACGGCGAGCAGACGCCGTCGGTCGCCTGCCCGCTGGGCGATTTCTTCGGGCTGGGCTTCGCCAAGGCCAACTACTGGCAGTCGGTGCCGCTGCAGGTGTCGTACCTGGCGATGAACTGCTGGTTCCCCATGCCGTTCGCCAGGGGCGCCCGCATCACCGTCACCAACGACTCCGACCAGGACATCCCTTCGCTGTACTTCTACATCGACTACCAGCAGTGGCCCGAGTGCCCGCCGCAGATGGCCCGCTTCCACGCCAACTGGCGACGCGAGACGGTCGTCAAGAAGGATGAGAAGAGAGGCCCCGACCGCTACGGCTACGAGCAGCGCCTCAACACCACCGGCAACGACAACTACCTCCTGCTCGACGCCGAGGGCAAGGGGCACTACGTCGGCTGCTGCCTGCACGTGGACACCAACGAGCCCGGCTGGTGGGGCGAGGGCGACGACATGTTCTTCGTCGACGGCGAGAAATGGCCGCCCAACATGCACGGCACCGGTATGGAAGACTACTTCTGCGGGGCGTGGAATTACAACAAACTGACGACGCCCTACTGCACGCCGTACTACGGCTACCCCTTCAAGGGCAACGCCGACTACACCGGCAAGCACTCGCAGTACCGCTTCCACGTCGAGGACCCGGTTTTTTTCGAAAAGTCGCTGCGGTTCAGCATCGAGCACGGCCACGCCAACGACCGCCAGGGCGACTGGACCAGCAGCGCCTACTGGTACCAGGTCGATCGCACCAGGCCCCTGCCCGAGATCCCGCCGTTCGAGGCCCGGATCCCCTACGCCTACGGCGGCCTGGAGCGCTGGCCCGGCGAAGACCGCCACGACCTGCCGTATTGAGAACGCATTGGGTGCCATGGCAGGGGCTGCCTGCCACGGCGTAGCCGCCGTTTGGCGTAGCCGGGTTCCGGCCATGGAATTCTGCGGATGAGCAGCGTGTGCCGTCCGTAACCACCACCCAAAGATGTCATTCTGATCGCATGTAGGGCGGGCTGCGCCCGCCATCGGTGTCATTCTGAGCGCCGCAAAGAATCTCTACTGCACGGGGCGCCCATGGTTGAGTAGCCCGCTCGGCAGAAATCCTTCACTTCGTTCAGGATGACAACCTGTGGCGGGCACAGCCCGCGCGCAGCTTGCCCTACATGAACTGGCAACTGCCATTGTTTCTCATCTGTGTCATCTGCGGAATCTGCGGAAGGCCGTTATCGCTCAGCCTCGCGAATCCCGCCGGCCTGGTTCACCCCTTTTCAATCGCGGCCGGCGCGGCGAGGCTGCGCTTGATCGCGGCCAGGTCGAACTTGGGCCGGCGGTCGTAGGTGTACAGGCCGTTGACCTCCTGCTCGACGTCGGTCAGCTGGGTGTAGCACAGGCCGCAGATGCCGGGGTTGTCCAGCAGGGCCCTGTTCAGGGCGTCGAAGCGGCAGAGGAACTCCTCCACCGTCGCGGGCCGCTGGCCGTAACCCCAGGCCTTGGCGTCTTTGGCCTGCTCGGGGCTCCACCAGATGCCGCCGTACTCGCTGACGAAGTAGGGGGCCGCGCCGTCATAGGCGATGTCCTCGCCGGGAAAGTTACGGAATGCCTCGGCAAACGCGCCGCGGGCCAGCGGCTCGAACAGGGCGGCGAATTTGGCCGGGTCCTGCTCGTAGCTGTGGATGTCATAGATATCCGTCACGACATGGATGTAGCCGCTGGTGTCGATGATCGGGCGGGTCGGGTCGAGCTGTTTCGTCAAATCGTAGACCGTTTGCAGCAGGTGGTCGTGGCGGTTCTTGTCGACGGTGCCGAACCGTCGGCCGTGCGTCTCGTTGAACGGGGTCCAGAGAATCACGCTGGGGCGGTTGCGGTCGCGGCGGACGGCGGCGGCCCACTCGGCGACGAAGGCGTCGTGGGCGACGGGTTCGTTGAAGTTCATGCCCCAGTCGCCCATCTCGCCGGCCAGCAGGTAGCCCAGCCGGTCGGCCCAGTAGAGCGTCCGCGGCTCGAAGACCTTCTCGTGCAGCCGGGCGCCGTTGAAGCCGCACGCCATCGACCGCTCGATATCGGCCTTGAGCTCGTCGTCGCTGGGGGCGGTGTAGACACCGTCGGGCCAGAAGCCCTGGTCCAGGACCATCCGCAAAAAGACCGGCCGGTCGTTGAGGTAGATCTTGCGGTCGCGGATCTCGAGGCGGCGCAGGCCGAAGTAGGACTCAAGGCGGTCCAGCGTATTGCCCGCACAGTCGCGCAGCTCGATCACCAGATCGTAGAGCGTCGGGCTGCCGATGTCCCACCGCTCGACGCGCTTCAGCGGCAGCGAAGCGGCGGTCAGCGTCCCGGCCGGCCCCTGCCAGACGCCGACGCTCTCGCCTTCGAGGAAGGCCTCGGCATAGAGCGTGCAGCCGGGGACGTTGCAGTCGACTTCGGCGACGAGGCTGATCTGGCCAAGGTCCTCGCTGGGGACGACCTGCACCTCGCGGACAAAGCCCTGGCCGACCGCCTCAAGCCAGACGGTCTGCCAGATGCCGGTCACGCGGGTATACGAGCACCCGAAGGACTCGTAGCGCGGGCTCTGCTTGCCGCCGGGTTGCCGGCCGGTGCGGGTGTCGTCCTCGGCATAGACGACGACCTCGTTGTCGCCCCCCTTCAGGGCGGTGGTGATCTCGAAGGTAAACGGGGTGTAGCCGCCGACGTGCCGGCCGAGCAGCCGCCCGTTGACCCAAACGCGGCAATCGAAGTCAACCGCCCCGAAGTGCAGCCGCACCCGCATGCCGTCCCACTCGGGCGGCACCCGGAAGGTCCGCCGGTACCAGACGGCCGGCATGAAGTCGCGGTTGCCGATGCCCGATAGTCTGCTCTCAGGGCAGAAGGGGACGGTGATCTCCTGCTGGCCGGGCCAGGTCTTGGCCGTGAGCCAGCCGGCACCGAGCCCGTTTCGGCCGGGGTCGATGGCGAAGTCCCATTGGCCGTTGAGGTTCACCCAGGTCTGGCGGAAGCGCTGGGGGTCGGGGTGTTCGGGTCGGGGGATGTTGGGGGTAGTCATACAAGTTTCTCCTCAACGGGCAGGAGCGATGTGCTCCTGCCGGGTCATGCTTCGCTGATGCCGCACAGTTTACACAGTTGCCGCCGGCGTCTTGTGCGAGGTTCGGAGCTCGCACAGGCTGGCGGCGCCAAAGTGAAAGCGGCGTCGTTGCCGCCGCAGTCCATAGTTGCCGCCGGAGGTCCCTTGCGATTCGAGAGCGTGGAACCGCTGGCGGCATTGAGTGAAAGCGGCGTCTGCGGCGCCGCAGTCCAAAGATGGCACGCCCGAAACCCGAGACCCGAGACCCGAGACCCGAGACCCGAAAACCACACCGTGCGTCCGTCAGTCCAGACTCGTATCCAGTTCCACGGCCTTGCCGCCGGCGGTCGCGCTGTCGTTGGCGGCCTCGATGAAGGCCATGATCTCCAGGGTCTCTTCCAGGGGCACGGGGGCGACCTTCGTTTCCAGGAAGCCGACGATCTGCTCGAGCAGCGGGCGGTAGAGTGCTGCCTGCTTGTCGCGGGGGACGCAGTACACGTCGTCCTCGCAGTAGACGACCGCGCCGAACTCGCCCTTGCCCGTGCGGTTGCCCCGCATCACGCCGATCCGCCCGTCCGACCACTCGCCGGTGACCACGTCGGCCTGCTCGCTGCTGACGCACTGCACCTTGCGGCAGCCGGGGCCGAGGATCCGGTAGAGCTCCTCCACCGCGTGAATGCCGTACCAGTAGAGGCCCGGCTGGGTCGGCTCGAGCGCGCAGGGGCCGTAGGTGTCAGCCCCGGTGATCGTGCCGTGCTCGCCGGCCAGGAACTTGTCCAGGTTGGCCTCGTACCGCAGACTGGAGGAGCTCCAGGCGGGGATGTCGTGCTCTTTCAGCAGGCGGATGATCGCCTTGGCGTCGGCCAGCGACGCCGCCAGCGGCTTGTCGATGTAGACCGGACACGGCTTGGCGGCGATGATCCGGCGGAGTTCGTCGAGGTGGCGCCGGCCGTCGACGCTCTCGAGCAGCACGGCGTCGACCTGCCCCATCAGGGCCTCGATCGACTCGACCATCGCCACGGCGTACTTGCCCTGCAGCTCGCTACGGAAGCCCTCGATGCGGGTGTAGCTCTTGTCCCAGTCGTCGCTGAAGGAGGGATAGCAGGCGACGACTTTCGCGCCGGGAATGTAGGCGGGGTCGCTCGTGTCGTTCAGCAGCTTGGTAAAGGCCGTCACGTGCGAGGTGTCGGCGCCGACCAGGCCGATGCGGATGTCACTGTTCATCGTTTGCTCCGTGTGATTATTCGGTTCCCACGCTTACCGTAGCCGGGTGATGCCGCGCCTCGCCGACCACGGGGTTGGTCAGGCGGCCGATCCCTTCGATTTCCACTGTGATTGTATCGCCGTTTCGCAGGAAGACGGGCGGCGTGCGGCCGACGCCTACGCCAGAGGGTGTGCCCGTCAGGATGATCGTCCCGTGCAGCAGTGTGAATTGCCGCGAGAGATAGCTGACCAGGTACTTGACGCCGAAGATCAGGTCGCTGGTGCTGGAGTCCTGCATGACCTGATCGTTGAGGATCGAGCGGATTCGGACGTTGTCGCCGTCGATCTCGTCGGGCGTGACCAGCACCGGGCCCAGCGGACAGAACGTGTCGAACGACTTGGCCCGGGCCCACTGCTTGTCGATCCGCTTTTGGCAGTCGCGGGCCGAGACATCGTTGGCGCAGGTGTAGCCCAGCACGTGCTGCAGCGCCCGCTCGAGGGGCACATTGCGGGCGGTCTTGCCGATGACGATCGCCAGTTCGGCCTCGAAATCCACCTCGTCGGGGGCCTCGGCCGGCAGGATGATCGGTCCGCTGGGCGGGGTGACGGCGGTGGTCGCCTTCATAAAGATCAGCGGGTGGTCGGGCAGGGCGGCCCCGGTTTCGGCGGCATGGGCCCGGTAATTCAGGCCGATGGCGAAGACGTTGGGCGGGTCGACGGGGGTGAGGGTCTTGAGCACGGTGACCATGCGGTTGCTGACGGCGTAGTCGGTGTAAATGTCGCCGAGGATGAGTCGGGCCTGCCCGGGCCCGGCCGGAACGCCGTAGTGGATGTGCCCGGTGGAATCCAGAAACCGAATGATTTTCATGTGCCGTGCCCCTTTGCGCGCCGATCCAGCGGGCCTACAATAGACCGAACTCGTTCGGCATGATCGTTTTCGGTTACAGGGTCGGTCCTGTCAAGGCCTGCTATAACGGTACGCAAGGGGATTGCACAGATGGTGAAAATCGGGCAGATCGGAATGGGCTTTATGGGCAGAACGCACTTCGGCATCTATGAGACGCTGCCGAATGCGCAAGTCGTGGCGTTCTGCGACAAGGACAAGAAGCGTCGCGAAGGCGTCTGGGCAGAGCCGCTGGGCAATCTGCCGGCCAGTTGGCCCAAGAAGGTCGACATGACCGACCGCAAGAGCTATGCCCAGATCGACGAGATGCTCGCCGACCCGGGCATCGACATGGTGGACATCACCCTGCCGACCTACCTGCACGCCGAGACGGTGATCAAGGCCCTCAAGGCGGGCAAGCACGTCCTGTCGGAAAAACCGATGGGCCTGAACTACGCCGAGTGCAAGAAGATCCTGGCCGCCTACAGCAAGGCCAACACGCATTACATGGTCGCCCAGTGCATCCGCTTCTGGCCGCAGTACGCGACGATCAAGGAGATGATCCAGAAGAAGACCTTCGGCAAGCTGCGTGCCCTCTCGCTCAAGCGGATGGCGCCCCCGCCGATGTACTCGTCGGATGGCTGGCTGATGGACCACAAGCGGTCCGGCGGCGCGCTGATGGACCTGCACGTGCACGACATCGACTTCGCCAACTACCTGCTGGGCAAGCCCCGGGCCATCTACGCCCGCGGCACGACCGGCCCGAGCAAGGGCGCCGACCACATCGAGGGCCTGTGGGACTACGGCAAGGACCTGATCGTCTCGGTCGAGGGGACCTGGACCTTCCAGAACTCCTGGCCGTTCGAGATGGCCGTGCTCGCCCGCTGCGAGAAGGGCACCATCAAGTGGTTCATGACCGAGGGCAACGACATCCAGGTCTTCACCGACAAGGGCGTGGAGGTCTACGACGCCTACGGCAAGCCGGCGAGCAAGGGCAAAGGTTCGTCGACGCCGGCGGCCGTGCCGACCGGCTGGGACGTGGAGCTCAAACACTTCGTCGACAAGTGCGACACGAAGCGCAAGAGCAAGGAGACGATCTGCCCGCCCGAGAGCACGGCGATGTCGATCCTGCTGGCCGAGGCGGAGCTCCGCAGCCTGACCGCCGGGAAGGTGATTGCGATCAGGTAGAGCGGTGCGGCGAGCCTCCTGCCGGCCAACCGTTTGCGGTCGTACGTGGGCGGCGAAAGCATGCCTGCATACGGAAGTGACTCAACGAGGCGGCCCGGTCGAGATCGACCGGGCCGTTTTCGTTTGTGGCGGGCGCAGTCCGCCCTGCATGGTCTACCGCTCCCTCACGGTCGCGGCTCGTTCCCGCAGGACCTTGACACCCACGGCACCCGGAGCCCCCGGATCGGCGCGCGTTGATCCGGGCTTGTATAATCAGACAGGCGACGACCGTCACAGATACACAAAGGTGCCCGAGCATGTCGGCAAGGCCGGATCACAACCCGATCGAATTCGTGCGACTCCGCGTGGTGCTGTCGGCCGGGCAGGGGTCCTGGCGGGTGCCCGTGGACTACTACCGCCTGCTGCGGGGGGCGGTGTACGACCTGCTCAGTCAGGGCGATCCGGACCTGGCGGGGTTCCTGCACGAGGGCGGGTTCAGCGCCGAATCGCCCGTGGTCGACGCGCCCGACATCCGCCAGCCCGCGCCGCCGGCCGGGGCGGAGCTGTTCAAGCTGTTCTGCCACTGCGGGCTGATCGGCAAGGGCGTGCTGGACCGCGGCCGGTTGCGGTTCGACGAGCCGGTGGCCTGGTTTTTCGCCACGCCGGTGGCGCGGATCGGGCGGGTCGTCGAGGCGGTCCTGCGGCGAAACGGCAGGATGCGCATCGGATCGGCCGAGCTGAAGGTGACGGACCTGAGCCGTCTGGCCGAACCTGCCGTCGACAAGTCGCTCACCTGCGTGCTGCTCAGCCCGCTGGTCATCACGGCGACGCCGGCGGCGGTGCGGCGCGAGGCGGCGGGAGGGGTCGAGGGGCCGGGTCCCGGCGAAGGTCCGGCGGCCGTGCCCGAGCACCGCCAGTACCTGACCCGCGACGACGGAATCGTCCTGACGGAGGCCCGCCTGCGGAGCAACCTGCTGGCCAAACACCGCGCGGTGTACGGCGTGGAACCGGACGACACGGAGTTCACCTTCCTGTGGGCGGCGGTCTCGAAGGTCTGGCCGGCCCCGGACCGCCCGACGCGGCTGGTGCGGCTGTCGGGCCCGGCCGAGCCGCCGGTGCAGGTGCGGGGCACGCTCGGGGCGATCACCGTGGCCGGCTCGAGCGAGCTGTTGCGGCTGGCCCTGCACGTGGGCCTGGGGCAGTACAACGCCAGCGGGATGGGATTCGTGCTGCCGGAGGCGGAGGGGCACTACCTGCCGCCGTACGAAAACAGCGACGAATGATGCGCGTTTCACCTGGTGTTTGCGGTCAGGGCGGCCTGTGAGCCCAGGTGTCCGGCATGGCGCGGTCCTGCTTCCGGCTTCGCTGAACAACGGCTTCGCAAGGCGGGAACGCAATACCGTGGCACTCGGCGTCTACCGCTCCCTCACGGTCGCGGCTCGTTTACGCAGGACGGTGGCGACCGACGCACACGGTTCAACGGGCCTCGGTGTACTGCTCAGTCTTCCCGCTTGAGCTGCCGGGTCATCAGGTCGTAGATGGCCTGCTGGGCGCTTTTGCCCTCGAAGAGGATCGCATGGACGGCCTCGGTGATCGGCATGTGCACGTCGTGCCGGGCGGCGAGCTGGATGACCGCGCGGGCGGTGGGGATGCCCTCGACGACCGAGCTGGTCGAGTCGACGACCTCCTGCATGCTCATGCCGCGGCCCATCTTCTCCCCGGCGGTGCGGTTGCGGCTGGCGGGACTGAAGCAGGTGGTCGCCAGGTCGCCCAGGCCCGACAGGCCCGCAAACGTCCCGCGCCGGGCGCCCATCGCCACACCCAGCCGGGCGATCTCCGCCAGGCCCCGGGTCAGCAGGGCGGCCTTGGCGTTGCAGCCGATGCCCAGCCCGTCCAGGCCGCCGGCGGCCAGGGCGATCACGTTCTTCATCGCCGCGGCCAGCTCCACGCCGACGACGTCGTCGTTGGTGTAGACGCGGAACCAGGGGGTGCTGAAGACCTCCTGGACCTTTTCGGCCAGCGCCAGGTCCTCGCACGCGGCGGTGACCGAAGCGGGCAGGTTGCGGGCCAGTTCCGAGGCGATATTCGGACCCGACAGCGCCACCACCGGCACGTCGCCCAGCACGTCGCGAATGATCTGCGTCGGCCGCAACAGCGTCTCGACCTCGATGCCCTTGGTCACGCTGACGACCGGCAGGCCGACGGGCACGTGGGCCTTCAGGCGGGTCCATACCGAGCGGAGGTACTGGCACGGCACGGCCGAGACGATCAGAAAGGCGTCGTCGAAGGCGTGGGCGTCGTCGGCGGTCAGCTCGACGGAGTCCGGAAAGCGGACGCCCGGCAGGAAGCGGACGTTTTCCCGTTTCTGCCGCAGCTGCTCGACGTACTCGGGCAGGTGCCCCCATATCCGGGCGGGGTAGCCCTTTTCAGCCACCAGCAGCGAACACACCGTTGCCATCGCCCCGTCGCCAATGATCGTTACCGTCCGGCTCACGTCGATCCTCCTGCTGATGATACCTGCCGGCAGACTTGCCGCCGGAAGCGACATACTATATCGCAACGGCCCTTCAGGCCAGATCACGCGCGCGGTTTCCAGCGACGATCCGGAGACGGAAATGCCGGGATTGCCGCGGACCGCCGGGCGCGTGCGAACCGGGTGCGGATCTGTACGGGGACTTCTCAGGCGGAGGCGAAGCATGGCCGGCGATACCGTGCGGCTGGGAGTGATCGGCTTCGGCGACTTCGCGCAATTCGTGGTAGAGGAGTTCCTTAAGGTGCCGGGCGTGTCGATCGGCGGGCTGGCGGGCACGCAGCGCGAGCAGGCGCAGCAGTTCACCCGGCAGCACGGCCTGGAGTCGCCACAATCGGTCGAGGACCTTCTCGCCCGCGATGATATCGACCTGGTCTACATCGCCACGCCGCCGTTTCTGCACCACCCCCAGGCGATGCAGGCCCTGGCGGCGGGCAAGCACGTGATCTGCGAGACGCCCCTGGCGATGACTGTGGCCCAGGCCAACGAGATGATCGCGGCGGCCGGGCGGGCGGACCGGCTGGTCGTGGCCAGCATGATGCAGCGGTACAACCCGCTGGCCGACGCGATCGGCCGGGTGATCGGCTCGCGGGTGCTGGGCGAGGTGCTGCACGGCTGGTTCGAGAACTACGCCTCGGACGAGGAGCTCGATCCGGGGCACTGGTTCTGGAACCGTGACCTGAGCGGGGGGATCTTCGTCGAGCACGGGGTGCACTTTTTCGACCTGCTGGGCGGCTGGATCGGCGGGGGTGAGGTCGTGGCGGCGCAGCGGTCGATCCGGCCGACGACCCACGTGGAGGAGCAGGTGCATGCGACGGTGCGGTACGGGTCGACGATATTGTTCGATTTTTACCATGGGTTTCACCAGACCGGACGGATGGACCGGCAGGAGCTGCGGCTGCTGTTTGAGCGGGGTGACGTGACGCTGCACGAGTGGCTGCCGCGGTGGGGGCGGGTGCACGCGGTGGTCAGCGAGCACCATGCCGAGCAGCTGCAGCACCTGCTGCCGGACGCGCAGGTCATCGCCACGCAGAGGATCGAACTGACCGACAAGAAGATCATGGCGCGGCACCGGATGATCCGGCCGGAGCGGATCGTGGCACTGACCTTCGCCTGCGAGACCGAGCCGCGCCGGCTGTACGGGCAGTGCCTGCGGGCGATGCTGATGGACCAGATCATGTGGATCGAGGACCGCACGCACCCGCGGGCGTTGACGGCCGAGGCCGCCCGCGACGCCGTCGCGATGGCGACGCGGGCGACCGAGCTGGCGGACGAGTCGATGTAGTGGCCAGTTGCCAGTGAACAACGACCTTCCGCAGATTTCGCAGATGAACACAGATGTAAAACGACAACGGCAGGGTTAAGGGGTCAGGGGTCAGTGAATCGGGTGCCAAGGTCCTGCGTAAACGAGCCGCGACCGTGAGGAAGCGGTAGACCTTGCCACGGCGTCGCCGCCGTTAGGCGAAGCAGGGAGCAGGGGCGTGCCGCTCGGAGTCCCGCCTTCAGGCGGTCCGCCCGAGCGAGCGAAGCGATGCGAGTGGCCGAGCTACGAAAACAGAAGAAAGCTGTGCCGTGAGAACACAGCCGTGAAGGGGCTCAAGCAACGACAACAAGTGCTTCATCGGCTGCCCGAGTCTCAATAAGGAGAAACATAGTATGACTCTTCGACGCCTCTACGAACGATGCCTTGTGCGGCCGGGGGACCTGCCGGCGTCCCATGACTCGCTGGAAGTGATCGGCACCTTCAACCCCGGCGTGGCGATGCTCGAGGACGGCCAGGTCGTGCTGCTGGTCCGGGTCGCCGAGTGGCCGAAGGAGCGCCGCGACGGCCAGACCGCGCTGCCCCGCTGGGACCCGTCCGGACGGATCGACATCGACTGGCTCGACAACGAGGAGCTCACCCTGCTCGACCCGCGGGCGGTCGAGGTGCGAGCGACGGGCCTGCGGCGGCTGACGTTCGTCTCGCACCTGCGGGTGGTCCGCAGCCGCGACGGCCGGTCGATCGACAACGTCGACGACGCGGTCATGGTTCCCGAGACCGTGTACGAGGAGTACGGCGTGGAGGACCCGCGGATCACCGCGATCGGAGACACGTTCTACTTCACTTATGTGGCGGTCAGCCGGCACGGGGCAGCCACCGCGCTGGCCTCGACGCGGGACTTCCAGACGTTCTACCGGCACGGGATCATCTTCCCGCCGGAGAACAAGGACGTGCTGCTGTTTCCGGCCAAGGTGCTGGGCGACTACGGGGCGCTGCACCGGCCGAACCCGAACACGTACTTTTCGTCGCCGGAGATGTGGATCGCGCGGTCGCCGGACCTGATTCACTGGGGGCATAACGAGCAGTTTCTGGGCGGGGGCGCGGGCTGGCAGCTCGGGCGGATCGGCGGGGGCACGCCGCCGATGGTCTTTGCCGATGGGTGGCTGGAGATCTACCACGGCAACGACAAGCACCCGATCCGGCCGGGGGTGGGACGGTATTCGGCGGGGGCGGTGCTGATGGACCTGGCCGACCCGAGGCGGATCCTCGCCCACACCGATGGGCCGATCATGATCCCCGAGGCCGATTTCGAGCGGGAGGGGTTTGTCAACGAGGTCGTCTTTCCGACGGGGGTGCTGGATTTCGGCGACACGCTGCTGGTCTACTACGGCGCGGCGGATACGTACTGCGGGGTGGTGGAGTTCGCCCGGGAGGATCTGCTGAAGGCGCTGGGGCGGTGAGATCTGCGCTACAGATCCTTGGCCATCACCAGCGCGCTCTTGACCCGCTCGACGAACGACTGGATCGGGGCGGGCAGGGCCCGGGTCGTCACCGCATAGCCCCGGCGCTCATAGAAGCCGCGGGCGTCGCCGGTGAACAGGATGATCCGCCGGATGCCCGCGGCGGCGGCCTCGGTTTCCAGCCGGTCCATCAGGGCCGTGCCGACGCCTCGCCCCCGGGCCGGGGCGAGCACGAGCAGGTGGTTCAGGTAGACCTGCGACTGGGCGTCGCTGGCGCTGGCGAGCAGCACGCCGGCCGGCTCGCGGTCGATTTCGGCCAGCCAGGCCCACCGGCCCTGCATGGCGAGCGCCAGGACGTAGAAGGTGTCGCGCTCTCGCGGCAGGGGGTTCCAGTCGAGGGTCCACAGCCAGTCGATCTCGGCCGGGCGGATGGGGCGGACGGTGACATTGGCGGCCGAAGACGGCGATTGTCGTTGGCAGTTATCATGCGCGGTCTTTCTGACCATGTCCTTCCTCGTCCCCGAGATCCTGTTCCTCATCCGTCAATCCGATTCGAATGCACGTATGCAATGCCCACCAGGGCCCAGAACACAGGCAGAAACACGCAGATGGGTATCAGCCTTTCGGCTTCGTCTGACAACGACAGGGCCCAACCAACAAGGATCTGGATGGTGACGCCGATGAAAGCAGCCAAAAACGCGCGGGTACCGAGAATGCCCCCCCACGTCTTGCCGCTTCGCCCGCCGATCCGCACTGTCCGCCCGAACCACACGAACACGGCCAGCATTCCTAGCGAGAGCACACCGCTCCAGACCTTCAGCGTGCGCTCGTCCATGTCGAACAGGAGGAAGTCAGCCATCTGACCGATCACGAAGCCATTCATCACGGATGCGAGGCTGTACCCGAGGACGGTCGGGATCCACCATTCCAGCGGCCGGTCGCGTTTCTTCGGCTCCGGCCCCGACCAGGTCTTGCGGTCTCGTGGGTTGAACGGCCGGCCGCACTCGGGGCAGCGGTTGGCGGACAGGCCATGCAGGGCATAGCCGCAGTCCAGGCAGAAGCGTGTCGGTTGGTCTTTTCGCCTGCGCGTCATGCCTTGCCTGCCTCGTCGCCGGGTTTGCCCGTGCCGCCGCCCCGCCGGGGGCGCGCGGGTCAGGCCGCGTCCATCAGCCGGTGCCGTCGGAGTGCCGTACGGGACGACAGGAGACGGCCCGGGGCGCCAGTGCCGGGATTGCAGCTGCCATGATCTCGCGGTCCCTGTCGTTGTTCAAGTCCCGTCGAGGATGACAGGCCGCTCGCCGGCGCGTGCAGTGCGGCAACGGCAACGACGGAAAGGATGCCCTCACTTGCGTTTCGGGCTCGTGTGGGGGCGGGGCAGGTATGGGGGACGGCACATCCGGAACCGGAACGGCAACGGCACCCTCGCTCACGCTTCGGGCTCGTGTGGGCGCGGTGCAGGATGCGGGGCGCCAGCCTTTGGAGTGCGGCGCCGAAGACGCCGCTTTGGATTATCGGGTGTCGAGGTGCGGCAGATTCGGCGGCGCCTGCAGAGGCCGAAAGGATGCTCGCGCTGACGCTTCGGGCTCCTTCCCGCAGATTGGCGGGACGCTGCGCATGCGGGGAATTCCGTGGCTGGAACCCGGCTTCGCCAAACGGCGGCTACGCCGTGGCAGGCAGCCCCTGCCATGGCACGGCATCGGTCATTGGCCTTGCGCGGCTTTGGGGCCCGGGCGAAAGGCAAAGCGGCGTCTTCGGCGCCGCACTCCAAAGCTGCCGCCGTCTCGCGGCGCCTGCAGCTGCACTGCCTTCATGCCAGTTCAGCCCCCACGAAACGCTCCCACAGGTCGTGCGCGATGGCCGGGGCGTCGCAGGTGACACCCTGGCGAGCGAAGTAGCGACAGAGGCGGTCGATGTCGCGGTGGAGCAGGACGCAGGCATCCGGGTGCGTCTCTGCATCCACCGCCTGCGGAAAATCAATGATGCGAATATCGCCGTTCCAGTACAGCACATTGAACGCCGACAGGTCGGCGTGAATCCGCGAATGCTTCAGAAACAGCGTCACGTTGCCGATCAGCCGGTCGAACAGCGCGTGGGCCTCATCCCGCCGAAGCGACACCTCCTGCAGCGTCGGGGCGGCGTTCGGCACGTCGCCGACGTACTCCATCAGGATCGCCTGCAGGTCGCTGGCGTACGGCCGCGGCACGTCCGCCCCGGCTGCGTGCAGCTCGGTCAGCAGGTCGAACTCGTAGCGGCACCACGAGGCCATGTCGATCTGCCGGCCGAACGCCGCCTGGCGCTTGACTGCGCGCTGGCTGCGGCTCTTGAAGGCGAG
>JAWLBS010000084.1:0-16039 GCA_041687575.1 Phycisphaerae bacterium | reverse complement strand
AAGGCCGCGTAGATCTCCTGCAGGTGCCCGTACGCCCGGCGGACCCCCTCGATCGGGAAGATCCCGTCGGTCTCGCCGGCGACGATCAGCAGCGGCCGCGGCGCGATCAGCCCCGCCAGGTCCCAGCACTCGGCGTACAGCCCGATATCGGCGACATAGTTGCACGCGCAGTGATCCATCGCCAGAATCGAATCGGCCCACGTACAGAAATAGCAGCTCGGCGCCGCCAGGCGGATCCGCTCGTCCACCGCCGCCAGAAACAGCGTCGCCATGCCCCCGCCGCTGTTGCCGGTGGCGCAGATCGCATCCCCCCGCACGTCCGGTTGCACGCTCAGCCAATCGACGAACTGCACCAGGTCGCTGACCCGCATGCCCAGCAGGTTCCGCCCCACCTGCGCGTACCGGCCGGCCAGCTGCGCGCACGTGTTGCCATTCTTCGTCGCCGCATCCGGCAGCATCAGCTCGCCGAAGCCCCGCAGCTCCGGTGTGACCGCCATCATCCCTTGGCGCACCGCCTGGACCGCGTAGTCCCGCTGGCCCTCGACGGTCAGCCTCTGGCGGTCGGCACCTTCCGGCAGCAGGTCCACCGGCAGGCACATGCCCGGCCCGTGACCAGCCAGTGCGAGCATCACCGGCCAGGGGGGCGGCACGTTCTTTGGCCGCAGGATGTAGGCCGGCACGATCACCTCGTCGGTCGCCAGCAGGCACACCTTCTGCCGCGTGTAATCGCCGCAGTCCACTTCCTCGATCACCCGCACCAGCGGCACGCCCGCCCGCTGCGGCATCCGCAGCAGCTCGATCAGTTTGCCGCGCAGCTGATCCTGCCACTGCTCCGGCGGCAGGTCCACCTGGTCGAACCCCAGCATCCGGATCATGTTGCAGGCGAGCTGTTTCGTGGCAGCCCCCAACGATCTGGCAGCGACGTCACCCATCGATCCCGACTCCCGGCAGTGAACACCAGACAAACGCATCTTCGAACGCACGACGCCATTCTACCGCCGCCCGATCGCCATGCCACCAAGGTCAGCGCCGGACTGTCATCCCGGGTGCATCCGTTATCCGGGGGCAGTGAACCCCGGTGGCGTTTGCCCCAAGGGGGTCAGACCCCCGTTGGATCGCTCAGGTACCAGTGCACCCAGGAAATTGGATCGTGGACTCGAATGCGGGCGTGCTGCCAGGGGTCAGACCCCCGCCACACCGACCCCCCGACAAGCGCGGGCGTTTTCCAGGGGTCTGACCCCGAAGCGAACGCCTCCAACGGGATCAACGCCGAAACGTTTCAGCGGCCTGGATGCCTGTGCACGTCACCGGGGTCTGACCCCGTGGGGCGGGTGCCGGCGCCGGGGGTGTCATCCCTCTTCCGGTTCAATTCGGCCAGCGGCAAGCATATCCTGGATCTCGGCACAGAGCGCTTCAGGCTCGACGTGCAAGGCGCGGAGGATTTCGCCGGCGATGCTGCGGGTCTCGCGGAGCAGCCCGACCAGCAGATGCTCGGTGCCCAGGTAGAGCGTGTCCTCGTCGAGGGGCTGCGCGGCTTGCACGGCATAGTGCAACACGTGCTGCGCGCCGATCGTCAGCGACAGCCGGCCTGCGGGAGAAGGGCGCGCCCCGGCCGGCAAAAGCCGCGCTGCCGCCTCCCGCGCCCGCGACAGATCGACGCCGTGGCCAGCCAGCAGGCGGGCGGCGTTGGAGTCCCCGTCGCGCAGCAGGGCGAGCAGCAGGTGCTCGGTGGCGATCCAGTCATGGTTGAGGCGGTGGGCCTCCTCGTCGGCCATCGCGTCGACGTGGGCGGCGTGGCTGGAGAGCTGCACGATCGGCCGGTCCGGCTCGGCCGCCTCGAGCGCCTCCAGGTCGTCGGCGGTGAGGTCTTCGCCGGGTTGCTGCCGGGCGCTGTTCAGCAGGCCCCGCAGGACGGCCTTGCCGACCTCGGGGCGCAGGCCGGCGGCGATCAGCGCGCGGGTCGCCGAGCAGTCGCGATCGCACAGCAGGCCGAGCAGCAGGTGCTCGGTGCCGATCGACGGCTCGTCGAAACTCCGGGCCTCGCGGGCGGCGTTGGCGAGCATGCGGCGGGCACGGTCGGAAAACAGGTCGCCCGGTTCGTCGGCAGTGGGCGCCGGTGCGCCGGCGGAGCGGTCCTCGGCTGGCTCGGTGGCGGCCCGGGCCTGTTCCAGGACCTCGGCCAGATCGAGGTTCATCATCGACAGGGCGACGACGGCGACGCCGCGTCCCTCGCGGATCATGCCCAGCAGGATGTGCGGCGTGCCGACGCAGGGCTGGCCCTGCTGCCTGGCTTCGCTGGCCGCCAATGCCAGTACGGCCCTGGCTCGATCTGTGAGTCTCTCGAACATGACCGGACTCCGGACGTGAGGCACATACCTGTATCATCGTACCGGCCCCGATGGCCAAAAGCCATGTCATTGACCGAAAACCGCCAATTGCATCCTACCGTCTGGTGCCCTTTTGCTTTCACTGCTACCGCTCGGTAGGTCTTTGACATGGGCCTTCAGGACGGTGTGGTGGGGGAGGGAACCATAACCCGTTAATAATGCGGCGCTTGTGATTATTGTCTGACCAGGCTGCCCTGTTGGCACGGCGAATGCATTGCTTGCGAGGCGACTGTGCGTCGCGGCGTTCGAACCGACCGGACATGGACAGGCCGGTGCGGGCGCCCCTGTAGAAAGGCCAACGCAAATGAGTGCAAGACGAGCAGGAAGGGCCCTGGCAGCGGGCGGGTTGGTCGTTGCCGGGTCCAGTGCGGCATGGGGACAGGACGCGGCGTCGCCGGCGGCGATCGTCGAACAGGCGGTCGAGGCGGCTGCCCCGGCGATCGATACCGGGGATACCGCCTGGATCCTGGTGAGCACCGCGCTGGTGCTGATGATGACGATCCCGGGGCTGGCCCTGTTCTACGGCGGGCTGGTCCGCTCCAAGAACATCCTGTCGACGCTGATGCACAGCTTCTTCTGCGCCGGGCTGATCGGAGTGACGTGGGTCCTGTACGGCTACTCGCTGGCGTTCGGGCCGGACACGCTGGGCGGCTTTGTCGGCGGATTGGACATGGTCGGCCTCAAGGGGGTGCTGGGCGAGACCTCCGGCAGCGTGCCGCTGATCCTGTTCGTGATGTTCCAGGGGACCTTCGCGATCATCACGCCGGCCCTGATCAGCGGGACCTTCGCCGAGCGGATGCGCTTTCCCGCCTTTGCCCTGTTCATGCTGCTGTGGGCGACATTCATCTATGCCCCGCTGGCGCACTGGGTGTGGGGCGGCGGCTGGATCGCCAGCCAGATCGGGGCCCTGGACTTCGCCGGCGGGACCGTGGTGCACATCGCCAGCGGCATCAGCGCGCTGGTGACGGCGCTGTACCTGGGCAAGCGGCTGGGCCACGGCTCCGAGCCGATGCCGCCGCACAATTTACCCTTTACTGTAATCGGCGCAAGCCTGCTGTGGGTGGGCTGGTTCGGCTTTAACGCCGGTTCGGCGCTGGGGGCCAACGAACTGGCATCGATCGCCTTCCTCAACACGAACACCTCGGCAGCCGCGGCGGTGCTGGGGTGGATGGCCCTCGAGTGGCTGCGCAACGGCAAGCCGACGGTCCTGGGCGCCGCCTCGGGGGCGGTGGCCGGGCTGGTGGCGATCACGCCGGGGGCGGGCTTCGTCACGCCGATGGCCTCGATCTGGATTGGCCTGGCCGGCGGGGCGGTCTGCTACCTGGCCGTGTCATTCAAGCCAAGGTTCGGCTACGACGACGCGCTGGATGTGGTCGGGGTACATCTGGTCGGCGGGACGCTGGGGGCGCTGCTGACGGGCGTGTTCGCGACTTCGGCGATCAACGGCGACATCGCCTCGCTGACGCTGGGTCTCGAAGGCGGGCTGCTGTACGGCGAGCCGGGCCTGGTGTGGAAGCAGCTGATCGCGGTGCTGGCGACGTACGCCTACTGCGGCGTGGGCACGCTGGTGCTGCTGGTGATCGTCAACGCGGTCACGCGGCTGCGGGCGGACCAGGAAGAGGAGATCGTCGGGCTGGACCTCAGCCAGCACACCGAGCGGGCCTACTCGCTCGGCGGCGGCGAGGCGATCGCCTTTATCCGCGAGCCGAAGGCGGCCAGCCAGCCGCCGATGGCGGGCGGGCGGTTCAGCGTGGAGCTCGACGGCATCGACGACGAGGCCCTGCTGGCGCACTGGCGGTCGCTGTGCGCGGTCAACGGGACCCCGCCAAGCGACGCTTTCAAAAATGTGTACCGCCACCTGACGACGCTTCGCGGCACACACTTCCGCTTCCGCGGCGGCGACCGTGAGCGGATCCGTCAAACGGTCGAGGACCTGTTCCGCGAGGCGAGCCCCGAGGTACGGGCACGGGTGGTCGAGGACGTCCAGGGCGTGGCGGCGATGGCGTAACGGCGGACAAGGTGACCGGGTGACCGGGTGACAAGGTGAAAAAGAAACGGCACCTATCCGCAGATGACACAGATTTAACAACAGAAACGGCAACAACAACGGTGATATCAGCCACGGATGAACGCAGACAAATAACAAGAACGGCAACACTAACGGCAACAACCACGACAGCGAAGGCAATGGCAGGCGGTAAAGGAACTGAGCGATGAAAATGATCGTGGCGATTATCCGGCCGGAGAAACTCGAGCAGGTGCAGGAGGCGCTCGCGGCCAGCGACGTGTACCTGATGACGGTCAGCGACGTGCGAGGCTGCGGGCGGCAGCGGGGCTTTCCCGAGACCTACCGCGCCCAGGAGAACGTGATGCGGCTGCTGCCCAAGCTCAAGCTTGAAATCGCCGTCAACGATGCGTTCGTCGAGGCGACCATCGATGCGATCGTGCGGGCGGCGCGGACGGGCGAGTGCGGGCGGCTCGGCGACGGCAAGATCTTCGTGCTGCCGATGGACGATTGCGTCCAGATCCGCACGGGTGAGGCCGGCGCGGTGGCGATCGGGCCGTGACGCGACAGGCATGACATGGCTCGCGGCCGCGCCGCCAGGCGGCGCCGGTCGCGGGCCTCAAAACAGAATAAGCGAGGGCCAGGTGGGCGGCTATGCGAGCGTATCCATAGCCGCCCCACCATTTTTTAACGACAGTTGCCAGTGGCCAGTTGCCCGTCGCCAGTGAACAACAACAACGGCTGGCTTTTGGTCCCGCCTGCGGCCTATCCTCCGGCAGTCGGCCTTGGATGCCTTGGGCCAGGTTCCAATGGCTCTGCAGCGTGGGCAGCGTCTGGCGGGCGTAGGCAACCACCAAGAGGTAGAGATCCTTCACTTCGTTCAGGATTAGGATGACAACGTGTTGCTCAGCATGACGGCGGCGGGGCTTCACCTGGTGTGGTCTTGCGGTATCATGCCGGCTGCGGCGGAGTGCAGCGGGGCCGGGCGAGCCGTTCGGCGCCGCGAGGGTCTTGGCAGCAGCACCGGGAACAGTCAGCATGTCCAACGTGCCAGAAGGCCCCGGCCGGCCGACCGGGGACGATGCATCTCAACGGAAAATCGAGGCGCTGGCCGATCGGCTGGGCTCGTTCGAGGAGCAGATGCAGTCGCTTCGCAAGGAGCTGCAGGAACTACGCGCCGGCGCATCCAGGCAGCCGGACGCAAAGATGGAACCGTCGCAGGATCCGGCGGCGCAAGCCGAAGCCCAGCCATCACCCGCCGACAAGCGCGAGGTCCCGACCAGCCAGTCGGAGCCGTCGCTTCCCCCCGCCGGGCGGACACCACCGCCCGCTTCCCGGGTACCGCCCACGGTTCGCCCTGCAGCGGCAAGCGTTTCCGCCCCCGGACCGGCGGTCGAGCCTCGCGAACCACATGTGCAGCCGTGGAGCATCAGCAACCTGGAAGACCGGATCGGCGGGGCGTGGCTGAGCTGGCTGGGCGGCGCGTTCCTGCTGATCGGCGCGGCCTGGTTCTTCAAGTACGCCGCCGAGCAGGGGTGGGTCAACCCGTGGATTCGCGTGGGCACCGGCTGGGCTGCAGCGGTGGTGCTGCTGGGCCTCGGCGAGTGGGCGACGCGCCGGCGGATGGCGTGGCTGGGCGCGGCTCTGACCGGCGCGGCCGTCGGCCTGGGATACCTGAGCAGCTACGCCGCCTCACCGCTGCTGTACGGCCTGCTGGGGCTGACCGCTTCGTACGCCGTCCTGAGCGGTTTCACCGCCGTCGGGATCGTCCAGGCCGTACGCCTGAACCAGCTGCCGACGGCGGTGCTCGCTCTGCTCGGCGGATTCCTGACGCTGGTGCTTGTGCGGTCGTCGAACCCGTCGGCCGCAAGTCTGCTGGCGTACCTGATCGCCCTTTCGGCCGGCGCGATCGTCGCCGGTCAGATCCGGCGATGGCCCGCGCTGCGCTACCTGGCGTGGTCGGGCGATGCGGTGCTGGTTGCGCTGTACCTGACCGGTCCGCACGCGGCCGGGACGGAGCTGCCGGTCCTGCTGACGCTGCTTCCGCTGCTGTTTGCGATGTTCCACTTGGACGTATTTCTCTGGCGGGTCCGCAAGCCGGACGAGGATTCCACCGCGGCCAGCATTCTGCTCGGCCTGAACGCTACGGGCCTGGCGCTGGCGGTGCACCAGGCGGTGCTCGCCGAGCAGGTGGCGGTGGCAGTCGGCATAACGCTGTTTGCGCTGGCGGCGGTGCAGGCGGCGACGGCCCGCGGCCTGTGGACCCTGCGCCCGAGCGAGCAGAATCGGCGGGCGGCGGTGGCGGTGTATGGCCAGGCGGCGCTGGCGGCGGCGATCGCCCTGCCGGTGGCGTTCGACCGGCAGCTCGTCGTGCTGGGCTGGGCGGCGCAGGCGGTGACGATGGCCTGGCTGGTGCGGCACGTGCGCAGCGTGGGATTGCGGGTGGCGGTTGCGGCGCTGCCGGCCGCGGCGATCATCTACATCGGTGTGATGTTCCAGCGGGAGTTCATGCTGGCTGGCCCGACGGTATGGGACTTGCATCTGGCGACGCGGACGTGGCTGGCCGGCTGCGTGGCGCTGGCAAGTGCGGCGTGCTCGCTGCTGATGGGCCGCTGGTATGCTACAGGCGGCTGGCAGGTGGACCGGCTGGTCGGCGAGGCGTGCGCGGTGCTGGCGGCCGCGGCGACGGTGATCGCGGGAGCGGCGCTGCTGTCAGCGTCGCCGCCGGCGGATTTGTGGGTCTGGGTGATCATCGCGGTGGCCGGTTGCCTCGGGCTGCTCTCGCACAGGGCGCGTCACCTTCGCATGCCGGCGGTGATGTCGATCGCGGTGCTGGCGGGCCTGGCGATGATCGCGATGGACGGCAATGGCACGCTGCGCGAGACCGTGTTCCGCGCCCAGCCGTGGCGGTTGGGGGCGGTGGACTTCGGGCCGCTGCTGCCGGCGGGGCTGGCGCTGGTGGTGCTGGGATTATGGAATGGATGGCTGGTCCGCCACTCGCGGACGATCGACGACGAGGCGCGCGTCCTGGGCGATGTAATCGTCGTCGCCGCGATGCTGGGCATGCTGCTGGTGCTGCACAACCAGGTGGCCGACGACAGCGCCGCACTCGCGGTGCTGGCGGCGACGATCGGCAGCGCGATCGTCGCTGCGATGGGGCTCCGCTGGTCGGCGCCCGCGTTCGCGCTGTGCGGTGCGGGCGGCTGGGCGCTGGCGGCGGCCTACTGGATCGTCGCGGCGACCGTGCAGCCGCGCTTCGGCGCGGCCGGCGAACCGACGGCCGGCTGGACGGCGGTTGCGCCCTTCATCAACACGACGTTCCTGGCAGCCCTGGTGCTGATGGCGACGGCGTGGCCGATCACCGTCGCCCTGCGGCGCAGCGCCGCCGTGCAAAAGGCCGGCTGGCAGGTGGCGGCGGCGGTGCCGGCCGGGCTGGCGGCGTACCTGCTGCTGCACGCGCTGAGTTTCGAGGTGGACCGGCTGTTCCAGGTTTATGGTACTCGCCTGGCGGCCGATCCGGTGCACGCCGAGCGGATGGCCCTGAGCGTGCTGTGGGCGCTTTTGGCGCTGGCGTACGTGGTGACGGGGCTGGCCGCCTCGATCCGCCCGCTGCGGTTGTTCGGGCTGGGCCTGTTCGCGCTGACGGCCGGGAAGGTCCTGCTGATCGACATGGCCCGCGTCGAGGTGCTCTACCGGGTGCTCAGCGCGATGGGCCTGGGGATCCTTGCACTGCTCGGTTCGTACGCCTACCAGCGCGTCCGCCGCACCGCCGGGTCCGGCTCGCTCGAAGAACCCGTCCCGGCCGAACGGGGGTAAACGGCGGCGGCAGCGGTGGTTCGAAGGACCCGCATCACAAGCTTTCGAAGCGGGGGAATTCATTGTCGCATTTCGGCCGGTGCGGTACTCTTTCTTGTGGAACCACTCGGGAAGGAGCAGCGAGCCGGTGGCAACGGACAGCGACCTGGTATCGGCCGTACTGGCAGGCGACCGCGGTGCATACGCCCATCTCGTGGGACGCTACGAGCGGGCGGTGCATGCGGCGGCCCTGAGGGTCCTGCGCAACCATCACACTGCGCAGGACGCCGCGCAGGAGGCCTTTCTGGCTGGCTTCCGGCATCTCGGCTCGCTGCGCGACGGCGCGACGTTCGGGGCCTGGATCCTCCGGATCGCGCAGCGTGAGGCGGTCCGGGCGGCCCGTCGGGGGCCCCGGATGTCGACCGTCGATTCCTCGTCCGACGTGCCCGCTCCGCAGTGTGACGGGCACCTCGACGAGTCGCAGCAGCTCCTTCTCGAACGTGTATCCGACCTTCCCGAGCAGGAACGAGTGGTCCTGATGTTGCGGTACTTCGGCAGCCACAGCGTGCAGGAGATTGCGCGGATGACCGGCCGACCCCTCGGCACGGTCACCAAGCAGCTCTCGCGGGCCGTCGCCCGTCTGCGCGGGTGGCTGGGAGATGTCGAACCATGAACAAAGACCAACTCAAACAGCAGCTGGACCGGCTGGGCGAGCGGATCGCCTCGCAACCGTCGATCGTCGAGGCCGTCATGCGCGGCGTCGAGACGATGCAGGCACCCGTCCCCGGCCGGCGGCTCGGGAGAATCGTGATGAAGACGACAATGGCGATAGCGGCCAGCGTGATGATCGGGATGATGGCGTGGCTGGCACTGCCCCTGGCGGGCACGCCCGCCTACGGGATCGAGGACATGCCGCGGCGGATGCTGCAGATCAAGGGGCTGCACGTGAAGGGGTGGTTTACCCCGGCGATGGCGGACGCCAGTGCGCCGGATACGCCTCGCATGCCGGTGGAGTTTTACTGCGAGCGGCCCGGACGCTACTGGCTTACTCACTACTATGGATCCGACAGCAGGATAGCGCAGCAGATGTACAGTGATGGCCGGCGGTACATGGTCGTGGACCCGGCCAGCAAGACGTGCGTGACGGGGGAGGAAATCCCCGTGGCGGCGGAGCTGAAAGTCGAGCAGATGCTCCAGGTGCTCGTGTCGGAGGAGCTCCTCGGCGGGCTCAGCGCCAAGTACAGCAAGGCGGGCACACAGGTCGTCAACGGCCTGCAGGTGGACGTCTACGAATACGTGCAACCGAAGGCCAGCGCAGAGCAGACGCGCATCGTCCTCTACCTCAATCCAGCCACCGGGCTGCCGCTGCAGGTCGTGGTTCATAAGCAGGTCGAAGGTCAGCCGGAGCGCGCGGTCGCCAGCCTGACCGACATGGAGCCCAACGTATCGATCCCGGCGGATTTGCTGTCGTTCGATCCGCCGGCGGGCTTCACGGTTGTCCAGCGCGACCGGCAGCCGGACGACATCGGCGGGACAGTCATGTATCGGTCGGCTGAGATCAAGGTCGTCAGCCGGTTCGCCTTCAACATCGACGACCGGGCGATTCTGCTCTGCTGGGCGTACTACGACAAGTCGCAGTCGCCGGCGGCCGAGCCGGATCTGGGCGGGCCGGCGGGGCGGCGCCTCGAACTGACGCCCGTCTCGCAGATCCCGGGGCGGACGTACGGCAACTACATCCTGCGGGAGGATCCGGCTGACGAGTTCCACTGGCGCTGGTCGCTGATCGTGCCCGAGCAGCCGGGTGCGCAGCTCGACGGCGATGAGCCGCGGCTGGCGATCAAGAACAAGCACGGCGGAGGGGTGAAGTGGACGATCCAGCCGCTGCGGATGTCGTCGCGCGACCGCCTGGCGGATATCGTCGCGCGGACGCAGCGGTTGACCCTGCCGGCCGACGCGCCGACCGATGCGATCTTCACGCTCGAGCAGATCGAAGCGATGGTGGCGGAGGGGTCGGCGGCACCATAGGGACCTTGGCGTCAGCGAACGGCGAGCGCCAGTCGCCGGCAAGACTCGCAGCATGCAGGCAGAACAGCCCGGGCCGAGCGAACCAACGGCCCGGGCTGCCTTTCCGAAGCTTCTAACGGAAATGGGGCGTTTTGCCCGTACAATGGCATATACGTTACCCTATGTCTGCACGCCTGAGGAATTGATGGGTGGTGAAGAATGAAAGACGAAATCGTCGCCGAAGTCCGGAAATACCGCGAGGAGAACGCCGCCAGGTTCGGCTATAACATCCGGGCCATCGCCGAAGACGCCCGGCAGCGCGAAAAGACCAGCGGACACCCTGTCGTCGACCTTCGGGGCGATAGGCGAAGGGAGGCGCCTTCTCGCCCGGCGACGGAAACCGAGCGTTGAGCCCCGACAGGGGCGGAATAGTCTTTCGCACCTTCGGGGTTGCAAGACGACTGCCCTGCTGCGCATGAATATGGCCCCCGACATTTCGCAGCTCGGCCACTCGCATCGCTGCGCTCGCTCGGGCGGACCGCCTGAAGGCGGGACTCCATACGCCCGCTAAAGCGGGGACTCCAAACGCCGCCTGAAGGCGGTACTCCGAGCTTGGCGGGCACGGCCCGCCCTACGTGGTCTACCGCTCCCTCACGGTCGCGGCTCGGTTGTGCAGGACCGCGGCACCCGATTCCCTGACCCCTAACCCCTGATCCCTGCCGTTCACTGGCATCTGGCATCTGGCAACTGGCAACTCCATGGCCACCGCCCGCCCCGCACCCCCCTTCGCATCCAGCGGCCCCGTTGTCTGTTCCGCCCCCAGCGTCTAAAATCCAGCTCCTTGGAACCGTTGGCACGAATGACGATTTGGCAGTCGAACCCGTGGATCTTTTCGCCGAACAACGTGACAAGGCCCGAAGGGCCGCCGAGCCGCTGCCGGTGCGGATGCGGCCGCGCAGCCTCGACGAGTTCGCCGGCCAGCAGCACTTCGTCGGGCCGGGCAAGCTCCTGCGCCGGCTGCTGCAGGCCGACCGGCTGACCAGCGCGATTTTCTACGGCCCGCCGGGCACCGGCAAGACCACCCTCGCCCGGATCGTCGCCAACCATACCGAGGCCGCCTTCGAGCAGCTCCACGCCGCCGCCGCCGGCGTCAAGGAGGTCCGGGCGGTGCTGGAAGGGGCGCGGGCCCGGCTGGAGACCACCGGCCGGCGGACCGTCCTGTTCCTCGACGAGATCCACCGCTTCAACCGCGCCCAGCAGGACGTGCTGCTCGACGACGTCGAGCACGGGATCGTGATCCTGATCGGCGCCACAACTGAGAATCCGTTCTTCACCGTCAACGCCCCGCTGGTCAGCCGCAGCCAGGTCTTCCAGTTCGAGCCGCTGACCGCCGCCGATATCCGCCGCCTGCTCGAGCGGGCCCTGGCCGACCGCGAAAACGGCCTTGGCAATGTTGATACCGAGGTCACCCCCGACGCCCTCGACTTCCTCGCGGAGATGTCCGACGGTGACGCCCGCCGGGCACTGTCGGCCCTGGAGGTCGCCGTGTTGTCGCAGGTGCGGACCGGCGCGGACCGCCAGCAGGCCGGCACCGCCCGTGTCGACCGCGCCGCCGCCGCCGAGTCGATCCAGCGCAAGGCCCTGGTCTACGACGCCAAAGGCGACGCCCATTACGACCACATCAGCGCATTCATCAAGTCGGTCCGCGGCAGCGACCCGGACGCGGCCGTCTACTGGCTCGCCCGCATGCTGGAGGCCGGTGAGGACCCGCGGTTCATCGCCCGGCGGATCGCGATTTTGGCCAGTGAGGATATTGGTAACGCCGATCCCCGCGGCATCCAGGTCGCCGCGGCCGCCTACACGATCACCGAGCGGATCGGCATGCCGGAGTGCCAGCTGACCCTCGCCCAGGCGACGATCTTTCTGGCGTGCGCCCCCAAGAGCAACGCCTCGGCGATGGCGATCTGGTCGGCCGCGGACGACGTCCGCAACCAGCGGGTCGTGCCTGTCCCGCGGCACCTGCGGGATGCGCACTACCCGGGCGCCAAGAGGCTGGACCACGGGGCCGGCTATCAGTACCCTCATGACCAGAAAGAAGGATTTGTGCAGCAGGAATACCTGGGTGTCGATAAAACCTACTACCAGCCCAGTGGACACGGGTACGAGCGACACATGGCCGAGTTCTTGCGACAGCTTCACGACCGCCGCACCGCCGAGGGGCAGGACCCGCCGGCAGGCGAGGGAGGGCGCGCTTGAACGTGAAGAAGGAACTGCGCCAACGCCTCCGTTCGCTGCTCTCGTCGATCACCCCCGAGCAGCGTCACGCCCGCTCCAACCGCGCGTGCCGGCTGCTGATGGACCAGCCCGAGTACCAGCGGGCCGAGGTCATCATGCTGTTCCTGTCGCTGCCGACCGAGGTCGAGACCAGCACGCTGGTGCGGCAGGCCTGGGAGGACCGCAAGCGGGTGCTCGCCCCCCGGGTCTCGTGGGACCAGCGGCGGATGATCCCCGTCGAGATCCGCAGCCTCGAGCAGGACGTCGTCCAGACCGTCACCGGCCCGCCCGAGCCGATCAAGGGCGTACCCTTCCCGGTCGAGTACATCGACCTGGTCATCGTACCGGGGCTGGGGTTCGACCTGCTGGGCAACCGCCTGGGGCGAGGCCGCGGCTTCTACGACCGCTTCCTCGCCCAGGCGGAGTTTCAGGCCCTCTCGGCTGGCCTGGCCTTCGAGGACCAGGTGGTGCCCACCTTGCCGATCGGCCCCAACGACATGCAGGTGGACATGCTCGCGACCGACCAGAAGGTCCGGCGGTTCGGGGCCTGAACCCGCGATTACGCGCCCTTTTCATACCTGTCGGTGCCGAGCTGATGTAGGGCGGGCTGCGCCCGCCAATCTGCCCCGTTACCGAAACACATCTCGTCGGGTGGAACTGTCCCGCGCGCTCGCCACGGCGTAGCTGTCGTTCCGCGAAGCCGCCAAGCGGGGCCGTGCTTTCTGTCCGGACTACGCGTCCTTTTCATACCTGTCGGTGCCGAGCTGCTTGATCAGTTTCACGTAGATCCCGTGAATCAGGAAGGTCGGCGCCCACAGGCCCACGAAGGACGCCCCCCGCTGCCGGCCGGTCACCCACAGGGTCAGCGCCAGGAGCACCGATCCCCAGCCCAGCCACAGGAACGTGTCGCTGGGCACTTTGGCCACGTATTTGTCCAGCGGTCTGGCCAGTCCGCCTTCGGCGTGGCTGGCGCTGCGAATCGCATCACTGATCCGGTTTACCGTGCGTGACATGTCTTGCCCCCGTTTCGCGCGTTTGCGACCTTTGGCTTGCATTGCGGCCCGCGCCATCCTGGCGCAGGCCCCCCCGATCTTTCCGCGGTTCATGCCGTCCGCAAGCGACTGACGATTCCGCGTCAACGGATACTATGGCCCCTTTGTCGCCGAGTCCTGCCTTCTCGCCGGGATGCACGGCGCCAGCCGGTCAAGCCCGGCCATCGATGCGCTTCGTGCCCGGTGACGGTACGCCGGCGTGACGTCCTGCCCCCGGTGCAGCGCTGCCACAAGCACGACCGCCGGTGCCCCTTGCCGCCCACGCCGCTGCGTCCGGGCATGCCTCCGATCACCTACCACCTGGCGACGGTGATCTCCCTGTACATCCCGGCTTCGTCCGGATTGCAGGTCGGGCAGATCACCCGGTATGTGCCCGGCCGCAGCTGCACCCGCATCTGCTGGGTGCCGCCCGGCTCGATCGGGGTGACCAGCGCCCGGTCCACCCCCTCGCCGCGTACGGCGAAGCCGTGCGGCGCGCGATCGGCGTTGGTGATTACAAAGTTCGTCCAGCCGGAGCCGATGATCTCCGGCACGTCGATCCGGTTGACGTCGAGCGTCACCTCCACCGTGTTGGCCACCGCGGAGTATTCCCTTGTCAGTGCTGGCGGGGGCGGGGCCATCTCGACCTCCCGGTCCCCCGCACAGCCGGCGGCTCCAACGGCAACCACCGCCGCCAGCCCGAGCCCTGTCAGCAACCTGCACAATGTACCGGCGTGCCGGTGCGTATCGCGTCTGTCAAGCATGATCGGCTCCTCGCTGCCCCGTCCGGCCGGCATTGCCCCTGCAGGGCGCCTCGCCCGCGCGAAACGCCCGTCCGTGCCCAGCCGGCATACGGCATGAAGAAAGGCCCCCTGTTAGCCCCCCGACGGATGGGCCTTGACAACGGCCCGCCCACCGGTGCATTTTCATTGCGCAATTATAGCTCCGACACCGGGTGCGGCGCGGCAAGGCGAGGAGGGCCCGACGCAATGGCTGAACTGTCCGGCAGAACCATGCGGCTGCAGATCGACGACGACGGCGCGGCCGTCGCCCTGGTCAACACCCAGACCGGCACCTGCTGGCGGCTCGATCCGGCGACGGCTCTGGCCGACGGCTCCGGCCGCGACCGCGTGCCGTTCGGCGAGCGGGATGATGAAACAGGTGCCGCGCCCGCTGGGGTCGGCTTCGACCGCGGGCGGGTCGAGGTCCTCGGCGAGCGGACGCTGCGCGTCGTGCGGGAAGGCCCGCCCGGGCGACTGGTCCTGCAGTACGAACTGACCGACATCGGCTGCCGCGTGATCGCCCTGGCCGGCGAATCGACGGTCACCTCCTGCGTGCTGCCCGGCGCGTTGCGGCCCGAGGGCGTCGACGCCCCGGCTGTCGCCCTGCCGAAAAACCAGGGCGTATGGCATCGTGGCACGGGCGGGCCCTTCCGCTTCCAGATGGCCCGCGAAGGCCACACGGGGTTGACGATGCCGATGGCCGCCGTCGTCGGCCCGCGCGACGCCCTGCTACAGATTGCTGATACCGAGCACGACGCGCGGCTCTGGTTCGAGAAGGACCGGGCCGGCACCGTGCAGCTCGCCTGGCTGCAGGACCCGACGCGCGGCCGGCTCGGCTACAACCGCAGCGTGCTGCTGCAGTTCGTCGAGCCACATCTGACCGCGATCTGCGCGGCGTACCGGCGCTACCTGCAGGCGTCGGGGCCCTTCGTGGCGTGGGAGCAGAAACTCGCCGCGCGGCCGAACCTCGAGCGGCTCTTCGGCGCGCTGATGTGTTTCATCGGCTACTGCCAGGACGAGCAGATCGACTACGCGGCGAGTTTCAAACGCCTCAGGTCGATGGGCTTCGACCGCGCCTTCGTCTACCCGCTGTCGATGGGAAACCTGGTCCAGGATTTTGAAATGGGCGGCCGCCCGCCGATCGACATCCGCCGACACCTGCCGCTGCTGGAAGAGCTGGGGTATCTCGCCGCCTCGTGGATGTGGACCGAGGACGTGCCCGAGGACCGGGCCGACCTGATGCTCTCGCCGGCCGGCGAGCCGCGCGTCAGCTGGGCGATCGACGATCGCCGCTGGTACCGCGCGTGCCCGGCGCGGCAGGTCGCGCTGGCGAATCGCATCCAGGACGAGCGGATGGCCGGCCACACCGCGCAGCACTTCGACGTGACGGCCTCTCGCGACGGGCAGGAGTGTCATCACCCCGATCACCCCCTCGACCGGCGCGAGGACGCCGCGTGGCGCTGCAAGATTCTTGACACCGCGAACGCGCGCGGCTGCGTGGTCTCCAGCGAGGGGTTCTGGGGCTTCGCGGCCGGCAGCTACGACATCGGCTCGGTCAAGATCGCCCGCCCCGTGCATGCCGACTGGTACACCGTGCCGATGACCAGTCTGGTCTACCACGATGCGTGCGTGCACGACTGGTGGGAGGTCGACAATTACAACAATCCGCACCACCGCAGCCAGGGCGGGCGCGAGCGGAGATACTTCCCGCTCGGCGGGGGCTTTGCCGCGCTGCAGGCCGCGCAGGATGCCCTGATGGGC
>JAWLBS010000083.1:0-16122 GCA_041687575.1 Phycisphaerae bacterium | reverse complement strand
CTCAGGATGACAACCACTTCGTTCAGGATGACGACCTTTGGCGGGCACAGCCCGCCCTACCGCAAGCCCCTTCGCGTCCGCTGGCTCAACGTCCGATCATCGCTATAATGGCCTGATTGGCTGGCAACCGGTCGTGCACACCGGCCGGCCCGCATGGACGCGGGCGGGGGTAAGCGCCTGTATCGTCCGCGGCGCGGCCGCGCAGACGGACCTGGCGGCGGGCGGTAGGTCGTTTCAGGAGAGTCGGATACGTATGGAGCCTACCTGGCTGCAGAAGATCATGGATCCCTGGGTCTTGTTCGGTTTTGCCGCCCAGGGTTGTTTCGCGGCGCGGTTCGTCTGGCAGTGGCTCGTCTCGGAAAAGCGCGGGCGCAGCACGATCCCCCTGGGTTTCTGGATCCTGAGCCTGTGCGGCGGGGCCATGCTCTTTGTCTACGCCTGCTACCGCCAGGACCCGGTCTTCATGGCCGGGCAGGGCCTGGGCCTGTTCATTTATGCCCGCAACCTGATGCTGATTGCGCGGCGGCGCCGGCTGGTCAACAAGCGGCACCCCGTTCTGGGCGCGCCGCGGCAGGCCGCACTGGCCGACAGCGATCCCGAGGCGACGCCGGACGGCGAAAATGCGACCGCGCGCACGGCTGACGCCGCGATGGCGGAGGCGGGTCGCGCCGGCTGAGCCGATTGTTGCACCGGTCAACGAAGCAGAGGTCTGGATCATGAACCTCTCGCAGAAATGCCAATATGCGTTGCGGGCCGTGTTCGAACTGGCCACGCGGCAGGGGCAGGGGCCGATTCCGGTCGCCCAGATCGCCGAGCGCCAGGCGATCCCCGCGCGGTTCCTGGAGCTGATCCTCGTGCAGCTCAAGCAGGGCGGCTGCATCGAGAGCCGCCGCGGGGTCCAGGGCGGCTACAGCCTGTCGGTCGCGCCGAAGGACCTGAGCGTCGGCGAGGTGATCCGCACGATCGAGGGACCCCTGACGCCGGTCAAGCCGGCCGAGGAGGACAGCCGCCGGTCCCCCCCGCCCGGCAGCCACGCCTTTGCCAGCCTCTGGCGGCGCGCCGAATCGGCCGTAGCCGAGGTCTATGACAAGACCACCTTCCAGGACCTGATCGACGACGAGCAGTCTGCCCGATCGCAGCAGGCGATCGATTTCAGCATTTGAGCGTTTCTGTTCCCTCGATACACCACCAACGCTGTCATTGTGAGCGCAGCGAAGAATCTCTAATGGACAGCGTGTCCATGGTTTAGCGCTCCGCTCTGTAGAGATCCTTCACTCCGTTCAGGATGACAACGGGGGGCGCACAAAACGCAAGCGGAGCATGCTCCGCTTGGCAGAGATCCTTCGCATGGCTCAGGATGACAACCACGGCGCTTCAGGATGACAACCGGAATTTTTTTTCTTGGTGGACACATGGTGGACCGCTATACTGCTGGTATGTTTCCCGGGGTCCGGCCGGATACGCCGCGGCCGGGTCGCCACGTGCTGGGGAGAGCGGGAGACAGCTGTAACGACGTACGACAATCTGTAGGAATCGCAGGATTGCCCGGTGGCTGCGTGCGCGGACCGCGGGGCGAGGTGGTGTCGGTCTGTCCGGCCTTATCGCGGCGGGCCCTTGGTCCTGCAGGCATGTAGTCAGTCGCATCCCGCAGCGAGCGGGTGTTGCTTTGCATACAGTGCAACCAGGGTTAATCCAGTTTCAGCATGCAGGAGGCTACCATGTCGTACGCATCAAATGGCTGTTGGTTCGCAGCATCGTGTGTCCTGGTGGCGGGGGTTCTGGCGACGGGGGCGGCCGGTCAGGCCGGCTGGCAGATCGAGTCGGTGGCGGGGATGGGCGGCAATGTGGTCCCGCCGGCCCTGGTCTTCGACGGGCAGGATCGGGCGAACGTGGTGTACGGCGATTCCGGCGGGGTGCGCCACGCTCGCGCAACCGGTGCGGGCGCCATTCCGGGCTGGGCAAGCTCGGTCGGCTTGAACCTGTCGTACTCCCTCGGGGGGGGGCCGGTTTATCTCGCGGCCGTGCAGGACGTCCTGTATCTCGGTTTCCACCAGCACGGGGGCAGGACGCCGTACGGCTACCTGCGGGTCTTCGACGGCACCGACTGGCAGCCGTACGTGACGGACAGCTCCAGCGGCCAGCCGCCGTACGGCCTGGTCACCGACGCGGCTGGTCAGCCGCACTGGGTGATGTACCACTCGACGACGGGCTCCGTCGGCTACAAGGTCTACACCTACGCCGGCGGCGCCGGCACCTACACGCCGCTGGCGATGAACGTCGGCAGCCCGGTCTACAATCGCTACGACGACGATGGGCCACTCCTGCAGGGCGGCGAGGCGGTTCTCGACGCGGGCGGCAACCTGCACTTCCTGCAGTACCTCGACGCCGGCGGCGGTACGCTGTTGTATGCCAACGGCCCGCTGGGCGGCCCGTTTCAGGTCGA
The DNA here is from genome assembly GCA_041687575.1 of Phycisphaerae bacterium. GTDB lineage: Bacteria > Planctomycetota > Phycisphaerae > UBA1845 > JANYLN01 > JANYLN01. Next base: position 13,679 of record JAWLBS010000083.1, on the reverse strand, counting down.
TGACAACTTCGACCCGAGCTGGAAGGTGAAGCTGGGGCTGCCGTCCCTGGCCGTCGATGCCGGCGGCACGCCCCACATCGCCTACACCGAGCAGTGGCCCACCTATGGCCTGAAGTACCTCACCCGCTCCGGCGACGGCTGGGCCAGCGAGTACATCGAGACCGGCGGCGACATCGGCGCCTACGTCGGCACCAGTCCCGACGTGCTGGTCGACGCGGCCGGGCAGGTGCACGTCTTCTATGCCGACCTGGCAAACGGTCTGCTCAAGCACGCGGTCAAGCAGGCGAGCGGCTGGCAGATCGAGTCGATCGACACGATCGGCACGCAGGCGACCGGCGGGGTGCTGGCTGGCTCGCTGTCTGCGGCCATCGACAGCACCGGCGGCATCGGTGTGGCGTACTACGACGCCGCCAGCAGCTCGCTGAAGTATGCCTACATGGTGCCCGAGCCGGCGACGCTGGCGCTGCTGGCGATCGGTGGTCTGGCGGTGATCCGCCGGCGGCGTGCGTAACAATTCCGTAGCACCGGCAGCATGAACAACCCCACAGGAGGATGATGCCCATGCGCACAAGATCACACTCACACAATCGAACGGAGCGACATGCCTTCACCATCCGCGACCTGCTCGTCTCGGCCACCGGCCTGCTGATCGCCGGCAGCCTGCTGCTGAGCATGGCCGGGGCGCAGCGCGACCTGAGCCAGACCCAGCAGTGCGCCGCGCACCTGCGGCAGATGGGGATGGGGCTGGTGGCGTACGTGAACCAGTACAACTCGTACCCGCCGAACAACCCCTTCCCGCGGTACCAGGAAGAGAGCGACATCACGACGATGACCGGCTGGGACCCGAGCATCGGCTGGATTCTGACCCATGGTCTGGGCCTGGAGCCCCCGGCGCGGTTCAGCAACGGCCACTTTGACTGGACAGTCCTGGATGAGTATCAGATCCCGGAGGTGGTCACCTGTCCGGCCGCGGACTACGCACAGCTGTTCACGCTGAACTCTGATCTGGATTCCAGCATGCCTCTCGAGGCGGTGCTCTACCAGTACGCCGCCTTCTACCAGACCAGCGGTACCTGCCGTGCAGCGACGACGGTCATCAGGCCGGGCTCCGGTGGTCGCAATCCCATCATCGCGAACCCGAGCTTCCGCACAACAGATGCCCGGCCGACGGACAACGCGGTGTGGGGGATGCCGGGCGTCTGGCTGCGTGCGCACGCGGGTGCTGACCCCTCCGACCCTGCCGGCGGTTCTGAAACTCTTTGTTGGATCCAGGCCGTCCATCCCGGCGAGGTCCAGGCGCCCGGACGCACCTACTACCTGGCCGACAGCCGCGACTACCGGCCGTATTCGGGAGGCTATCCGCCCGCCGGCTCGAATGACGGGTGGTATGCCACCAGCGGCAACCGCATCGTCGTCGGCACGCGGCACCACGGCTTCGCCAACGTTCTGTACCTCGACGGCCACGTCACCCGCGACGGCCAGACGCACCTCAACCAGTGGAACATGGACTACGATCCAGAGACGGGCCAGGCCCTGAGCAACCAGTGGCGGGCCGCGACCTTCGAGCAACACGTCGACCTGGCCGGTGTCGGCACGCAGTGGTCGATCATGCCGGTGTTGATGGTCAGGGGCTGGGAGTACTTCTTCGATGAAAACGGCCTGAAGGCGCTGCAGCCATAAGGAGAAACAGCATGGCAGAGATCACAAGAAAGAGAAGCAGCCGGGGCTTTACGATCCGCGACCTGCTCGCCTCGGTCACGGGCCTGCTGATCGCCGGCAGCCTGCTGCTGAGCATGGCCGGGGCGCAGCGGGACCTGAGCCAGACCCAGCAGTGCGCCGCGCACCTGCGGCAGATGGGGATGGGGCTGGTGGCGTACGTGAACCAGTACAACTCGTACCCGCCGAACAATCCGTATCCGAACTACTGGACGCCAGAAGCGAGGGATGCCGCCGCCGGGTTTGGTGGCTGGGACCCGAGCATCGGCTGGATCATCACCTATGGCCTGGGCCTCGAGCCGCCCGAGCGGATGAGCAACGGGCACTTCAATTGGACGGTTCTGGACGAACATCAGGTGCCGGAGGTGGTGACGTGCCCGGCCGCCAATTACAGTCTCTTGTTCGACCCGGACAACCCCGAGCTGGATCCCTACGCGCCCTTGGAGACAGTGATGTACCAGTACGCCGCCTTCTACCAGACCAGCGGCACGTGCCGGGCGGCGACGACGGTTATCAGGCCGGCTACTACCACCATGACGGGCTCCGGTGGTCGCAATCCCATCATCGCGAACCCGAGCTTCCGCACAACAGATGCCCGGCCGACGGACAACGCGGTGTGGGGGATGCCCGGCATCTATGTGCAGCGGCATGCAGGTGCTTATCCCTCCGACCCTGACGGCGGTATTGAGAGTTACTGTTGGATCCAGGCCGTCCATCCCGGCGAAGTACAGGCGCCCGGGCGGACCTACTACCTCGCCGACAGCCGCGAATGGCGGCCGATATCACTGCCTGGCCAGCCGTACGCCGCCTCGAACGACGGTTGGCGCGTTACCAGCGGCAATCGTATCGCCCTCGGTAGCCGCCACCACGGCGTCGCCAACGTCCTCTACCTCGACGGCCACGTCACCCGCGACGGCCAGATGCACGACACGCGTTGGAACATGGACTATGACCCCGAGACGAACCAGGCCCTGAGTGACCAGTGGCGGGCTTCCACTTTCCAGGGCAACGTGCGCATCGCGAGCATCATGAACCAGTGGTCGGTCATGCCCGTGCTGATGGTCAAGGGCTGGGAGTACTTCTTCGATGAAAACGGCTTGGCGCCTCGTTGAGACTAGGAACTTGTAGTCCGCGGCAGTTTCGACATAAAGCACACGATCCCCGAAAGGAGACAGCGATGACGAGCAGTAGGTTCTCTCGATACACAGCGGTGGCGGCCCTGGCGGTCGCCGTGGTCCTGGCGGCGCCCGGCAGGCAGGTGTCGGCCGATATCGTACCCGACGACGGGTTCTCCACGATGGTAAGGATCAACTTCGATCCCTTCCCGTTCGGCTGGCAAAGCGGCGCGCTCGCCGTCGCCGACTTCGATGGCGACAGCCTCATCGACGCCGCCGTGCCGGGCGGGCTCTACGGGGCTGTCTGCGTAATCGCCAACGACACGACCCAGACGTGGCTGCCCGCCGGGCTGACCCCGGTCGCGCTGGCCGCGCTCGACTACGACGATGACGGCGACACCGACCTGGTCGTCGCCGTGCGCGACGGCGGCGGCGTGACGCTGCTGGTCAACGACGGGGCGGGCAACTTCACACGCGACGCCTTTATCGCGACCGGCCCGGCCGGCACCGCCGTCGGCCCGAGCGACATCGAGGTGGCCGACCTCGACCAGGACGGCTGGATCGACCTGGTCGTCGCCAACCGCTGGGCCGAGACCGTCGTGGTGCTCCGGGGCACCGCCCTGGGCTTTACGCTGTGCCAGACGGTGCCGGTCGCCTTCGAGCCGACCTCGCTTGCCCTGGGCGATTTCGACGGCAACGGCTGGGTCGACGTGGCCGTCGCCTGCGCCGCCGACGACAGCGTCAAGATCCTGACCAACAACTGCGGCGTTCTCTCCCCGGCCGGCACGTTCGAGGGCGGACCGTACCCGGTGGCCATTGCGGCCGGTGACCTCAATGGCGACGGCGACATCGACCTGGCGGTCGCCAACGGCGAGGCGGCGCAGGTGATGCTCCTGCTCAACGACGGGGCCGCGACCTTTGCGCCGATGGCGATCGCGCTGCAAAACGGCGGCCGGGATGTGCAGATCGTGGACATCGACTTCGACGGCCGGCTGGACATCCGCTGCGGCGGGCAGGTGCTTCGCAACCTGGGCGACTGGAATTTCCAGATCGGCGGCGTCGAGGCGGGCTACGGTCACGTTTACGCTAGCGGTGAACTGCCCGGCCAGCCCGGCATCTTCCTGGGCACCACCTCCGGCAGCACAGTGACCGTGATGCCACACGTCCCGCCGGCCCCCACAGTGGTTGGCGACGTCAATGGCGACGGCGTGGTCAACGCCATCGACCTGCTCCGCCTGGCCGGCTGCTTCAACAGCAGCGACGGCGACAGTCGGTACGACCCCGCCTGCGACTTCAACGGTGACGGCGCGGTCAACGCGCTGGACCTGCTGATCCTGGCGAGGGAGTGGGGCGCATAAGAGCGCCGCTATCGGACGACAAGACAAGGGTGCGGAGAAAGGCCCCGCGGGCGAACACGTCCGCGGGGCCGGTTTTGAGGTCGCAGCATCTGGAGGAGGCATATCATGGGTTATCGACTGTCGGTCCGCCGCATTGCGGGGGCCGTTCTGTTGACGCTGGCATGTCTGGCAAATGCCGCGCCAGCCGAGTCGGTTTGGCAGATCGCGTCGGTGGTGTCGGTGACGGACCTGGTGGTCCCGCCGGCTATCGCGTTCGACGCATGGAACCGGGCGCAGGTCGTCTACGGCACCGATCTGGAAGAGCTGCAGCATGTCCGGGCGGCCGGCACCGGCGCGCTGCCGGGCTGGGCGCCGCCGCGCGGTACCGGCATTTCGCTGCCATACGTCTCTGGCGGACAAGTCTACCTCGCGACGTCCACGGAACTCCTGTACTGCGGGTTCCGGCCCTGGTATAGCCGGCTGGGACCCTATGTTACAGGCGACATCCGGGTCTTCAACGGCACCACGTGGGGACCGTCCATCACGTCCGGCACGATCCATTCCCCCTGCGGTGTGGTGAGGGACGCCTCCCGGCAACTGCACTGGGTGATGCACATGCCCGTCACCGAGAACGGCCCCTTGGGCTATTACCTGTATGCCCGTGTCGACGATGCCGACACGTACCTGCCCATGGTTCCGGAGGCGCCCGGCCGGGCCCAGCTGGATTGGGATGAGACGGTGCTCGCCCAGGGCGGCGAGGCGACGATCGACGCGGCCGGCGAGATCCATTTCATCCAGTTCCTGGAAACCGGCGGCGGCACGCTCCTGTACGCCCACGGGCCTGTCGACGGGCCTTTCGAGGTGGACCCCGACCTCGGCGCCGGCTGGCAGGTCAAGCTCGGGCGGCCCGGCATCGCCGTGGACCCTTCCGGCAACGTGCACGTCGTCTATACCGAGGAGTGGCCCTCGTACGGCATCAAGTACCTGACCCGCTCCGGCGAGGAGTGGACCAGTGAGTACATCGAGACCGGCGGCAACGTGGTCGGCTGTATCGGCACGTTCCCCGAAGTCGTGATCGATTGGGCCGGCCGGGTCCACGTGTTCTACGCGGACCTGTACAGCGGTCTGCTCAAGCATGCGGTCAAGTACGCCGGCGCCTGGCAGATCGAGTCGATCGACACCATCGCGCTGCCTGTCATGCAGTGGAACTCCGGCGCCGCGCCCGGGGCGCTGGCCGCGGCGGTGGACAAAACCGGCGGGATCGGCGTGGTCTACTATGACGCCGACGACTGGATGCTCAAGTATGCCTACACCGTCCCGCCGCCGGCGGCGCTGGTGCTGGAGCCGGGCGTCGAGCTGCCATGACCGCTCGGGACGCGCGACGCGAGTTGATGAACAACTGCAACAGTTACTGAACGAGAGGGCAATCCTCATGCGAACAAGGACATATCCAAACAGGCGGGCGGCCCGGCGGGGTTTTACGATTCGCGACCTGGCGGTCACGTTGGCGTGCCTGCTGATCGCGGCGGGTCTGCTGCTGCCGCTGGCCGGGGCCAACCGCAACCTCAGCCAGGCCCAGCAGTGCGCCGGCCACCTCGACCAGATGTTCACGGGCCTGGCGGCGTATGTGAACCAGTACAACTCCTTCCCGCCGCATAGCCCGTACCCGACCTACTGGACACCAGAAGCCATAGCTGATGCCCCCAACGGCATGGGAGGCTGGGACCCGAACATTGGCTGGATCCTGACCTACGGCATGGGCATGCAGCCGCCGGCGGTGCAGAGCAACGGGCACTTCGACTGGACGGTCCTGGACGAGTACCAGGTGCCCGAGGTGGTGACCTGTCCGGCGGTCAACCGCGATCAATTGTTTGATCCGGACAATCCCGAGATCGACCCGAACTCGCCCCTGGAAATCGGTCTGTACCGGTACGCCGCCTTCTACCAGACCAGCGGCACGTGCCGGGCAGCGACAAGGCTTGTCACGCAGCCGACCCCCAGCAAACGCGGCTTCGGCGGCCGCAACCCGTCCGTCCCGGACCCGAGGTACGGATACAGTTCCGTCGCGGCGCGGCCGGCAGACAACGCCCAATGGGGAACCCCCGGCGTCTGGGTCGTTCAGCACCGGGGTGCTCCTGATGAGCTGAGCACTTATCTGGAGGCCTATTGCTACGTCCAGGCCGTTCACCCCGCCGAGGTCCAGTCGCCCGGCCAGACGTACTACCTGGCCGACAACCTCGACTACCGCCCGGTACCGGGAGCCATGCCGTACGCCGGCTCGAACGACGGCTGGAGAGTCACGTCCGGCAACAGGGTCGTCATCGGAACGCGCCACTACGGCTATGCCAACGTCCTCTACCTCGACGGGCACGTCACCCGCGACGGGCAGACCCACGACATGCGCTGGAACATGGACTACGACCCGATCAACCAGGTCGCCCACAGCACCGAGTGGCGGGCCGCCACCTTTGGTAGCCGCATTCCCATCGCAAACATCCAGACGCAGTGGCCCATCATGCCGGTGCTGATGGTCAAGGGCTGGGAGTGGTTCTTCGACGCCAACGGCTTCAAGCCGGGCGGCTTGCTTGAGGATTGATCGATCCGCTTAAGACAGAAACCCCTCGCACGAGGAGACGAAGATGACAACAAGACCTTCATGGTGCACCGTAACGATCATCCTGGCAGCCGCGTTCGCATGGCCGGCTGCCCTCATCGGCGCACAGCCCACCTGGAGCACGACCATCGATCTGCTGCCGCCGCTGTCTCATTATGCGACTGGCTATCCCTGGCGGACCGGTAGCCTTGCGCTGGGAGACCTGGACGGCACGGGCACTGTCGATGCCGCGGTGCCGGGCACCTATATCGGCTCCATCTGCGTGGTCCTCGACGGCACCACCCAGACGTGGTTTGCCGCGGGCCGCTGGCCGATCGCCCTGGACACCCTCGACTACGATGGCGACGGCGACACCGATCTGGTCGTCGCCGAGCAGAACGGCGGCGGCATCGCCATCATGCTCAACGACGGGCAAGGCAACTTCACCCGCGGGGCCTTCATCCCCACCGGCACGCCCGGCACCGCCGTGGGCCCGCACGCGGTCAAGGCGCTTGACTTCGACAACGACGGCGGTTGGACCGACCTGATCGTCGCCAACCGCTGGGCCGGGACCGTCATGCTGCTCAAGGGCACCAGCGCCGGCTTCGCTTACGGTCAGGTCATCCCCGTTTCGCACGAGCCCAACGCCCTTGCCGCCGCCGACTTCGACGGCAACGGCTGCATCGACATCGCCGTCGCCTGCGCGGCCGACGACAGCGTCAAGGTCATCATGAACGACGGCGCACTGCTGCCGGCCCGCACGTTCGAGGGCGGGCCTTATCCCATCGCCATCGCGGCCGGTGACCTGGACAACGACGGCGACGTCGATCTGGTCGTCGCCAACCGCGAGGCCCCGCAGGTGACGGTGCTGCTCAACGACGGCACGGGCAGCTTCACCAGCCGCGGGTTCATGCTGGTCGGCCAGCCGGGCGGCCCGTTCAACCCGCCGACGGACGTGCAGCTGGTCGACGCAAGCGGCGACGGCTACCTGGACATCCGCTGCGGCGGCAGGACCTTGCTCAACAGCGGCGCCGGGACGTTTACGCTGGTCGACACCGAGAACAAGAGCGGCGCCGTGTACGCCCGTTATCTGCCCGAAGGTGCGGACGAGCCAGTCCTGGGCATGGCGCACGGTTGGATCGTCACCGTCGCTCCGCCGGCCGTACTCGGCGACATCAATGACGACGGCATCGTCGATGCCAGGGACCTGCTGGCGATGGCGAGGGCCTTCAACACCACCAAGGGCGATGCCCTGTATGACCCCGCCAGTGACTACAATGGTGACGGCGCCGTCAACGCCCTCGACCTGCTGACCCTCGCGCGGTTCTGGCCCTACTGACCCGCCGGCAGCCGCGTATGTCTTCGCCGGGTGCCATGGCCGCGCTGTTGGCGGCCATGGAATTCTGCGGATGAGCGTTGCGCTCCAACGCCGGACCGCGTCCACGTGCAAGGCCTTGGTGGGCAATAGCCCACCCTGCAGAATTGACTGCATCAGCTGCCAACCGCACGGATTTGGCGGGCGCAGCCCGCCCTACAGCAGACTTGGCGGGCGCAGCCCGCCCTACAGCTGCTCCGCCAGAAACCGCGCATACACCTTTGCCGTAGCCAGCAGGTCCTTGACCCGAACCGCCTCGTCGATCGCGTGCGCCCCGCGGCCGCCGGGACCGTAGCCGATTGTCGGGATCTTGCCGTCGCTGGCGAAAAAGTGCATATCCGTGAACCCTCGATTTACCGAGAAGTTGACCGAACCGCCCCGAACTCTGCGCACCGCCTCGGCGAACTCTCCGGGCAGCGGGTCGGCCGGGTCGACCTGGCACGGCTCGATCCCCAGCAGCCGCGAGACCCGCATCCGCAGCTTGGGCACCTTCGCCCCCGCCTCGCGCAGCGCCGCACGCAGCTCCCGCTCGGCGTCGCGGAGTGTTTCGCTGGGGTTGATCCGCCGGTCCATCGTGAACCGCGCGGCCGCCGCGACGGTGTTCTCCTTGGCGCCCGGCCCGACGCCGAAGACCCCGCCGATGTTCAGCGTCGGGTGCATCTTCGTGCCGTCGGGGGCACTGTAGGTCCGCCGGCCGATCGCCGTCTTGAACCGCTGCAGGTTCACCGTCACCGCCGCCATCTGCTCGAAGGCGTTGACCCCCGCCTCCGGGTTCGCCGCGTGCGCCGCCTTGCCGGTGATCTCGGCCGCCAGCCACAGCACCCCGTTGTGCCCGCAGCCGACGTTCTGCCCGCCCCCGCCCTCGCAGACGATCGCCCAGTCGGCCTGCACGTGCCCCTGGCGAACGATGTAGCCCGCGCCCAGGTCCCCGCCCGTCTCCTCGTCCGGCGTGAGCGACCACTCGATGTTCATCCGCGGCTGGATCTTCATCGCCGCCAGCGCCTCGATCGCCAGCCAGACCGCCGCGATCGCCCCCTTCATGTCGCTGGTGCCCCGGCCGTAGAGCCACCCGCCGGAGACCTTCGGTTCGAAGGGCCCATACTTCCACTTGCCGGCCGTGGGCACCACGTCGTAGTGGCAGTTGAAGTGCACCGTCCGGCTCGCCCCGACGTCCAGCCGGCCGATCAGGCTCGCCCGCGGGAAGTCCGCCGCGTTATCGATGTAGCGGTCGGCATAGTCGGTCGGCACCGTAACCACCCGGGTCTGCATCCCCAGCTCGCGCATCAGCGGTTGGGCGGCGGTCACGAATCGCAGGTAGTTCTCCCCCGGCGGGTTGACCGTCGGGATCCGCACGAGGTCCTGCAGCAGCTGCACGATCCGGCTGCCTTGCCTGTCGAGATACGCATCCAGTGTTTTTGCCATTCGGGCTGACCTGTCCTTTGCTTAGCTACGACCGGGCGGTGAGGCACATCCGTTGTGCCCCGCCGCCGCTCGGGACTTCGGTTGATGATCGACTCGTGCCGCGCGGCGCCGCCTGCCGCAAAACTTGCCCTCTGGAGCCTCTCCCAGTCCTTGTGGCGGGCACAGCCCGCCCTGCATGCACGGCCCTGCTCCCGGCTTCGTCAGACAACGATTACGCCGTGACAGGATCTACCGCTCCCTCACGGTCGCGGCTCGTTCTGGCGGATCTACCGCTCCCTCACGCCTCACGGTCGCGGCTCGTTCGCGCAGAACATTGTTACCGCCGCCACGCGCTTTGCAACCCGCCGCCCGGGCGCGTACCATTTTGCACCGGCCGGCGCTGTCATATGCAACCCCCGGCCGCAAGGCGAGTCACTATGCCCGACCAGAAGGTCATCCTGATCACCGGTGCGTCCTCGGGTTTCGGCCGCGAGGCGGCGCTCACCCTTGTGCGAAAAGGCCACCGCGTCTTCGGCACCAGCCGCAGCCAGCGGCCGGACGAGGCGGGCATCCGCATGCTCGCCCTCGACGTCCGCAACGACGAGTCGGTCGCCGCCTGCGCAAAACAGGTCCTCGACGAGGCCGGCCGCATCGATGTGCTCGTCAACAACGCTGGCTACGCCCTGACCGGCATGATCGAGGAGTCGACCATCGAGCAGGTCCGGGACCAGTTCGACACCAACGTCTTCGGCGTGGTGCGGATGACCCGGGCGGTGCTGCCGGCGATGCGCAGCCGGCGCAGCGGCACGATCATCAACGTCGGTTCGCTGGCCGGGCTGGTCGGCGTGCCGGGCGAGGGGTTCTACGCGGCCACCAAGTTTACCCTCGAGGGCTACAGCGAATCGCTGCGGTACGAGGTGGCCGGCTTCGGCATCCACGTCAGCATCGTCGAGCCGAGCTACTTCCGGACCGGCTTCGACACCGCGAGGGCTGAGGCGGCCGACCGCATCGACGACTACAACGGCCTGCGCGAGCGGATCATGGCTGCCTTCGAGAAATCCGCCCGCTCCGGCGAGGACCCCCGCAAGGTCGGCGACCTGATCGCGAATATCGCCGAGTCGCCCGCCCCGAGGCTGCGCTACCGCGTCGGCCGCGAGGCCCGCTTCGTGCCGTACCTGCGACGGCTCCTGCCGGATGCGGCGTTTGAATGGGGTGCGAAAAGGTTCTTCAACCTGCCTGGCCACAAGCGAGACTGAGAAACGCCATGCCCACCGAAACCGAATGCAAGATCCCCGTAGATTCGCACGAGCCGGTCGAAAAGAAGCTCCAGCACCTCCGGGCCGAGCCCCACGGCGAGTTCGTCCAGGACGACCGCTTCTTCGACACCGCCGACCGGCGGCTGCTCCAGGCCGACCAGGGCCTGCGGCTGCGAAGCCTCGTCCAGCCGGGCCGGGCCGGTTCCACCCATCAGCACGTGCTGACCTACAAGGGCGCCCGCCAGGAGAGCGAGCTCAAGCAGCGCGAAGAGATCGAAACCGGCGTCGCCGACCCCGAGGCCCTGATCGACATCCTCGACCGCCTCGGCTACAGCCTGATGCTCCACCTGCAGAAACGCCGCCGCCGCTACCGCCTGCACGACTGCTGGATCGAGCTGGACACCGTCCCGCTGCTCGGCCGATTCGTCGAGGTCGAAGGCCCCACCGCCGCGGCTGTTACGAAGGTCGCCCGCGAGCTCGGCCTGGACCTGTCGCGCGGCATCACCGACTCGTACGCCTCGCTGCTGGTCACCCACGCCAAGCGCCGCGGTCTGCCCGAAGACCAGATCCGCTTCCTGCTGCCGGATCATCTGCACGAGTGAGCCGGGGCCGTGCAGATGCAGGGCGTGCCAGGGCGCGGGGCACGAACGGCCTTCCGCAGATTTCGCAGATGTTCACAGATGAACAACAGCGGCAGGGGACAGGTTACAGGGTACAGGTGACAGCAAGTCGGGTGCCATGGCAGGGGCAGTTCCCGGCCATGGAATTCCCCGCATGCGCAGCGTCCGGACAATCTGCGGGAAGGAGCCCGAAGCGTAAGCGAGGGTGCCGTTGTCGTTCGAATGCGCAACACTCCCACATCCCGCTGGAACGAGCCGCGACCGTGAGGGAGCGGTAATCCTTGCATGCGCGGTACCCCCGCCCGCCGGGCAGAGTGCAACACGTTCCCGCCCGAGTCGGTTGCCCCCGCCGCGCCAGCCGGTAACATCAGATCACCATGAACCCGCAGGAGACTCGCATGCGATCAATGCTGCTGACTTGCATAACCGTGCTCACCCTCGGCATGCCGGGCCTCGCCCAGACCGCCGACGCCCCCGCCTCGCAACCGGCCGCCACCCAGCCGGTCCTGTCGATCCCCGGCCTGCCCGCCGGACAGTGGCTCAATGTGGACGAGCCTGTCGCCAGTGCAAACCTCCATGGCCGGCTCTGGGGCCTCGGCGTGCTGGAGCCCTGGTCCGCCCGGTCCACAGCGGCCGCCGCCGATCTGGAGAAACTGGCCGACACCTGGCGCCCGCGGGGCGTCGAGGTCCTGTTGGTGACTGTCGCCCCGGCCGAGAAGGTCACCGATGCCGCCGCTGACCTGCCGCACCTGCCGATCGGCACCGACAGCGTCCTGCCGGAGCTACTGCCGCTGGAGCCCTTGCCCCGAGTCTACCTGCTCGGGCCGGACCAGGCCGTTGTGTGGAGCGGACCGGCCGACGGCCTCGCAGACGTCCTGCCGGGCTTCTACCAGCAGCTCACCCCCGACGGCCTGACCCGCCAGCGGCAGTACGAATTGACCAACCGCCTGAACCGCGCCAAGGCCGCCGCCGGCACGAAGGGCTATTTCACCGCCGTCGGTCTGGCCGCGACCGTCGCCCGGGGCAGTCCGCCCGCGCATCCGCTGCACCAGTCGGCCACCGACCTGCTGCAGGCCGCCGAGATGGACGCCCAGGACATCCTCGCCAATGCCCGCGGCCTGCTCGACACCGGCAAGATCCCCGAGGCGTGGGAAAAACTGCGGACCGTCGCCGAAGGCTTCTACGGTCGCCCCGTCGGCCGGCAGGCCCTTGAAATGCTCGACGATATCCGCAGCGACCCGAAAATGCGGTCCCGGCTGCTGGCCGCCCGCTACCAGCAGTCCGCCGAGCAGGCCCTGCAGCTTGGCCGGCAGGCCCGGCAGGAGCAGCGCCTCGTCGACGCCGAGCGGTACTACCGCATCGCCGCCGAGGTCTACCCCCAGACCCAGGCCGCCCGGCAGGCCCGCGAGGCCCTCAAAGAGCTCCACGCCGATCAGGCCGACGAACTGGCTCGCCAGCGGGCCCAGCCCGAGGCGCCCGTGCTGCTGCGGCTCGCCGCCCGCGACGTCCAGATCGGCCGGTTCGACCAGGCCCGGCGGCGCTACCGGCAGGTGATCGACATGGCCCCGGGCACCGACTACGCCCGCCAGGCCCGCGAGGCCCTGGACACTCTGCCCGCGGATGAAGCAGCGCCCCCGTAGGGCGGGCTGCGCCCGCCAACGCCGTTGCAGGATGGGCTTTTGCCCACCAACGCCCCGTCAGGGGCGAAAGGAAATGTCTCTCGCCAAGTGCCGTAGGGTGGGCTTTTGCCCACCAGGACCTTACGCAAAGCGCCGCACAGGATATCTGCGACAGCACCCCGCATCCCTGCGACCGCGTCCGACACGAACCCGCACCCTCGCAAGGTGCCAGCGAACACGGGAGATCCTCCAACATGCGTGCCGTAATCCAAAGAGTCGCATCCGGCAGCGTCACCGTCGCCGGCCAGGTCGTCGGCTCGATCGACAAAGGCCTCCTCGTCTACCTCGGCGTCGCCGCCGACGACACCCAGCTCGACGCAACCTACATCGTCGACAAGATCATGCACCTGCGGATCTTCACCGACCAGGCCGGCAAGATGAACCTCGACGTCACCCAGGTGGCCGGCCAGATCCTGCTGGTCAGCGCCTTTACCACCCAGGCGGACGCCCGCAAGGGCCGTCGCCCCTCCTTCGACGGCGCCATGGCAGGCGAGGCCGCCGAAACTCTTTATGATCGCGTCGCCGCCATGCTGCGTAGTAACGGTATGACGGTGCAGACCGGCCGGTACGGCGAGTACATGCTCGTC
>JAWLBS010000082.1:13035-16270 GCA_041687575.1 Phycisphaerae bacterium | reverse complement strand
GGCGGCTTGCCGCATTCGAGCTGCTCCAGCAGGTAGCGCCAGTGCGAGAGCGTCTGTTCGACCAGCACGCTGGGGCCGCGCTGGATCAGCGCGTTGCGCAGGCGCCGGCCGTCCAGGAACACCGTGGGCGTCGAATCGACGCCCAGCGCCTGGCCGGCGCGGACGTCGGCGTGGATCTCCTCGAGCACCTCGGGGCTGGTTCGCAGCCGGTTGAAGGCGTCGAAGTCCAGCCCGCAGCGCCGGGCGAACTCTTCGAACGGCTGGCGCATCTTCAGCTGCTGGTTTTCGTACAGCAGGTGCTGCATCTTGCGGAAGGCGTCGAGCCCGCCGAGGCGCCGCGCGGCCTCGGCGGCGGCCGCCGCCGCACACGAGCTCTCGGCGCCGGGGCCGGTCTCGCCGCGAGCCGGGTTGCAGCCCGCACTGAGCGGAAAGTCCTTGTGGACCACACGCAGCGCCCCGTCGAACCGCTCCTGGATCGTGCACATCGCCCGGTAGAAGTCGGCGCAGTTGTCGCACTGGAAATCGCTGAAGACCACCAGCGTGTGCTCCGCCCCCGCCGGCCCGCAGACCGGATCGGACCCGTTGACGTCGATGTGCAACGGCCGGGCCGTGAAGAACTGCTCGTCGTACGCGTGGTCCAGCCGTGTTTTGACCTTGTCGAGGTGCCTGGCGATGCTGAAGACCTGCGTGTGCCGCACAATCATCAGCGCCAGGGCCCCGGCCGCCACCATCGCCAGGACCGGCACCTTGTACGGTGCCGCGCCGCCCTCGGCGCTGCTGCCGCCGGCCAGCCAGAGCACCCACAGCCCCGGCACCAGCAGCAGCTGCAGTGAGTGCACGCTCAGGCACAGGCGGCACCACGCGCGGATCTTGCGGGCCATGATGTACATGAACCCCAGCGACCCGCCCAGCCCGATCAGCCCGTAGATCGCCGGAATCGCCCAGAAGCCGTGCCACGCCCCGGGCAGCCGGCCGACCGTCAGCAGCCACACTCCCAGAATCGTGAAATGGGCGAGCCCGCCAGCTGCGACGGGGAAGGGCCACGGCGGCAGCAGGTGGAACCGGCTGAACCGGCTCGACAGGACCGAGTGGCAGTCTTGCCCCCCGCCGCAGGTCTTCTCCAGCAGGTCCGGCTGGCCCTTGCCCGTGTGGATGCGGACCAGCAGCAGGCTCAAGGCCCAGCCGACCGCGACGACAACGCCGACGCCCAGGCGGATCCAGTTGAAGGTCTGATCGTTCACGGCAAGCCCCCAATCCTTTATTGCGGCGGGCCCGAACGGCTGCGGCCCGGATCATTTCACCGACACTGCCTGATCGTTTCGTGCCGCCCGCATCGGGTACTGCTTTGCCTGGCTTCGTGCGGCCTTGGGTACTGCCGAAGCGCGGCTCCGCTTCGCGCCCCGCACTATATCCTATAGCCTCTCGATCGCCGTTTTCGCCCCCCTTCATGCCTGGCGCGGACGCCGAATGCACCGGCAGCACAGTGACGCCGGCCGCGCCATCCGCCCTGCACAAACCCGGACTGAATCGTTATGCGACCAAGGAAATGTTGCGCCAAAGGCATCCAAGCTCAGGGCCCCGGCCATAAGGCGCGCACCGGCGGGATGTCGGCCATTCACTTGCGGCGGCCCCCCCTTGCAGCGCAAACGGAGGTCCCGTGCGGGACAACCCCGACAAGCGCTTAAGTGATTTCACCGGCTCAAGGCGCGGGCCGGCGCGCAAGAACCAACCGGTGCCGTACACGGATGCGACACCTGGAACAGTTATCACAGTTGTAAAATGGACGAGGCGCAGGGCGGGCTGCGCCCGCCGCACGACAGTGCTACATCGCCGCCAGCTCCGCCAGGTGGTGGCGCAGCGCCTCGATCTGCTCGCCGAGTTCGCGCTGCCGATCACGCTGGACCTGAACGACCTCGGCCGGGGCCTTGTCGGTGAAGTTCGTGTTGGCGAGCTTCGCCCGCACGCCGGCCAGCACCTTTTCGGTCTTGGCGATCTCCTGCTCGAGCCGCTCCTGCTCGATCTTCAGGTCGATCAGGTCGGCCACCGGCACGAAGACCTCGGTGCCCGCCACGACGAAGCTCATGGAGCCGGCCGGCTTGGGCGCATCGGCCCCGACGGTCGTCTGCTCGCACCGCGCCAGCCGCGAGAACGTCTCGCGCTGCTGGTCGAGCAGTCCGGCGAAGGCGGCGTCCGCGCGGATCACGGCGGCGGGCAGGTTTCGCAGGGCGGGCTGCTTCTGCCGCGAGCGGCTCTCGTTGACGCGGGTGACCGCGTCGCGGATCGCCCGGATCACCTCCTGCAGCCGGGCCATCTGGGTCTCGACGTCGGGGTTGCGCCAGGCACCGTTGGCGGTTGGCCAGGCGGCGCGGACCAGGGCCTTGCCTTGAGCAGCCGGCGCGTCGATGCCTCGCTGCGGCGCGGCCTCGTTGAGGCGCGCCCACAGGGCCTCGGTGATGAACGGCATGAACGGGTGGAGCAGCCGCAGCGACTGGTCGAGCACCCACGCCAGCACCTGCTGGGCGACGCGCCGGGCCTCGGGCTCGGCCCGCAGCCGGGGCTTGACCATCTCGAGGTACCAGTCGCACACCTCGTTCCAGAAGAACCGGTAGCACTCCTGCGAGGCGTCAGAGAACTGGAACGAGCGGAGCGCCGCGTCCACCGTGGCGATCGACGTCTGCAGCCGGGAGAGGATCCACCGGTCCTCCAGCGGCAGCGATGCATAATCCAATGGCTGCGGGTCGTAGCCTTCCAGGTTGGGCAGGGCCAGGCCCGTCGAGGCCTGCCAGATCTTGTTGGAGAAGTTGCGGCCCATGTCGAATTTCGGGCTGGTGTTGCGCCCGGTCTCGGGGTCCTTCTCGACCGGCATGCGGACGTCCTGGGTCTGGGTGGTCATCAGCGCCAGCGTAAAGCGCATCGCGTCGGCGCCGTGGCTGTGGATGATGTCGAGCGGGTCGACCCCGTTGCCCAGGCTCTTGGACATCTTGCGCCCCTCGCCGTCCTGGATCATCGCGTGGATGAACACGTCACGGAAGGGCAGGCAGTCGCGGAAGTACAGGTTGAACATCACCATCCGGCTGACCCACAGCGTGATGATCTCGCGGGCGGTGCTCAGCGTGCTGGACGGGTTCCAGGTTTTCAGAGCGAGGTCGCCCTGCGGGAAGATCTCCGGGAACGCGGACGGGTCCGGCCAGCCCAGCGTGCTGATCGGCCAGAGGGCGGAGCTGAACCAGGTGTC
>JAWLBS010000082.1:0-12935 GCA_041687575.1 Phycisphaerae bacterium | reverse complement strand
GCCAGGCGATCATCGGTCACCTTCACGTACCACTGGTCCGACAGGTACGGCTCGATCGGCACATGACTCCGGTAACTGTGCCCCACGCTGTGTTTGTACGGCTTGACCTGCTCGAGCAGGTCGTGCTCCTTGAACCACTGCACGATCATCGCGCGGGCCTCGAAGCGGTCCTTGTCCACGATCAGCTGCAGGTACGGGTCGGCCGCCTTCCAGTCTTCCTCGGGCCAGCCGTGGTCCTCGCTGATCGAACCGTCCGGCGCCATCACGTTGATGATCGGCAGGTCGTTCCGTCGGCCGATGTCGTAGTCGTTCGGGTCATGCGCGGGCGTGACCTTCAAAAAGCCGCTGGCGTACTTCGCCTTGGCGTCGTCGCTCTCGGGGTCGGGCAGCACGACGTACTCGTCGGTGATGATCGGCACCACGCGGTTGACGATCGGCAGGCGGACCAGTTTGCCCTTCAGCGCCGCGGCGCGCGGGTCGGCCGGGTTCATCGCCACCGCGGTGTCGCCCAGCATCGTCTCGGGGCGGGTCGTCGCGACGGTCACCCACTCGATCTTTTCGCCGTCGATCGTCACCGGTTCGACGAGCGGGTAGCGGAGGTACCAGAAGTGGCCGTCGATCTCCTCCATCTCGACCTCGTCGTCGGCCAGCGCGGTCTGCGTGGCCGGGTCCCAGTTGACCAGCCGCTTGCCGCGGTAGATCAGCCCGTCCTTGAACAGGCGGAAGAAGGCCTCTCGCACGGCGCGGGCGCAGACCGGGTCCATGGTAAAGCGGGTCCGGTCCCAGTCGCACGAACAGCCCATCTGCTGGAGCTGGCCGAGGATGGTCGCCTCGTACTCGTCCTTCCACTTCTGGATCCTGGCGACGAACTCGTCGCGCGCGAAGTCGGTCCGCTTGCGCCCCTCTTCGGCGAGCACGCGCTTTTCCACGACGGTCTGGGTGGCGATGCCGGCGTGGTCGGTGCCGGGGATCCACACGGCGTTGTCGCCCGCCATGCGGCGCCAGCGGATGGTGATGTCCTGGATCGTGTTGTTCAGCCCGTGCCCCAGGTGCAGCCGGTCGGTGACGTTGGGCGGCGGGATGACGATGCAGTAGGGCCGCCCCGGCGCGTCCGGTTCGGCGTGGTAGTAGCCGCCGTCGATCCAGAAGCGGTAAATCTCCGGTTCGATCGACTCGGGATCGTAGCCCTTTTTCGTCTGCTTCTCGATGGTTTTGTCTGCCATGTCATTGTCCAATCTATTGATTCACTGTCCGTTCGCATCCGCCGCCGGGACCGCCTGAACACCCTTGGCCGGCGGCCGGTCGCCGCGGGCCCGATCCTCCTCGCTCAGCAGCTTCAGCTCCAGCGCGTCGGTCAGGGCCTGCCACGACGCGTCGATGATGTTCTCGCTGACGCCGACGGTGTTGATCCACTCGCCCACCTTCTCGTCGCGGAACTCGATCGTCACGCGAACCTTCGCGGCCGTTCCCGCCCGGCTGTTGACCACCCGGACCTTGTAGTCGCGGAGCTTAATGTGGTCGATCACCGGGTAGTGATTGCGCAGGGCCTTCCACAGCGCCACCGACAGGGCGTTGACCGGGCCGTTGCCCTCGGCGACGGTGTGCTCGACCGTGCCGTCGACGTCGAGTTTGACCACCGCCTCGGTGCTCTGGACCGAGCCTTCGTTGCTGACGATCACCGCCATGTACCGGTGCAGGTTCCAGAACGGATGATACAGCCCGAGCTCCTTGCGGCACAGCAGCTCGAAGCTCGCCTCGGCCGCCTCGAACATGTAGCCCTCGTTTTCCAGGTCCTGGATCCGCAGCAGCAGCCGGCGCTGGGCGTCGCGGTCGCTTTCGATGTCGAACTTGCGGCCGAGTTTTTCCGCGATGTTGCTCGCCCCGGACAGTTCCGAAATCAGCACGTTGCGGGTGTTGCCGACCGCGGCCGGGTCGATGTGCTCGTACGAGGCGGTCAGTCGCCGCACGGCGTGCACGTGCATCCCGCCCTTGTGGGCGAAGGCCCCGTTGCCGACGTAGGGCTGGTTCTCGCGGGGCAGCATGTTGGCCACCTCGTAGACGTAGCGGCTCAGCTCGGTCAGTTTCCGCAGGCCGTCGCCCGCCAGCACCTGCTGGTCCATCTTCAGGGCGAGGTTGGCCGCGACCGTCGTCAGGTCGACGTTGCCGCACCGCTCGCCGATGCCGTTGATGGTGCCCTGGGCCTGCACGCAGCCGTGCTCGATGGCGACCAGCGTGTTGGCCACCGCCAGGCCGCAGTCGTTGTGACAATGGATCGCCAGCGGCACCGAGATATTCGCCTTGAGCGCGTCGATGAACTCGGCGATCTGCACCGGCAGCGATCCGCCGTTGGTGTCGCACAGGACGATCCGCGTGGCGCCCGCCTCCTGCGCCGCCAGCAGTGTCTTGACCGCGTACTCGGGATTCGCCCGGTACCCGTCGAAGAAGTGCTCGGCGTCGTAGAACACCTCCCGGCCGGCCTGGTGGCAGAACCGCACCGAGTCGGCGATCATCGCCAGGTTCTCTTCCAGGCTGACCCGCAGGACCTCGGTCACGTGCAGGTCCCAGGTCTTGCCGACGATCGCGATCACGGGGGTCTCGGCGGCCACCAGGGCCCGCATGCCCTCGTCATCCTCGGCCCTGAGGCCCCGCCGGCGGGTCATGCCGAAGGCGGTCAGTTTGGCGTGCTTCAGTTTCAGCCCCCGCACGTCCTGGAAGAACGCCACGTCCTTGGGGTTGCTCAGCGGGTAGCCGCCCTCGATGTAGTCGATGCCGGTCTCGTCGAGCCGCGTGGCAATCAGGAGCTTGTCCTGCAGGCTCAGGCTCACGTTCATGCCCTGCGTGCCGTCGCGCAAGGTGGTGTCGTACAGTTCGACGCGCCGCTGGCTGCCGCCATCGTTCTCGCTCATCGCCGGGGCTCCTTCGATCCTCGATCCTTCGGCCTCGTATCTGCCTCAAACAAAAAAGGCCCTGCCGCATGGGCAGGGCCGTTGTCCGCATCCGATTGGTCAGCGGGCCCTACCCACCGTCAGGGATAATAACGACGATCAGGTCGATGGTGGAGATGGCGCCGCCGAAAACAGCACCCCGGTCCCGGGCCGCGCACCGGCCGGCCTGCAGCCCACGCATCGCGTTGCTGCTGCTGTCCTGCCGATCTGTTGCGCATAGGCTGGCCACGGGGCACCCGCTTCCGTCAAATCCCTAAGGGCACAATATCCGGATTGTATATCGACACCCCCGCCGGTGCAAAACATATTTTCCGGATGTAGGGCGGGCTGTGCCCGCCAACCTGTGTCGTCGGCAACCAATGCAAGGCCGCCTGCGGGGGTCTGACCCCTGGCAGCACGCCCGCACCCGAATCCCCGCATCCGATTCCCGTGGGGGCACCAATATCTGAAGGATCCGACGGGGTCTGACCCCCTGGGCAAGGCGCTGCGAGGGGTGCGGTCCTACCTCAACGAGCCGCGACCGTAAGGGGCGGTAGGCCCCGTGCCACGGGGTCAGACCCCAGTGGCATGCACAAGCAGTCGGGCCGCCACGAGGTCACGGCGTTGATTCCGTCAGGCAGCATGCGCCACGGGGTCAGACCCCCTCAAGCACCTTCCGTACGCAAACATTTATACAACAAAGAGTTGTGTCTGCCTCCCCGCCGTCGCCCATGACGGTCTCCCGCGCGGGAACCCCGCCCTTGGCCTCGCCCCGCATGTCGCTATAATGCAAGGCGTTAGAGTTGTCAGCGGCAGTTTCCCTTTCTGAAGACGCCAAAAACAGCCGGAGGCATGCCATGGCGGAAGCGGAAGAGATCATCAAAACCTGCGATGAGTGCGGTGCGGCGGTCTATCCGGACCATCTCGAATCCGGGTCGGCCGGCATGGTCGACGAACGGCTCCTCTGCCCTGTCTGCTACCGCGAGGCCAATCAGGAGCACGACGAGGCCGACGAGCCGATCGCCCTGGTCGACGAGGCCGACCTCGACCCGGTCAGCGAAAACGAGCCGCCCGAGGTCAAGCCCAAGATCAAGGCCTTCGGCGAAGACAGCGTGTTCGGCCAGTTGCTCGACCATGACGAGTCGAAATACCAGCGGCCGCTGAGCGCCAACGGCCGCGGGGCGATCCGCTGCCGGACGTTCCATGCCAAGATGACCGACGCGGCCATCAGCTACATGGACTCGATGGTCAACGAATGGGCCGATAAGAACCCCCAGATCGAGATCAAGTTCGCCAGCAGCACCATCGGCATGTTCGAAGGCAAGCAGCGCCAGGAGCCGCACCTGATCGTGACTGTCTTCTATTGATCCGTTGCCGGGTGCCATGGCCGGGGCCGTTTCCGGCCATGGAATTCACCGGATGCGCTGGGCGCCGCAGATCGGCGACAGCCTTTGGAGTGCGGCGCCGCAGACGCCGGTTTGCATTCGCCGCGGGCAGCGGTCCTGCGACCGTGTCGTGTTTGGAGCATCGTCACCCCCCAGGACAGTAGAGGACGTCAACCGCCCGGTCAGCGTCCATCAGAGGAGAGCATTCATGAAAACCTGCCTCTGCTCCATCGCCTGCAAAAATGGCGAGTGGACCGCCGAGCAGATCATCGACGTCGCCGCCGACCTCGGCTTCGACGGCATCGAGCTGTGGGGCAACTTCCTGGGCGAGGCCGACGAGGCCCGCCGCCGGCAGATCATCGACCTGTGCCGTGCCAAGGGCCTGGCCGTGCCGATGATCTCGCCCTACATCGGCTTTTTCGACATCTCCAAGGGCAATCACGCCGAGATGGTCGCCGAGTGCGAGACGTTCCTGAAGATCGCCCGGCAGCTGGGCGTGCCGATGATCCGCTCGTTCGCCGGGTTCGTCTGCGAGATCACCGCCGCCACCAGCGACGAGGCCAACTGGGGCTACGCGATTAACGGCTTCGCCGAGTACGCCGCCATGGCCGAGCAGTACGGCGTGGACATTGCCCTGGAGACCCACCGCGATTCGCTGATCGACGCGGCCAGCGGGATCGACATGCTGCTGCGGGGCGTGCCGAGTCGCCGGCTGAAGATCAACTTCCAGATCGACGACCTGCCGGAAAACTCCGGCATGACGATTACGCAGATCTGGGACCGCCTTCGCGACCGGATCGTCCACATGCACTACCACGTGCCGACCGACGAGACTAGCCGCGCGCACACCCGCGAGGTTCTGCGCTGCATGAAGCACGACAACTGGGATGGGTACATCTCCTGCGAGTACGCGGCCGGCGAGAAAGACGCCGCCAGGATCGCCGAGGTCGGGCTGGCGAGCCTGAAGCAAGACTGGGCGGCCGCATAGGGATCTGCTCAAAGGAGACGGGACCCGCCAGTGACACGGCACGTTCGACGACCGGCTGGGGAGTTCAACCAGGTAACCATCGCACAGCCGGTGGCGTCGCTTGAGGCCATGCGGGTAGTGCCCTGTCCCAGTGCAAACAGGACCTTAATATCAGGCCTTCAGCCGCAACAATAAAGGGCGCGCAGGCACGCTCGCCGCACCTCAAACCCTTGCAGTTAAATCGCTTACGAATTGCAGAGCTGGGGAAATCGGAGAGGGTGGGATTCGAACCCACGGAGCAGGGATTATCCTGCTCACCGATTTAGCAAACCGGCGCTTTCGGCCACTCAGCCACCTCTCCACACCAGTGCGCATACGCACCGGCAAAGAACATACTTTCTAAGGGCAATTCATCAGCAAATCAAGCTCGACATGGCCCCGGCCGGCCCAAAAAGGTCCGCCCAACCGGGATCCACGCCTCAAGCAGGCCCTCGCCACCCACGGTATAGGCCGCTCCAGCCGGGCAGACCACTTCTGGCGACAGGGCATGTCCCCATCGCGACGGCTTGCAGCCCCGCGGGCGCCGCGGCCGACCAACGGGCCTTCGTGGCTGGCGCCCGACGCCTTACGCCAGCGAGCTGACCAGGTTGCGAACTCGTCCGCTGCCGGCCAGGCCCATCGGGCAGGCGCCGGTGCAGCTGGTGCACCCGTCGCATGCGCTCATCGCGGTCGCCGCGTTGATCCGCAGCTCGGCGAACTCCTGTCGCGCGTGAGGGGTCATCCGGTAGTGGTCGCGGTACATGCCCAGCCGCATGAGGTCGCCGACCGGCAGCCCCGCCGGGCACGCGCCGGTGCACTGGCCGCACATCAGGCACGGCCAGCCGAGAGCGGCCCACTGGTGCTGCCAGCGGGCATAGTCCCCCGCCGTCGCCGGCCCGAGCCGGTCAAGATTCGCCGCGACCGCGTTTTCGATCTCCTTGAACGACGCGAAACTGGTGATGCAGGTGTCCACGCCCGCCTCGGCCAGCACCCGCATGTGCGCGCCGTATTCGGCGGCGTCCTGGCCGACGACCTTGCTGGCGCCGCTCTTCATCGAGATCACGCCGACGCCCGCGCCGCTCAGGGCCCGCAGGTTCCTGGCGAAGCGCTTCGCCTCGTCATCCTGGGCGGGCCGGCCGTCTTCAGGCCGCAGCGGCGCTGTGGTGATCAGGCAGCCGTCGTACGCCTTGGGGGCCTTGGCGACGACCAGTTCGATCACCTCGTTGATCTTGCTGTGGCAGGTGAACCCGCCAAAGCGAATCTTGCCTTTGTCCTTGAGCTTGTCCAGCGCGGCGATCGCGTCTTCCATCTTCGACTGGTCCGGCTCCTGCAGCTGCGGCAGGTAGATATCGGCGTGGTCGGTGTTGAGGGCCGCCAGATCCTGATCCAGACGCTCCTCGCTGACCTCGGTATTTTCCTTGAGGCAGAGCATCACCTTCTTGCGGTAGTCCGGCTCGGCCTTGAACAGCTGACCGATCGCCTCGAACGACCGCCCCCGCTGATAGCCCCGCGCGCTGTGCAGGACGTTCATGCCCGAGTCGATCGCCATCTTCAGCAGCCGCGAGCCTGTCGGCGGCGAGATCCGAATCGCCCCGAACCCGACGATTGTCACCGGTATGCCCGTGCGGCCGAACTTCTTCTTCGCATACGTGCCCGGCTGGCTCGCCGGCGCCTGCTCGGCGAATAGCTTCGTCCCTCCAGCCGCCAGCGCCCCGCCCGCCAGGCCGGCCGCCGCCAGGAAATGCCGCCGCGAAAGCCCGTTCTCGTTCGTGTCCGCCATCCTGCTTCTCCCTCTGATCTGAATCGCCGGATTTCCGAAACCACGTCCTGCCAACCGCATCATTCATTCTATCCGAACTGCATTGCCGCCGCGACACCGAAAAAAAGCCTGCCGCACCGCTGTACCGCACGATCCCGCGGGCGCCGTGTCGCTTGATCGGGACACGACAGTGCCGCAGCTGCATGGTTCTTGACCATCCATGCCACGGATGCATCAGACAAGCGGACGCCGCCGCTGCCGGGACGTTCGTCAGGGGTCTGACCCCAAGTCGCACGTTTCATGGCGGAATCAACGCCGCGATCTCACGGCGGCTTGGATGCCTGCGCACGCATCCGGGGTCTGACCCCGTGGCGTTGGGCACGGCCCTGCGAACAGCCGCAGGACCGTGACACCCCCCGGAGCATTTGCACCAGGGGGTCAGACCCCGTCGGATCGGTCAGGCATCGGTGCGCCCATGGGAATTAGGGCGTGGGCTCGAACGGAGGCGTCATGCAAGGGGGGCAGACCCCCGTCAAGCGCCCGCCCGCCATCGTTCGGCGGATGCACCACAAGAGCTTTATCCGGCTGGCCCTTGTTGGCCCTTGTTGGCCCGTGTTGGCGAACCGGTGCCGGTGCCGATATCATCTATATTCTTGCGGCTCCGGCAAAGGACCGGCCCGCTGGACCGAAGGCGCGGACGAACCATGATACAAACATCCGGCAACCTCGCGGCAGCCGCAACGGCCTGGGACCTGGTCATGCACAACTGGGCCCTGCTCAGCACCGTGCTGGTCATCACCGCGCTGATCCTTGTCCCGATCCTGATCCTCCGCAAATACGTCCTGCTGACGTTCAACATCATCCGTGACACGCCGCCGCCGCTGTCGATGGGGCCGCGCGACTTCGAGCCGCTTCATGGCGAACTCGTCAGCTTCCTCGCCATGGACGGCCTGAGCCTGCGGGGCATGTTCCTGCGGGCCCGTATTGCCAAGCGCAAAGGCACGATTATCTTCGTCCACGAGTTCGCCAGCGATATGTTCAGCTGCGCCCGCTACTGTCGCCCGCTGCTGGCGGCCGGCTATGACGTGTTCAGCTTCGACTTCCGCGAGCACGGCGTGAGCGGCACCGAGGACGGCCACACCCCCAGGCAGTGGGCCACCAATCATGAAATGGCCGACATGCTCGGCGCGATCGGCTACGTCGAGGACTGCCTCGAGCAGCAGGGCCTGCCCACCGAAATCGGGCTGTTCGGCATCTCGCGCGGGGCGTGCGTGGCCGTGCTGGCCGCCCAGCAGTACCCGCGGATTGCCTGCATCGTCGCCGACGGCCTGTTCAGCACCGACCGGATCCTCGAGCACCTGATGAAGCGCTGGGCCTACATCTTCGCCAAGGTCCGCTTTGTCTATGAGAACCACCACCCGGCCTTCTGGCGGCTGCTGAGGTACCTGCTGCTGCGGTACGCCAGCCACAAGCTCAACTGCACCTTCCCCTCGGTCCACAAGGCCCTGCGGCGGATGGAGCCCCGGCCGATCCTGATGATCCACGGCCAGCGGGACAGTTACCTGCCCGTCGAGCAGGCCCGCCTGCTGTTCGATTCAGCCAAAGAGCCCAAGGAACTCTGGATCGTCCCGGGCGCCAAGCACAACCAGTCCGTCACCATCCAGCCGGAAGAGTACGCCCAGCGGACGATCGCCTTCTTCGACCGCCACCTGGCCGGCATCGCCGGCCGGATCGCCCCCGGCCAGGACGCCTCCCTCGCCGAACGGGCCTGACGACCATATTCCCCGGACACGCAACACCTCGGGATCCTGCGGGAAGGAGCCCGAAGCGTAAGCGAGGGAGTTTTTCACCAAAAGCAACGTCGACTCGTGCTCGCCAGGGCGACCGGCTACTCCCACAAGTCCGTGCTGAGATACTTCAGCCCCGAATCGCACATCAGGATCGCGACGGTCCCGCCCCGGCAGGGCCCGGCCAGCACCTGCAGCGCCGCCGCAAGGTTCGCCCCGCTGCTGAAGCCCGCGAAAATCCCCTCCTCGACCGCCAGCCGCCGCGCGCAGGCAATCGCCTCCTCGTCGGTCACCTGCAGACAGCCGTCGATGTGCTCGCGGCGAAGGGTCTCAAGGTGTGGCATGCTGTACCCGCCGCCCTGGATGCGGTGGCCGGGCCGAGTGGCGGACTCGCCAGCCAGCACCGCCGCCCCGGCCGGCTCGACCACATAGCAGCGGATCGCGGGGTTGTGCTCTTTCAGGGCCGCGGCGCAGCCAGCAAACGTGCCGCCCGTGCCGACAAAGTCGCAGAACGCGTCGATCCGCCCGCCCGACTGGGTCAGAATCTCCGGCCCGGTGTGCAGGTAGTGGGCCCGGAAGTTGCCCTCCAGGCAAAACTGGTCCGCCCGAAACGCCCCCCGCTGCTCGACGATCCGCCGGGCCTCCCGCTCGACCTGGGCCAGATCGGCCCCGGAGACCTCGCCCGGCCGGCTGGTCGGGAGCTGGTCGACCAGCACGACCTCGCTGCCCAGGGCGGCCATCATCCGGGCCCGCTCACGGGAATTGCCCCGCGACATCACCGCGACGAACTTGTAGCCCTTGATCGCGCAGACGATCGCCAGGCCCGTGCCGGTGTTGCCGCTGGTCAGCTCGACGACCGTCTGCCCGGGCCGCAGCCGCCCGTCGGCCTCGGCGTCCTCGATCATCTGCAGGGCGATGCGGTCCTTTTTGGACAGGCCCGGGTTGAGATATTCGAGCTTCGCCAGGACTCGCCCCTCGACGTGGCGACAGATCCGGCCGAGCTCCACCAGGGGCGTGTCGCCGATCGCGCCGATTACAGACTCAAGACATTTGTTGTCTCGCACGAAAGCCTTCCTTCACGTATCTGCCACGGTCTTGGCGGGTGCAGCCCGCCCCGCGGCGGGCATCATACCATGAGCGGAAAGGGTACTCTCGCGCTCACGCTTCGAGCCCCTTTGGGCGGGGTCCAGGATGCGGGCGCCGTACATCCGGAATCGTAACGACAACCGCTCCCTCACGGTCGCGGCTCGTTTTCGGCAGACGGGGATCCGTCACCTGCGGCGATTCCGGTTTCGCGGGTACCGACATCCCGGTTCGTCCCGTATAATCGCCCCGCTATGCCGAGCCTGCTCGACAAACTGTCCGCCCGCATCGCCTATGCCCACGCCCAGCGGGTGTACCACCGCTTTCTGCGCTGTGCGGATGAGGCCGTCAGCGTGCAGGACCAGGTCCTGGCCACCAGGATCGCTCGCCACGTCGACAGCGACTTCGGGCGCGAGCACGGCTTCGAGGCCATCGACGGCTACGACGAATTTGTCCGGCGGGTGCCGGTCCGCGACTACGAGGGCCTGCGGCCCTGGATCGACCGGGTGGTTGAAGGCGACCTCCGCGCCCTGCTCG
The DNA here is from genome assembly GCA_041687575.1 of Phycisphaerae bacterium. GTDB lineage: Bacteria > Planctomycetota > Phycisphaerae > UBA1845 > JANYLN01 > JANYLN01. The sequence continues at coordinate 2,454 of JAWLBS010000082.1, read as the reverse complement.
GCCCGCGGCAGAAGGTCATGATGTTCGCCCTGACCAGCGGCACGACCGCCGAACCCAAGCACATCCCGGTAACCGAGACGTTCCTGTCCGAGTACCGGGCCGGCTGGAACGCTTGGGGCCTCAAGGCCCTGCTCGATCACCCCGAGGCGATCCTCCGCGGCATCCTCCAGGTCGCCAGCCCCATGGATGACTACTACACCCCGGCCGGCACGGCCTGCGGGGCCATTACGGGCCTGACCGCCAAGACCCAGAAGCGGCTCGTCCGCAAGTACTACGTCGTGCCGCCGCGGGTGGCAGGCATCACCGACGCGACCGCCCGCTACTATACCGCCATGCGGTTCGCCGTCGTCCGCGACGTCGCCTGGCTGATCGCGGCGAACCCCTCGACGCTGATCCGCCTGGCCGAGACCGCCGACGCCTGCGCCCATACGTTGATCCGCGATATCCACGACGGCACGCTGACGCCGCCGCGGGACGTCTCGCCGGAGATCCTTGCCGCCCTGCGCCGCCGCATCCGCCCCGACCGCCGCCGCGCGCGGGAGCTGGAGGCGTGCCTCTCGCGGACCGGCAAGCTGCGCCCGGTCGACTACTGGAACGTCACCTTCTGCGCCTGCTGGACCGGCGGATCGATGGGCCTGTACCTGGCGGACCTGCCCCGCTGGTACGGCGACGCCCCCGTCCGCGACATCGGCCTGATCGCCAGCGAAGGCCGCATGACGATCCCCGTCGATGACGGCACGCCCGGCGGCATTCTCGACGTGACGGCGCACTTCTATGAATTTATACCGGCCGACCAGATCGACGACGCCAACCCCACGACGCTGCGCTGTCACGAGCTCGACGTCGGCGGCGAATACTTCCTCGTGCTGACGACCTCGTCGGGCCTGTTCCGCTACAACATCATGGACCTGGTCCGCGTGAACGGCTATCACGGCCAGGCCCCGATCGTCGAATTCCTCAGCAAGGGACAGCGGGTCAGCTCGATCGCCGGCGAGAAGCTCACCGAGAACCAGGTCGTCCTGGCCGGCCAGCGCATCGAGCGCCAGCTCGGCGTCCGCCTCGGCGACTTTGCCGTCTGCCCGGCCTGGGGCGCGGAACCCGGCTACGTCGTCTGCGTCGATGCGGCGTGCGGGGGCGACCCCGACCAGATCGCCCGCGCCTTCGACGCCGCCCTGTGCGAGGTCAACATCGAGTACGCCTCGAAGCGCAAGAGCCTGCGGCTGGGCCCCGTGCAGGTGCGGCGCCTCGCGGCCGGCTGGCTCGACCGCCTCGATCACGAAGCCGTCGCGCGCAACCGCGGGCGGGCCGAGCAGTTCAAGCACCGCTTCTTGTACAATACCCCCGGCGCGGACGCCGACTGGCCCGACCACGTCGACGAGGCCGTCGCCGAGGACCTCGATCGAATGCCGTCGAAAGAGGGCTGATGAGTATCATGCTTACAGAACAGTGTGACCCCCGCGGCCGACGCATCGCGATCCGGACTGCGGCATGTGCGGCCGCGGTCGGTCTGGCGGCGATGATGCTTCTGCCGGTTGCCTGCGACCGCCCCGCTGCCGAGGTGCCCCGGCGGACGTGCCTGCTGGTCGGACTGGGCGAGGACCATCCGCTCTGGCCGGTGCTCAGGGCCTCCGCCGAAAGATACGCCGAGACCGTCAAGGGCCTGCGGATCGTCGCGGTCGCACCGCCGAAGGTCGATGCCGCCGCCCAGGAAGATCTCGTCCGCAAGCACCTGGACCGGCGCGTGACCGCCGTGTGCCTTCAATCGGCCGGCGATGAGCCGACACGCCGGCTCGCGCAGCAGCTCACCCGCGACGGAACGTCGGTGGTGATCATCGGCCGGGACATCGACGAGGCCGACCGCTTCGGGTTTGTCGGCTGGGACCTGTACGAGGCCGGCCGGACGCTGGCCGGAGCGCTGAAGGCCAGCCTCTCGGACCGCACGACCTATATGGTGCTGCACGCGGCCTCGGCCGGCGGCGTGCACAAGGCCGCTGTCGACGGGTTCGACGCGGGCATGCAGGAGTACGCGTGGCTGCGCGAGCTGCATCGGTTCGACTGCGGCAACGACGCCGGCAAGGCGCTGGACATCATCGCCGAGCAGGGGCGGCGCTACCCGCAGATGGGGGCGTGGGCCTGTGCGGGCGACTGGCCGGCTGACATGCCGCCGAACGCCCTTCGCGCCGCGCTGCCCGAGGGCGTGCACATCGCCATGATCGGGGCGTCGCCCGACGTCTGGCCGCTGGTCGAGGCGGGCATCTGCCCCGCCGTCGTCGGCACCGACTACGGCCGCTGGGGCTACGAGGCGGTCAGCCTTGCCGAACTCGCCTTCCACCGCAGCGTCAAACCGGGCGAGAAGCGGTTGACCCCGCCGCGGCTGGTCCTGTCAGAAAAGTTGGACGAGTACAAACAGTCCTGGGACGACTGGACCCGCGGCCAGGTGAAACCGCGCGAGGC
>JAWLBS010000081.1:0-16297 GCA_041687575.1 Phycisphaerae bacterium | reverse complement strand
CTTTGGAGAACAGACCATGACATCAACCCATCATTCTTCCATCGAGGAAGTTGCCAGGAGGAAACCGCAACCCGCCCGGCCGCGGTCGTACGTGCCCGCGCCCGAGGCCCGGTCGGTCAACGTCGGCAAGGGCGAGCGGTGGGCCTCGCTGGCCGGCGGAACGATGCTCACCTTGTGGGGGCTTCGCCGCCGCAGCATCCCAGGCCTGCTTCTGGCGGGCGTGGGAGGGATGCTGACCTACCGCGGCACGAGCGGCCACTGCCCCGCCTACGCCAACCTCGGCATCGACACCGCCGAGGCCCGCGAGGCCCGTGAGGCCTACCTTCGCCACGGCATCCGCGCCGCCCAGGCCTGCACCATCGACAAGTCGCCCGGCGACCTCTACGCCTGGTGCCGCGACCTGGGCAACCTGCCCCGCATCATGGACCACATCGAAACGGTCCACGTCATCGACGAAAAGCGGTCGCACTGGGTCGCAACGGCCCCCGATATCGTCGGCGGCCGGGTCGAATGGGACGTCGAGATCACCGACGACCAGCCCGGCGCCTGGTTCGCCTGGCGGTCGATGGCCGACGCCCCCATCCGGACCGCCGGGTCAATCCGCTTCATCCCCCGCCCCGAGCACGGAACGATCGTCAAGGTCGATATGGACTACGCGACCCCGGCCGGCCAGATGGCGGCGTGGGCGGCCAGACTCTTCGGCATGGAGCCCAATCAGCATCTCCGCGAGGACCTGCGGCGGCTCAAGCAGGTCATGGAAACGGGCGAAGTGCCGACGATCAAGGGACAACCGCACGGCGCGTGCCAGGCCAGCCAGCAGGGCGGCCGGTAAAGGAGGGCTCAACATGAAGGCGGTAACCTGGTGTGGAACCAGCAATCTGCAGGTCGAAAACGTCCCCGAGCCGAAACTGCTGAACCGGCGCGACGCGATCGTGCGGGTCAGCTCCACGGCGATCTGCGGCTCGGACCTGCACCTCTACGACGGGTTCATTCCGGCGATGGAAAAGGGCGACATCCTCGGCCACGAGTTCATGGGCGAGGTTGTCGAGGTCGGCGCGGACGTGCCTGCCGACAAGCTCAAGGTCGGCGACCGCGCGATCGTCCCCTTCCCCATCGCCTGCGGCAGCTGCTTCTTCTGCAAACGCAGCCTGTGGAGCTGCTGCGACAACTCCAACCCCAAGGCCTCGCTGGCCGAGAAGATCATGGGCTTCTCGCCGGCCGGCATCTTCGGCTACTCGCACCTGATGGGCGGCTACGCGGGTGGTCAGGCCGAATACGTGCGTGTCCCGTTCGCGGACGTCGGGCCGCTGAAGGTCCCCGAGGACCTGCCCGATGAGAAGGTGCTGTTCCTGACCGACATCTTCCCGACCGGGTATATGGCGGCCGAGAACTGCAACATCCATCCCGGCGACGCGGTGGCGGTGTGGGGCTGCGGCCCGGTGGGCCAGTTCGCGATCCGCTCGGCGTACATGCTGGGGGCGGACCAGGTGATCGCCATCGACGACGCCTCGAAGGTCCCCGAGCGGCTGAAGATGGCCGAGGCCGGCGGCGCGCTGACCATCGACATGCACGACGAGCACGTCTACGACCGCCTGAAGGAGCTGACCGGCGGGCTCGGCCCGGACTCGTGCATCGACGCGGTCGGCATGGAGGCCCACGGCCTGACTGTTGACAGCCTCTACGACAAGGTCAAGGCCGCCCTGATGCTCGAGACCGAGCGGCCGCACGCCCTGCGCCAGGCGATCGAGTGCTGCCGCAAGGGCGGCACGGTGTCGGTGCCGGGGGTCTACGGCGGGGTGTCCGACAAGATCCCGCTGGGGGCGCTGATGAACAAGGGGCTGACGATCCACTCGGGCCAGACGCACGTGCACCGCTACCTGCCCGGGCTGCTCGAGCGGATCCGCAAGGGCGAGATCGACCCGAGTTTCGTCATCACCCACACGCTGCCGCTGAGCGAGGCCCCGGCCGCCTACCGCATGTTCCGCGACAAGCTCGACGGCTGCATCAAGGTGGTGCTCAAGCCGGGAATGTAGACTTTCTTTGGGAGCCACCCGCCCCCGAAAACAACGGGAGCCGACCCGCCGGTCGGCTCCCGCCTGTGGGATTCCTTTGCGATCCGCAGATCCGGATCACTGCGTGACCGTAATCTCCACGGGCACGTAGTTCTCCGGATCGCCCACGTCTCCCACAAAGGGCATGATGCCGGTGAAACCGCCCTGCTCGTAGTTGGCCGGCCTGAGCGTCACGGTCCCCGACCCGATCGCCTTGACCGTAAAATTGAAGACCTCGACGGGCCCCTCAAGGCCGCGGGTCCTGTCCTGGTTGGTCACAGGCACGCCAGCCGTCACGCCCTGGATGCCGCCATTAACCGTCACCGTGCCCGTGTCGCCGCCGATAGTCGGCTGGTCCCACCCCGAGAGGATATCCACCGGGACCTGCGACTCGACGATCCCCGGCCGGCTGGCGACAACATTGGCCGCAACGGAGAAGATGCCGTTGTCCTCGGCCTCGTTGGGGCTGCTCTGCTGGACCCAGAGGCGGACCGTCGTCTCCTGCCCGACGGCGAGCGTCGTGTCGTCCGCGGTCAAAAAGGCCACCACGCCTTCGCCGGTCTTGCCGGCGGGCGGCGTTGCGTCGCCGCCGCCCGGCACATCCGGGATCAGGCCGTCAAACAACCCCGATAGCCACGACAGTGCCGGAATGTGATCGCCGAGGAGATTCGCCAGGACCGGGATCAACACGGTGATCGGCAGGCGAATCTGTATGGGCTCCCGATCCTGCGGCATCTGGGCCCGCCGCTGCGCGGGTGTCAAAAAGCCCCTGGCGATGAAAGCCTGGTGCTGGGCGATGGCCGCAGAGATCATGCGGCTCGGCGGACCGACCCGCTCGTCGATCGCCTGGGTTGCGGGAGAACCAGCGGCCTGCTGGTTGCCCGTCAGCGAACCGAGCAAGCCGCTGAGGTTGCCGAGGTTGGCCGAACCCCCGAGGCTGCTGAGAATCTGGTCGATCTGCGCCTGCGACATGCCCGTGCCGTTGGTGGTCTGGCCGAATACCCCAACCGGCAGCGCAAGCGCCACCGCCACCGCCACGCACACCACTGCCTGATTCCTGATCTTCATACGCGTAGCCCTTACCCCTTGGGTGAAAACCGGTTCGTCATGAACGTCCTGCACAACTATATATACACTCTTTCGGCCGATGCGAATGCAACGATGCGAAAAACCCGCCGGATCGCACGCCGCCGCCCTCCTGCTGCGGCGATCAGCCTATCGCCGTGGACCCGCCGCGCCAACAGGTTCACAGCCGCTGCACGTCCGATATCCCATCGCCGGTCCGCACCAACAGCGGCCTCGCATCGTGCCCCACCCGTATCTTCCCCGTTTGACCGCCCGGCCTTTCCGCTGGGGGACTGTTTGCCTCCGGGACGGCTTCGTGTAAGATTCCGCGGTATGGTCGGCGTGGCCACCCCGCGCGGCGGATCGTCAGCCCCTGACTGGGGGCCCCGGCGGTTTGCCGGCTGGCGGGTTTGCCCGTTTGCCGTGGAGAGATGCCCGAGTGGCTGAAGGGGCACGCTTGGAAAGCGTGTGTACTCCTAACCGGGGTACCGTGGGTTCGAATCCCACTCTCTCCGGTCCCAGAACTTCACAATCTGCAACTTCTTGATGTGAAACCCCTTACGATAACACCCCTTCAAGGCCGGAGGTGGCAGTCCGGTTTTGTCCCCCGCTTGTAAGAGCCCGATTCCTGCGCCTTTGCCTGGGGTCGGCCAAGATACCGAAGCTGCTTGCCGAGGGTATGCCAGCCTGAAGTGCAGTGGCCGCCAGCCTGGTTACCAGCAGCGCGGTTGCCAACCGGCCAAGCTCGTTGCGGTTGATTCTCTGTCGATGTTGCCCGTGTGGATTGCTCCGGATGAAGCCCTGCATTCCAGCGATGGCCGCGACCTGGCCGTCGCTGGCCCGATCTGCGCGACCGGGCGGGAAACGGCATGGATCGCAGGCAACGGCTGGTGGATCGACCTTCCGGCCGACGCGACCTTCCAGTATCCGGTCTCGCCGTTCAACCCTTACGCCAAAGACGGGCGGGCTCCGTTGGAAGAGGCGGTCGGGATCGTGCTTGCCGACAAGAGGAGTGCCAGCCGGCCCAGGTGCCGCTGGATCCGGCGTGGCGATCAACCAGCGATTCAGTAAACTGATCGAGCAGGACGCGAAGTCGTGGGGCTGCGCATGCTGTCGGGACCGAGCAATTGGCGAGGCATCAGGCAGGCTCAGCCTTGCAGGTTCGCCACCACGCGTCAGCGGGTCGCATTTGGAGAGCAGTATGGAGCGAGGAAGTGTGAAAACTGGAACGAATTCCTCCGGAAGCATCCTTTTCCCGAAACCCGCGCAGTGGACGTTCGAGGAGGGCATCCGCATCGGATGGGGCTCGGCGATGGCGCACGTGCCGATGCACGAACCGCTCTACTTCCTGAACGCCAGGGGCAACGCGGGCGATAACGAGGCCCAGCTCCATGCCTTTCGCCGCACGCGGGCCTACCTTGAACATCTGGCGGACCTGGGGTGCACGCAGGTCTGGTTCAACTGGTGGAAGGGCTTCGGCCTCGAGCACGAGCGCGAGTGCATGCGCCAGGTGGCCGACCTGTTTCCGATCTGTCGCGAATTGGGGCTGCGCAGCATCGCCTATTTTTCGCTGGGATCGCTGACGCCGGACACGCTGCTTGCCGAGGCGCCGGAGGCCGAGGACTGGATGACCCTGACCCAAAACGGCGGGCGAGCAAGCTGCCAGACCACGCACCAGTGCTTCCGCGTCCGGCCGTGTTTTACTTCCGAAGGATATCTGTCATACATGGAGAAGGTGCTGGCTGAATGCCTCGACGCCGGCGCCGACGGCATCCACTTCGACAACATCGGCATGCCGGCCGAGCCGGAGGCGTGCCACTGCCCTCGCTGCGTGCAGCAGTTCCGCACCTACCTGCAGGAGCGTTACCGCGGCAACCTGGGCGCTGAGCTGTTCGGGATGAGTGACTTCCGCCACGCCAGCGTGCCCTGGTTCAACCAGCACAACACGGCCAACAACCTGAAGCGGGCGTCGGTTCCGCTGCATCGCGCATGGATCGATTTCAAGTGCGAGGTCTATGCCAGCGCAGCATCGCGGTTGATAGATTTTATCCGTTCCCGCAAGGCCGACGCATTTGTCGAGATGAACCTGATGGAGCCGGATGGCTTTGCCGCAGGCTTCTGGCGGGGTAACGACTATGCCATGCTCATGCCGAAGCTGGAAATGGTCTGCGATGAAGGCAATCGCCAGGACGGGCTCAACAAGCGAGGGGCGATCGTCGGCGCCTATCGCGCCAAGAAGTGGGCCAGGGCGTTCGGCTGCGCGCACAACTCGGGGGCTCGTACCCGGCAACTGGCGTCGCAGTTCGCCGAGGACCTGGCGTTCAGCAATGCCCCCAAGACCTTCTGGAACAAGCATCGGGACTATCAGCTGCAAAGCAGATCTCAAGCCGAGGTCGCCGTGCTCCGCGAGCAGCTGAGCCTGCGGTACAACCGGTTCGAGCCGTGGGAAGAGACGCTCGCGGCCGAGCAGTACCTGATCGAACGCCGCATCCCGTTCGACATCGTGTCCAACGTGCACCTGGAGAACCTGGACGGCCGCTGCCGGCTGCTCGTGCTGGCGGGCGTCGAGCTCGTGTCCGACGCCATGCGGGATCGGATCGCCGACTGGGTCGGACAGGGCGGCAACCTGCTGCTGGTCGGCCGTACCGGGATGTATGATGAGCACTATCGCGTGCGGCGGCGCCGGGTTGCTGTTGTGGAAACCATGGAGCAGTATCGCCAGGCCCTGCAGCCCTGCAACGCGTTCCATGCCCTGGTCGGCGAAGATCCGCACGGCGGCGACAGCGATGTTCTGATTCGCGAGTGCGGCCGCGGCCGCGTCGGCTGGCTGCGGGGGCTGGACGTGGACCGGGTGCCGCGCACGGCCGAGAGCTGGATCATCCCCTACGACATGTTCATGATGCCGCGCAACGCCTGGCAGCTGGACGAGGTGCTGGTTTCGCTGCTGCCGGACAGGCGGTTGCAGGTGAATACGGACGGCCGCCTGTACGTGCATCATGCGCGGCGGACGGACACTGGCGAGGACCTGGTGCACCTGATCAACCACGGATTCCCGCCGCAGATCGCGATGGCCGATGTGGCGCTGCGGGCGGAGCGGGAAGTTCAGGACGTCGTTTCGGTTTCCGTGGACGACGTAGAAGACGAGTATCCGCTGCGCCGGGAGACGTTCGAGATGCGCGGTGAGTGGCTGCATGTGCCGGTGGCGGGCATCCGGCATCATCGGAGCCTGATCGTCCGGTGGCAGACGTCGTAGCAGGCAGGCAGATCCTTCGGCGACATTGCCGCCTGACTTGAAAGACTGCGGCATTCGAACATGTGGACCATGAATACAGACAGACCCAACATCCTGATCCTGATGAGTGACGAGCACCGGGCGGACCTGGCCGGGTTCGCCGGCAACCGCGTGGTGCGGACGCCCACCCTCGATGCGCTGGCCCGGAGCGGCGTGGCCTTTGCCAACGCCTACACGCCCTCGCCCATCTGCGTGCCGGCCCGGCAGTGCATCATGTCCGGCCAGTTGCCGAAGACATGCGGCTGTGACGGGGCCTGGATGGACCTGGCCCCGGGCTATCCCACCTACGCCCGCCGCTTTGCCGAATACGCCTATCAAACCGTCTGCGCGGGCAAGCTCCACCACCTCGGCACGGACCAGATGCAGGGGTGGACCCGGCGCCTTCATCCGGACGCCGAAGTGTACGACAAGTACCGCCAGGGGCTGATCCGCGAGGAGTACCTGGCATTCAAGCGCGCCCCCCTCGGTGGCCGCAAGACCAACGAGGATTACATTCGCGAGGCCTGCGGCGAGCCCGGCAAGTACCAGCGTTTCGATTTGCGGGCCACCGAGGACGCGGAGGACTTCGTGCGGTCGTACTTCGGCAGCGGCAAGAGCGGCGCCGCGGGCCGCAGGCCGGTGCTCCTGAAGCTCAGCCTGCTCCAGCCGCACTACCCGTTCTTCACCGACCCGGCGCTGTTCGACTACTACTACGATTGCGTACCCGTCTTTGCCGACGAGCCGTGCGGTCATCCGGTGCTCTCGCAAAGCCAGATCGAGCAGCCGGTCCGGGTGACCACCGACGAGATCCGCCGGGCGACCGCCGCCTACTACGGCATGGTCGAGACGGTCGATGCGCATTACGGCCGGCTGCTTTCGGCGCTCGAGGCCGCCGGCCAGGATCTCGACGACTGGATCATCGTATTCCTCTCGGACCACGGCGAGATGCTCGGTGAGCACGGCATCTGGGAGAAGGCCCGCTTCTACGAGGGCAGTGTCCGGGTCCCGCTGGTCATCCGCTGGCCGCGGCGCTTCCCGGGCGGGCGCGTCGTTAGCGAGAACGTAAGCCTGTGCGACCTGTTTGCCACGCTTTGCGACCTGGCCGACGTCCCTTCTCAGCCGGGTCTGGACAGCCGAACGCTCGTGCCGCTGATGGAGGGTCGCACCGCACACTGGTCGGGCGAAGTCGTTTCCCAGATTCGCCGGCAAGGGGGCGACCACGTGATGATCAAGCGTGGCGACCTGAAGTACCAGCACTACGGGCCGGAGATTCCCGAGGTGATCTTCGACCTGGCCGCCGACCCCGGTGAAACGCAGAACCTGGCGACGGATCCGGCGTACGCCCAAGCCAGGGCCGACTTCCGGCGGCGCCTCGGCCAGCTCGGGTACGGCCCGCAGGCCGATCCGGGCTACGTCAATGCCGGCTACGACCCGGGCCTGCCCGTCAGCCCAGCCGGCACCGGGACGCTCTGGAAGGCCGATTCGAACCCGTGGCTGGAGCCGTGATCATCCAGTCGGACACCTATCACCGCCTGAGCCGCCAGGCAGAGGGTCTCCTGTGGGATTTCGTCTTCGCACATGTGGCCGGATCCCGAGCGTCGGGCGCGCCTCGATGACGGCCGGCCTGCCTTGGCGTGCCAGCCCGTCCCGCCGATCGAGTCCCACCACCACGGCTGACGAGGGTCCTTTCGTACTCAACCGTCACCAGACGGGATTGCAGGAAATCAATCGCCAGCCAGCACCTGCCCCAGCCACGTGCCGGCGTCGAACCGCGTCTCGGCTGACAGCCGCAGCGCCTCCGGCGACCCATCGTACGACTGGCGGGCCGGGGCGAAGGCGGCGCTGATGGCACCGTCGTCGGCGCGGCGGTTGCGGCCGTCGACGAAGGCTTCCAGTCGCAGCGGCATCGGGGCCAGCGCCGCCGCCAGGTCGGACAGGTCGGACACGGTGAGAGCAGCGGGAACGACCGCGTCGTGCGGCACGTAGAAGGCCGGGGCATCAAGGATGGCCGCGTACGAGGTCAGGCAGCCGCGGCCGACGACGGCCCTGACATTGTCCTCGAACAGGCCGGCGAGCATCGCCAGCATGGCACCTGCCGGTTCAGCATGCGGGGGTGTAAACCGGGTCCGAAGCGGCGGGTCGACGAACTCCGCCGGATTGGCGGGGGCAAAGGAATCTCCCCAGACGGCCAGGCGAGAGGAGTCGACATCTTCGCGTGTGGCCAGATAGCGGATCACGCTGCGCAGGTCGCGCAGCCGCGAGCCCGGAAGCGGCTGGCCGAGCTTGAGGTTTTCGGCGGAGAGGCGCGTGATCTCCGTCGTGTAGTCGCGATCGGGGCCGGTGCCCGTCTCGCCCGTGCCGCGCAGGTCCGGCAGGCAGACGGCGATCCCCTGCGAGAGCAGCTGGGCGATCTCGTTTGCCCGATGGGTAAGGAACTCAGCCTTGCCCTGCCGGGCAACGCAGATGACCACAGGCACGGCGCCGAGCGCCGAATTCTCGGTAGCGGCCCCTGCGGGTCGCGATGCGGGCGCCGGGACCCGCGCAGCCGATGGCGAGGACCTGCTTGCGGAGTTGCCGGGTTGACCGGCGGATGCCGAAGGCTGGGCGACTGCCGAGGAGGGCAACGCGGCGTTGCCGGGATCGAAGCCGGGCGCCTGGCCGGCGCCTCCGGGCAGGAGCATCAGCACCGGCACATCGATCCGCGGGGCGACAGTCAGCAGGACCTTGTCAACACGGAAATCGGCAGGCCGGGCTCTTTCGACCACGGCCGAGCAGATCGTCATCGCCGGCTGCCAGGCCGTCTTGCCGCCAACCAGCCCGAACCGCCGGACGGCCGGGGCTGGCGGCTCGATGTCGCCAAGCAGCTTCGCCCACTGCTGCCGCAGCCTGTCGCGGCGCTGGGCGGGCGGCAGGTCCTCCAGGACCTTGCGGGCCTCGGCGAGTTGCCGGCGTGCGATCTGCCCGGCGACTTCGTTGGCGGGACGGACGCCGAACTTCGCGGCCGTCTCCGGAGTCATGCAGGCAAGCTTCTCCAGCGGCAGGCGGTTCTGGTACTCCTCGGGGATCGGCATGTCGAACCACTTGTGCAGCAGCGGGTAGATCAGCCTGCGATGGTACGGCCCGACGTTGTTGCAGTGCGAGGCCCCCGGCGCGGGGACCGACCCGCTGCCGAAGCCGTGGATCTCCGCGATGCGATCTTCGGCATCGAAGGACTGGTAGATGCCCCGGATGCGCTTGTACGCGGGATCGTTTTCGGCATCGAACGCGAACTCCTTGGCGAAGATCAGGTGCCGCGGGGCCGTCGCCGCGGCGATCACCCACGGAAAGAACAGATCGCGCCCGCTGTTACGCAGGCAACGGGTCGATTCCCAGTAGGCGAATCCATCCCAGCGGTAGAACGGGGCGATGCCCGGCCACTCCACTCGGTGGCCGTTGCCGTAGTTGAACGGAATGGAGCAGGTCACCCGCGAATCCAAGGCGGCGGTGACGGCCGCCGGATCGCCGCCGCCAGCTACGGCCCCCATCAGGATCACGCGCTTGGCATCGACGTCCGGTCTGGCCAGCAGTACATCGAGGCACCGCTGCAGGTCGGCGACCATCCAGCCGATCAGGCTCTGACCGACCAGCTGCAGCTGGATGCCGGTGTTGTAGCGCCAGTGGAAGTCCTCGCGCATGCCGAAGGGCTGTTGGCGGCGTTCGCCGTGGCCGAGATGGTCCGGCACGAGCACCACGCAGCCGCTGCGGGCCCAGGTCATGCCCATGTCCTGCAGTTCGCCCTGGTACTTGGGGTTGTGATGGCTGTGGCAGATGACCATCGCCGGCATGTTCTGCCGCAGCGGCTCAGGCAGGTAGAGGTGAGCCGTGATCGGCAGGCCCGGCCGGCCCGAGATGACGAGCTTTTCGATGCGGAAGCCGTCGCCGGGGATACTGCCGGTGGTTTCGACCTGCAGCGGCGTGGTCGGCGGGGTCCCCATCGACTTGCGCAGGGCCTCCAGCCGGGTGTCGCGGAGCTGCGTCCACGCCTCATGCCAGCGGACCTGGTAGACGACGTCGGTGTCCCGCTGGTTGGCGTCGCGCAGCCGGGCGTGCACGTCCCGGCCGAGCATCCCGGGCGCGGCGTCGGCCTCGTCGGGCGGAAGTACCTGCGCGTCCAGCAGGACGAGTTCGGCGGCCATCGGTTGCCAGTTCATGTCTGCTCCCATCAGGCAGGCAAGCATCAGGCACACGAAGGGAAGGGCCAGCAGCCGGCACATGCTCATGTCAAGGCTCCCATGTTTGCAGATATTTCGGTTTGCCGGCTGATCTCGCGTGCTTGACCGGCGGAGCTATTATTATACGGGCGGAACTCAGGTGCCATAATACCGCCACGAGGGCGATGCGGCCCGGTGATGTACAAGAGGCCGCGACCCGGATGATGCCGGGTCGCGGCCTTGCCCTACACACATCCTGCGGAGAGGGCCCGGAGGATCAGGTCCCAGCACGACCCGAACCAAGCTGGCGCCGGCATCGCCAGCGGTGCTGATTCAGAAATCATTACCGTGCAAAGAACAATTCCCGGCTGCTAGGGGATCGTCTTGAGCCAGTCGTTCGCCAGGGCCAGCAGATCCATCACGTTGATCATGCCGTCCTGCTTGAGGTCCGCGTCGACGTCCCAGTTCGGCGAGCTCGTGTTCGACAGCCACGCGTTGGCAAGCCGCAGCAGGTCGATCACGTTGACGGTGCCGTCATTGTTGATGTCGCCGGCCAGCGTGGCGGTGACGGTCAGGTACGGGCCGTATGTGCCGCCGCCCTGGTCTCGGGTCCAGTACGTGTTGTTCCACGGCTGGCCGGTCTCGACGTTCGGAGCACCGGAGGCATCCAGGACCAGGCCCTTGACCTCGGCATCCGGCTTGCCCATGGCTTCGACGATGGCCCGGTCGATCGACGCGGCGTACCAGCCTTCGGCACCGGTGCCGTCGTTGCCAAAGTCACGCGGCTCTTGCTCGCCGTAGTTACCCGTGCAGTCGGTCCAGTCGAATGCATCGCTGTTGACCATCTGGCCCGTGGTGGCCGCATTTGCGACGATCCAGCTGAACGCAAAGCGAGGCGCCTGGATCCCGGGAACGGACGAGCTGAAGCCGCCGAAGCCGGCACCCGCCGTATCGAACCAGGTCTGACCGGCATGCACTTCCTGTCCGGCGTTTTCGGCAGCCGAAGCCGGCAGGATGTAGTATTCACCGCCCGGACCGATGTCACCCCTCCGGGTATAGCCAAGGGTGCCGTTGCGATCGACCGTCGGTGGCCCCATGCGCCAGGCCGGCGGGGCGTTCTCGCCACCTTCGAGCAGGGGGGCGGTATAGCTGCCGCCAGCGCCGGTGAAGCCGGTGCCCTGGTCGCCGCGATCAACGAAGTTGCCGGCGTTGGCAACCCGGAAGCCGACGATCTGGACCGGGTCGTTGATCCAGTAGCCCTGGCCGCTGGTATTGTCGCAGGTGTTCCACGACGCATCGCGGAAGTACAGCGACGCGCGGACGACCTTCCTGCCGGCGAGCCAGTCGGTCAGCAGGACACCGTCTTCGCTGTCGTTGACGCCGCCCTTGTTGCGGCCCTGCGGCACGCCGTCCGGGCCGTCGCTGTAGCCGTCGAAGCCGAAAAAGGCCATGTGATGGTACGATTTGGCGAGTCGGGCGTTACCTGTGCCGTTAATGGCGTAGCCTTCCGTCCAACCGCTTGCCGTTATGCTGGCCCAGTTGTTCATCGACCCGTCGGCCGATGCCGGAAAGACATCGTAATAAAGTCCGGCGTCTGCCCCACCCGCCCATGCGACCGTCGCCAGCAGCGCCACTGATAGAACATGCTTTCTGGTCATAGAATATCTCCTTGCTGGTCCCGGGCACCCCTCGGCGATGACACTAAGTCGAAGCGATGCCCACTTTCCCACCTGATTTCCTGCAATCCACCCTCCAGAGCGGATGCAACAGCGAGCAAGATCCCTGATGTCACACGGCACATGCTCCTTACACTCAAATTGTCCTTTACGGCATCCCCTCCGTGCGTGGATCTCACGCCCACGCACGGAGGGCATGCCTGTGTATCTTGCAATAACCTCGGCCTTACGTCCCCCAGTTCCGCGCCAACATCAGCAGGTCCATGGCATTGACGGCATTGTCGCCATTGAGGTCGCACCGAGGGTCATAGCCGTCGTCGCCCTGGTTCTTGGCCCAACTGTGCGCCATCATCAGCAGGTCGATCGCATTGACCTCGCCGTCACCGTTGACGTCGCCGGGGACGGCCTCCGTCAGGTCGCTGATGACCAGCTTCGGCCGCAGCTCGGCGTTGGCCGTGTCCGACTGGTAAAAGTAATCCTGGTTGTGAAGCATCTCGTTTGTGCACTTGACCAGCCAGCCGTAGTTGTCGCTCTCGCCGTCGAGCCAGGACTGAACGCGATCGGTCACGTCGAAGGCGTACCAGCATGGCACGGCCGAGGCCGGTTGCTTGGCGGCCGTGCCGTCCGGAGCCGGCAGGAAATCGCCGCCCGGCGTGGTCCAGGTGGTGGAACTGTCGGCGTCAAACCAGTTGCTGCTGCCGGCCGACCAACTGCGGGTGAACGCATACACGCCGTACTCGCCGGTGCTGCCCTTGGTGTTGTCGGGGTAGTAGCTGTACAGGTAGAGGGTGGCCCGGGAGATGGTCGTATCAGCCGGGATGCCCGAAAGGTCGAAGCGGACCATCGCTCGCTGAATGGCGCTCGGGTAGTCGCCATAGCCGGTGACCATCATCTGCCCGCTCGAACCATTGTTCCTGGTGCTGTCCATCAGGGCGTAGTTGTCCTG
Source organism: Phycisphaerae bacterium (assembly GCA_041687575.1). Classification (GTDB taxonomy): domain Bacteria; phylum Planctomycetota; class Phycisphaerae; order UBA1845; family JANYLN01; genus JANYLN01. The sequence continues at coordinate 3,098 of JAWLBS010000081.1, read as the reverse complement.
TACCCCGAGGTAGTTATCCAGGCCGTACTGCAGCGTCTTTTCGCCCAGTCCGGACGAAGTCCCGACTGCCACGTTCGACAGGCTCGATACGTTGGACACTTCGTCAGCAGCCTTGAGGCCGAAGTAGTAGGCACTGTTCCAGTCCAGGCCCGTGACGAGCAACTGCTGACTCGTTCCGGCCGGCTCTGGCGTCGGGGCGTCCGCCACCAGCGTCGCACTGCCCCAGTTGGCCTCATCAATCGGATCCGACGAGTAGCGGATTTCGTATGAAGCCGCCGTGCCGGTGTTGCCGTCATCGCCGGGAGCGCTCCAGGTCAGCACGACCGAACCGCTCTCGGTGCCGGCCGTGGCTGCCAGATCGGTCACGGCTGCAGGCGGCGTGGTGTCCGGTGCCTGCGTCGTGGCCGTCGCCACGTTGGACAGTTCGCTCAGGTTGCCGCCCTCATCGCGGACCTTCATGGCGAACCAGTAGACGGTCTGCGGCGTCAGACCCGTAACCGTCATCCCCTGCGCCGTCCCCGGCGCCATCGGCCCCGGCATATCGGGAACCTGCGTGGCACTTTCGAAGTTGGCCTCGGTGATCGGGGTCGTGGCGTACCTGATGTCATATCCGGAGGCCTGACCGTCCATCCCGTCGTCGCCGGTGGCCGTCCAGGTCAAATCGATGGCGGTGGAGTCGGGATTGCCGGCGACCAGGTCCGTCACGGCCCCTGGCGGAACGGCATCGGGTACGGGAGGCTCGGTGACCTCCATCGTGATCGACTCGGTCCGGGGGACTTTCTCGCCTTCGGTCACAATCGTGAAGGTCGTGGGACTGGCACTGACGTACTGCTCGAACTGACGATCGATGGTCCAGCCGGCCCCATCATACTCCTTCCACTTGTAGGTGACCTTGAACGCGGCGCCGCCTTGCGCCAGGTCTTCGGGATTATCGAAGGTCACGGTGATGTGGTTCACCCCCTTGTCGAGGTAGGCCATGCCGCCCTTGTTGTGCTCGAAGACGGTGTTGATGACCAGGTTCGACACGCCGGCGCCGGCGTTGGAGCTGTTGGCGTCGATCTGGACCTTGACGTAAAGCTCCCACTTGCCGAAGACCCGATTCCGCAAATTGAGGTTGTCGACATGGGTCCATCCGTCGGCATCGCTGGCCCAGACCAGCGTCCAGCTCGATCCGTCGGTGGAGGTGTACACCTTAACGCTGTCGCCGCTGTCGGCACGGTAGAAATCGCCGCTGATGTACGCATCGGTCAGGTAGAACGGCGTATCGATCCGCAAGACCGCCTCGGCGGTGGTCCCGGCGCTGGCGGCGTGCAGGTCCGGCTCGAGCCCGTCATCACTGAAGGTCGCGATGCCGGTCGAGCTGTGGAGCAATGCCTGGTAGGCATCCGAACGGAAGTCCGGCCGCAGCTCATACGTGCCGTTGGCCCAGCGCCGGTAGGTGTCCTTATGAGAGATGATGGTCACGTCCCGAAGCCGGTACGGCTCCCAGTACGACCAGTTGAGGGGATCCTTCCAGTCGTGCTGAGCCTCGTGGTGGTAGGGCCGGTCCGGACCCGGATCCGCGTCGGCGTCAGTTGACTGCGTAGGATGCTGGTTCTGCCAGGCCTCCCAGGTCCGATCGAATCTCTCGCCCATCCTCAGGTCCATGTCCATGGTATGGTCCGTGCCGGTGTTCCCGGGATCGGCCTTGACCTTCCAGGTGTCCGAACCGTTGGCGAAGTACGTTGCCGTGTCTCCGCACAGCAGGAAGCCCGGGCAGGCCCGGCCCTCGGCAACCGCTTCAAGCACGAGGCTCTTGTCGGCCTTGACGTCGGCCATGCTGACCAGGCTCGGCGGCGTGTTGCGGTTAAAGACGTAGAAGGTGGTCATCGTGTCCAGGGCATGCCACTTGCCGTCATACTGGACCTCGTAGTAGGTGTGCCCGCCGTTGTCGATCGAAATCGTCCGCGGGTGCAGGCCCATCTCCAGAAGGATCGCGGCATTCATGCCTGCCTGGCTGCCGCACAGCGCCCAGCCGAAGACGTTCAACTGGCTGACCACGTCCGCGCTGTCCGGAGGGTTGCTCCAGTGGTAGCAGCGGCGCTTAAAGTTGTTATAGGCGTTGATCACGCGGGTCTGGATGTCGGCCGGGTCGGCGGCGACGACACCATCGGGGGTATAGGCCTTGTCGAAAGTGGCACCCATCGTCTGGACACTGCGGCAGTCGGCCACCCGGTCATTAACGATCCACGGATTGCGGATCGTGACCGGACGCGGCGGGAGCATCGTCCGACCTGATACCACGTTCGAAAGGGCTGAAATGTTCGGCGGTGCGTACAGGTCCGACGACCTGACGGCGAAGTAATACTCCGTGTCCGCATCCAACCCGTGTACCGCACACATCACCTCGGCGCCAGGCTCCGCGGCGCCCGGTACGTCCGCAGCCGGTGTCGCTGCATCCCAGTTCGTCGCATCGATCGGATCGGCGCTGTAGCGAACGTCGTATGCCCTTACCCCGGAGCCGCCCACGTCGGCGGGTGCCGTCCACACCAGATACGCCGTGCGGATGTGCATCGACAGGACACGCAGATCGATGATCGCCTCGGGCGGATCGAGATCCTGCGGACCGGTCGTAAACGTCACGACGTTTGATAGCACCGATGCGTTGCCGGCCTCGTCCGCCAGTTTGATTCCGAACCAGTACGTCGTATCCGCGGCCAGCCCGCCGACCGTGAACATCTGTTCCGTTCCCGGCAGCGCGGGGGCTGGCGCACCATCCACGACGACGGCCGCACCCCACGTGGCCTCGCTGAGCTCGGTCGTGGAATAGCGGATCTCCGTCGCGGCTGCCAGCCCGAGCATGCCGTCATCGCCCGTAGCCGACCAGGACAGGGTCGCCCGGCTCGGACGCACGTCGCTGAACGACAGATCGGTCACCGCCGCCGGAGCGACGGCATCGATCGGATCGGTCGTCACCGCCGCCACGTTGGAGATCGCGCTGACATGCCCCTCGAAGTCGATCGACTTGATCGCAAAGTAGTAGGTGGTCGATGCCTCCAGCCCGTCGAGGTCGTACGACTGCTCCGTCCCCGGCGCCGCCGGCACCGGCTCGCCTTCCA
>JAWLBS010000080.1:1520-16445 GCA_041687575.1 Phycisphaerae bacterium | reverse complement strand
GCGGACGCCTTACCGACTTGTCCGCCGCCCGGCGGCGCCGGGTTTGGCCAGGATCAGCTGCCGGCGGACCGCGCTGAGCTCGTCGTACACCGGCTTGGCTACCCCGTCGCTACGGATCAGTCCGCCGTGCGGCACCACGTGCGGCGCGCCGTCGAACAGGTCCTCCCACACCAGCGTCTCCAGAAACGGCTTGGACAGCGCGATCCGCGCGAAATGGCCCGCCCAGTACGCCTGCACCGGCTCGGCCCAGCCGTTGCGCCAGTAGCCGGCCAGCGACGGCTCGACCACGCCGCTGGTCACGTCCCGCGGGTCGACGCGCGGGTCCGACGGCACGCCGAAGCCGGTGATGTGCAATGGCTTGCCCAGCGTGCTGAACCGGTCGATCAGGCTGGAGATCTGGAACAGGTCCCGCGTGTAGCCGCCGCGCACCGGCATCCCCATCGGCATCCGCAGGCCGAACGCGTCGAAGTTGATCCCGCTTTGGAGCAGCACTTCGGCGTACATCACCGGCGGGACGGTCCGGCTCTTGCGGGCGTAGTACTCGCCCCACGGCTCGACCACCTCGACGATCGCCATCGACTTGGGCGCCAGCTGCTTGACCGTCGCCACCGCCACCCGCGTCAGCTCCATCATCTGCTCGAACGCCAGGCCCAGGCTGAAGTCGCCGTGCAGGCCGCTGACCACCCGCCAGTAGCTCACGTACCGCTGGTACCGCTGCACCACCCGCCGGATGTGCTCGACCGCCATCTCCCGCACCGACTCGAAATCGTTCTCGTACAGAATCAGCCAGTCCGGGACCTGGTCCTCGACGAAGCTGATCAGCGGCCCGGCCATCACCGGCAGGCGGCTTTTCACCGCCCAGGCGACCTGCTCGTCGGGGATTTCAAAAATATAGTCACTCTCGTGCTCGCGCGGCTGCAGGTGCCGCCACGGCATCGCCACCGAGACGATGTCGCACAGATCCCGCACCTTCGCCTGCATCGCCTCGGGCATCCCCTTGACCCGCGGCAGCTTCACCCCGATGCCCCGCCGATTGCTGCCGCCGTTGCGCTTCTTCTGGAGGAACAGGTCCGCGTGCACCCGCGCCATCGCCTCGGAGGCCGGGATGCCCACCGCCAGCGACTCGTCCGCGAACTTCGCCGCCTCGCCCGGATCGTCCGCCTTGAGCGCCTCGGTGAACAGGTCCCGCGCCCGCTCCAGGTGCTTGTTGACCTCGCCCAGGCCCGGGTGGTCGAAGATCCCCCAGTCCTCCATCTTCTGGGCGACCCGCATCAGCCGCCCCCGCGCCAGCTCGACGTTCAGGATGTACGGCAGGTCCCGCTCCGGCAGCCGGGCCGTCTCCAGCATCAGCGTCCCGGCACTCTTGACCGGCCAGAGCAAATTCAGCGAGGCGGTGCCGGCCGTCCGCTTCTGGCAGACGATGCCGTTGTCGGCTGCGCGGATCTCCGCGCGCAGCGGCAACCCCTCCGCGCTGATCAGGTGCGCGCCCTCCAGGTTGGTCACTTCCCCCGGTTTGCCGTCGATATAGGTGTCGAAACGCAGCATCCGTTGAAGGCTTTCGTTGGCGATAAGCCGTTATTAACCCAATGCCCTGCAACCAGTTGCGAGGACACAACGCACTCGCTCCGCCCGCCGGCCCGCCGTCTGGCGGCACCCTTTCGCGGCCTGAAGATCCTTCCAGGCCCGCCGCAGGCAAAGGACGCATTATAGGCCCAGGCCCCTACGCGGCCAAGGGCGACGGTATCACCGCATTTTCCGAGGGGCTGCCCCCCTTGGGGAACCGCTCCGGGCGGGTGCCACGGCTTGCCGGGGGTCTGACCCCTGGCAGCACGCCCGCGTTCGAGTCCACGCTTCAATTCCCTTGGCGGCAGCAGTACCCGATCGATCCACCGGGGTCTGACCCCCCTTGGATTAAAGCCTCGGCACCCGCGCCACGGGGTCAGACCCCGGTGACGCGCAAAGGCATCCAGGCCGCCAAAAGATCCAGGCGTTGATCCCGCAGGCAGACGTACGCGCCGGGGTCAGACCCCTGGAAACAAGGGCGACCGTATCACTGTCCGCACCGGCCCGGCCAGCACGCCGCGTCCACCAGGTTCTCCGGCCGGCGACCCGCCAGCGCCGCCACGATCGATCCGGCCGCCAGCGTCGCCATCTTCGCCCGCGTCTGGTGTGTCGCCGAACCCAGGTGCGGCAGCAGCACGGTGTTGGGCAGGTCCACCAGCCCCGGCGCCGGGCGCGGCTCGTCCTCGTACACGTCCAGCCCCGCCGCGGCGATCCGCCCGGCCTGCAGCGCCGCCACCAGCGCCGCCTCATCGACGACCGGCCCGCGACTCGTGTTGACCAGGATCGCCGTCGGCTTCATCCGCTCGAGCTCCGCCCGGCCGATCAGGTGGTGCGTCTCGGGCGCCAGCGGCACGTGCAGCGAGACGATATCGCTTTCTTCCAGCAGCGTCGGCAGATCGACCAGCTGCCCGCCCAGTGCCTCGATCTCGTCGCGCCGCTGCCGGCCGGTGTACAGGATCCGCATCGAAAACCCGGTCGCCCGCCTGGCGACGGCCGTACCGATCCGCCCCGCCCCCACGATCCCGATCGTGCTCGACGCCAGATCATAGCCGAGAAACTGCATCGGCCCCCAGCCGGTCCACTGCCCGGAGCGGAAATGCGCATCCGCCTCCACGACCCGCCGCGCCGCCGCCAGGATCAGCGCCCACGCCAGGTCCGCCGTCGCCTCGGTCAACACGCCCGGGGTGTTGGTTACGAGGATGCCCCGCTCCTTTGCTGCCGCCAGGTCGATGTTGTTATATCCCACGGCGTAGTTGGCGAAGATCCGGCACTTCGGCCCGGCCGCCTCCATCACCGCCGCGTCGATCGTGTCAGCCAGCGTACACAGCACCGCGTCGCAGCCCGTCACCGCGGCGAGCAGTTCCTCGTGGCACAGCGGCCGGTCGTGCGGACTGACCCGTACACTCGCATCGCAACCGCTCAGCAGGTCGATCCCGGCAGCGGGGATTTCGCGGGTTACGCAGATTCTGCTGCTCATGATTCCGCCTTTGCGTCACTGCCGGTTCGTATGGACATAGTGATGATGTCCCCCCGTCGGCTCCACCCCAGACTCGTCCAGAACCCGATCGCCGCCTCGTTCGCCCAATACACGAACAGGTGGCACTTGTCGATGCCCGCCTCCGCTCGCATCGGGTTGCTGCTGTCAGTTCTATCTCGCATTTGCGACGTGCAAAGAGTTTCGGGGCAGCTGCAGTTATTTCACCTTCCAAGTAAGTCACGAGGAGCTTTCCAACGCAACCATCTGCGGCCCATCCGCTTCGTGACTTACTACCCTTCGTACGGTCGCGAAGCGACATAGCGGGGCTTGTCACCCGGTCACCTTGTCCCCCCCTGTCCCCTGCCGTCTTTCGCTCCCCTCGGCGACTTCGATTGCGGCCGCAGCCGCCCCCGGGGATTCTCATGCCTTCTGTGCGGCAAGTGAAGGTGTTTCCGAGCCCAGGCGAGCGTCAGCCGGGTCAGCACGTATGCCAACGCCCCCGCCGCGAGCCCGACGACTAGCCCCCCGACCGTCAGCGGCACCAGCACGTCTGTCCCCAGCGAGAACAGCTCCCGCACTTGCTCGGCCGCGTAGAGCCACTCGCCCTCCTCATCAACGAGCACGGAGAGCAGGCGACGCCGGATATTGATCGGGTTCGTACCGGGCGTCATGTAGCACCCGACGCGGTAGGTCAGAACGTACACCGGCAGCACCGTCAGCGGGTTCGTGATCCACACCGCTGCTACTGCGGCCGCCCGGTTGGCGTACAGCACGGTGGCCAGCACGGCCGCCACGATCATCTGCATGCCCAGCGACGGCGTGAAGGCGACGAAGACCCCCACTGCCAGGCCCAGCGCCACCTGTTTCGGCGTGCCATGAAAGCCCAGGACCCAGTCCCGTGTCTGCCGTAGTCGCCTGGCGAGCCAGGGCCGGTTTACCGCTGTCGGATCGTTGCTGCTCACTGCACGCACGCTCTTTCATCCCCTTGGCCGATGCGTACCCTCCGCATCATAGCTCCGCCAAGTCCGACCAGTGTACGCGCCGCCGCCGCCCAGGCAAGACCTTGCCGAAACCGCTTCCACCACCTAGCATACCCGGTCTCTGATAAACCGGTTGTTGGCAAAGCGGCCCGCAGAAAACAAGGTGCTACGCACATGGCAGAGGAAAAACGCATCACCCCCATGGCCCAGGACTTCTCCGCCTGGTACATCGACGTCATCAAAAACGCCGACCTGATGGACTATGCCCCCGTCCGCGGGTGCATCATCTTCAAGCCGGCCGGCTTTGCCCTGTGGGAGGCCGTCCAGAAAGGCCTTGACGGCCGCTTCAAGGCGACCGGTCACGAGAACGCCTACTTCCCGATGCTCATCCCCGAGTCGTTCTTCACCAAGGAGAAAGAGCACGTCGAAGGCTTCGCCCCGGAACTGCCCTGGGTCACCGAGGCCGCCGGCGAGAAGCTGGAGGAGCGCCTCGCCCTGCGGCCGACCTCCGAGACCATCATCGGCTGGGCCTTCCAGAAGTGGATCCAGTCCTGGCGCGACCTGCCCGTGCTGGTCAACCAGTGGGCCAACGTCTTCCGCTGGGAGAAGCGGACCCTGCCGTTTTTGCGGACCAGCGAGTTCCTCTGGCAGGAGGGCCACACCGCCCACGCCGACGAGGGCGAGGCCCGCGAAGAAACGATCCGCATGCTCAACGTCTACGTGGACTTCGTCCAGAACGACCTGGCGATCCCCGTCTGGGAAGGGCTCAAGACCCCCAGCGAGAAGTTCGCCGGCGCCCTGGAGACCTACTCCATCGAGGCGATGATGAAGGACGGCAAGGCCGTCCAGGCCGGCACCAGCCACTACATGGGCACCAAGTTCGCCGAGGCCTTCGAGATCCAATACCTCGACAAGGACCAGTCCCTCAAGCACGTCCACACCACCAGCTGGGGCGCCAGCACCCGCCTGATCGGCTGCGTGGTCATGGCCCACGGCGACGACAAGGGCCTGCGCCTGCCCCCCAAGATCGCTCCGGTCCAGGTGGTCATGATCCCCGTCGGCCCGGCCAAGCTCCGCGAGAAGGTCATGGGCCGCTTCGACGAACTCTTCGCGCAGATCAAGGCGGCTGGCATCCGCGTCAAGGCCGATACCCGCGAGGAGTACAGCCCCGGCTGGAAGTACAACGAGTACGAGATGCGCGGCGTGCCGCTGCGTCTTGAGCTCGGCCCGCGGGACATCGACAACAACGTCGTGATCATCGTCCGCCGCGACACCGGCGAGAAGATCACCGCCGGCCAGGACAACCTGCCCGAGACGATCGCCGGCCTGCTGGACGAGATCCAGGACAACATGTTCGCCCAGGCCCTGCAGTTTCGCCAGGACCACTCCTTCGAGGCCAGCAGCATCGACGAACTGGCCGAGATCCTGGAAAAGCAGTTCGGCTTTGTCCTGGGCGGCTGGTGCGGCTCGGCCGACTGCGAGGAGCAGGTCAAGACCCGGACCAAGGCGACCGCGCGGAACATCCCGCTGAATCCGCCGAAGAAGATGCCCACGTGCATCGGTTGCGGCAAGCCCTCGACCGCGACCATCTGGTACGCCCGGGCGTATTAGAGCATCCCGGGTCCGGGTGTAGCGTGTGGCACGCCGAATCGGGTGTCGGGTGTCGGGTGTCGAAAAGACAGGGGGCAGGCACGGCCCTGCTTCGCAGCACCGTGGCGCCTGGGATAGGGCCTCGGCAGGGGGCAGTGCCGTAGGGTGGGCTGTTGCCCACGAAGCGCTTGTGTCGCCCCGGTGCCCCGCACTCTGCGCAAAAGATCGCCTCCGCCTGACCGGAGTGGAGGTACAAAACGGAGGCGATCGGGAGCTCCCTTCCGGCCGAGCGAATCTCCCGTCCCTCCCGGACAAGACTTCGCTCGCGGGTTTTTCTCCCTGCGCCCCCCACTTAAGCAAGATCCGTGCCGTCGCCAGCCGAAAAACAGCGCCCTCTGGCGGCGACGATACGTAACCGCATATGATCCATTCAGTTAGCACAGCCGCCGCTCGAATGGATTGTCGTGCGGCCGCCCGAACGCCGCCGCTGGTCATGTTGCCTGAAGGCATCATCAGGCCCGCTGCATGGTCCGGGCCTGCGGGCTCAATCGTACAACGCCCCTTCAGGTAAGGAGTTACGGTGTTGCTTCCGGTAAACATCACAGATGCGGTTCTGGAGCGTTGTGAGCGCAGGTACAGCGGCCGGCCCTGCGGGTTCCGGCGGTCCTGCGTAAACGAGCCGCGACCGTAAGGGCCGTGAGGGAGCGATAGACTCTTCGACGAGCCGCGACCGTGAGGGAGCGGTAGACCTCGCCACGGCGTAGCCGTTGCCTGGCGAAGCCGGCCTGCCACGGTGCCGTCGTCGTTGGACGAAGCCGGGGTGCAGGCCCGCGCCAGTCGTAACGACACTGTCCCCTGTAACCTCTAACCTGTCCCCTGCCGTTGCCTGCTGTCCCCCATAACCTGTAAGCTGTCCCTTGCCGGTCCGCACCCGAGACCCGAGACCCGATACTGAACACGGGATTTCCTGAGGAGCCTGCCATGACCAAGGGCAGATACTGCTACGACTACCCTCGACCCGCCGTCACCGTCGACTGCGCCGTCCTCCAGTGGCAACCCCCCGCCCTGCGGATCCTCCTGATCCGTCGCGGCCGCGACCCCTTTGCCGGCCGGTGGGCCCTGCCCGGCGGCTTTGTCGACATCGACGAGCCGATCCCCGCCGCCGCCGCCCGCGAACTCCGCGAGGAGACCGGCCTCGATAGCCTTCCCCTCGAGCAGTTCGGCGTCTTCGGCACCCCCGGCCGCGACCCGCGCGGCCGGACGATCTCCATCGCCTTCTGTGCGCTCATCCCCGCCGATCGCCCCGTCACAGCCGCCGCCGGCGACGACGCCAGCGGCGCCGATTGGTTCGACCTGCGATCCCTGCCGCCCCTCGCCTTCGACCATGCCGACGTGATTCGTACGCTTGGCGACCACCTCGCTGCCGCCGTCTGCCACCGCGCCCGCGCCTTCGACCTGCTGGGCGAGACGTTCGCCCTGGCCGACCTTCAGGCCGTCTACGAAACCGTCCTCGCCCGTCCCATCGACCCTGTTACCCTCCACGCCCGCCTCACTGCCTTGGGCCTGCTGATCCCGACTGCCCCCTCGTCATCTGAACCTCCCGCGCCCGCCGGGTCCGCCTCGGCGGATTCTGCCACGCCCGACACCACCGCCCGCCTGACCCCGCCCCGCTTCCGCTTCGCCCGCCCCCGCCTTGAGGCCCTTCTGCGTGACCCGGCCTTTCCCCCCTTCGCCCCCTGATGCGCCGGTTTCCATCAAAGCCCCCGGCGGCAACCGCAAGACAATCGCGCCGATAGCGATAGACTGTGCATATTATTACGACATACTGCACACGGCGCGCCCTCACGGGTCTTGCTGCTCAGCCCGGATGAAGGTTTGCGAAAGGGATATCTCGGTCAGGACTGGATAGCAGGCAAGCGGTCATGGCAAACAAAGAGGGATCGGCCCCGTCGCATCCAACCGGTCCGTTGAAGCTGGAATTCGGCAACGACACCACCTTTCAGGTGGAACTTCGACGCCGTGTGGACGAGCTGTTCCGCACGGCCGGGCGATCCAAACGCGGTGGCTGGCGGATGTACCTCAAGACGGCGATCGTGCTCGTCTGGTTTGCCGCTTCCTATGGATTGCTGGTCTTCGCCGCCTCGACCTTGTGGCAGGGACTTGTCCTCTCGGCCTCGCTGGGGCTGGCCACGGCAGCCATCGGCTTCAACATCCAGCATGACGGGGGGCATCGCTCCTATTCCGATCGCCCGTGGGTCAACCGGCTGATGGCGATGACCATGGACCTGGTCGGGGGCAGCTCGTACGTCTGGTACTGGAAGCACGCCGTCATTCATCACAGGTACGTCAATATCACCGGCTATGACGGCGACATCGATATCGGCCGCCTCGGCCGCTTCTCGCCGCACCTGCCGTGGCGATGGTACTACCGGTGGCAGCATCTCTACCTCTGGCCGATCTACTGCTTCGAGGCCGCCAAGATGCAGCTGCTCGATAGTTTCAGATACATCATCACCGGCCGGCTGGGGCGCCACCGGATCCCGCGACCCCGGGGGTGGGACCTGGTCATCTTCGTAGCCGGCAAGGTGGTCTTCTTCGCCTGGGCGCTTGTCATCCCGATGCTTTTGCATCCGGTCCCGGTCGTCTTGTTCTATTATGTTGTGGCTTCGCTGGTGCTGGGCATCACGATGGTCCTGATCTTCGTCATGCCCCACACGGCGGGATCCGTCGACTATCCGCTGCCGCGACCCGATACCGGCCGGGTGGAAAGGCCCTGGGCGGTCCACCAGGCGACCGTCACGCTGGACTTCGCCCGGCGCAACCGCGTGCTGACCTGGCTTCTCGGCGGGCTGAATTACCACAAGGAGCACCACCTGTTCCCCCTGATCTGCCATGTGAACTACCCCTTCATGTCCAAGGTCCTGGAGGATACCTGCCGCGACTTCGGGATCCCCTACAGGGAGCACGACTCCTTTGCCTCCGGGCTGGCCGCCCACTATCGCTGGCTGCGGCAGATGGGGATGCCGCAGGCGAATGAACAAACCGGATCGCCCGACTGATCTTCAGCAAGCTCAACAGCCACGGGCCCGGGGGCAGCCGCGGCTAAAATTGTGCTGAAGGAGAAAGTTGGATGGTCGAGCAGGATCAGCACATCCCGGGGCAGGCATGAACCAGGAAAACGGCGAACAGGAGGTCGCGGTTTGGGGCATCATTGAGACGACCATGGCCATGCTCGGCTTCGTCTGGACGGCCCTGCTGATCGTGGAACTGGCTTACGGGTTGAGCCCGGCCCTCGGCACGGTCTTCAACTTGATCTGGGCCCTCTTCATCGTCGACTTTCTGGTTCGGTTCTACCTGGCGCCGGACAAACTCGCCTACCTCAAGGCCAACTGGCTGGTCGGTATTTCCCTGGCCATCCCCGCCATCCGGGTGCTGCGGATCTTCCACGTCGTTCGCCTGCTGCGGATGGCCCCGGTGGCGAGGGGGGTCCTGTTTGTGCGGCTGGTTGCCTCCTTCCGGCGCTCCATGCGGGCCCTGGGCCACGTGATGCGCCGCCGGGGCTTTGCCTACGTGGTCCTGATCACGCTGATCGTCACCTTCTCGGGGGCGGCCGGGATGTACGCCTTCGAGACCAACATCCCCGGCCAGCAGGACGGCTTCACCTCCTACTGGGACGCCCTGTGGTGGACGGCGATGCTGCTGACGACCATCGGCTCGCAGTACTGGCCGGTGACGGCGGAGGGGCGGATCCTGTCCCTCGTTTTGTCCATCTACGCGGTCAGCGTTCTGGGATATATCGCCGCCGTGCTGGCCAGTTTCTTCATTGGCCGCGACGTCAGCCAGGCCGCCCGGCCGAAGGACATCCAGCGGCTGGAGGCGGTGATCGGGGAATTGAAGGACGAGATTCGACGGGGGTCCGGACCTTCGGACGATCGGGGGGCTCCCCCGGGCTCCGGTGGAAACTGACGACTGTGCACTCGGGCCGCAAGCCATGCAGGGCGGGCTATTGACCCCGGCGCAGAAAATGAAGCCCGCGATTAGCGTCTTCATTTAGCCGGCCCGCTTGCGGGCCGCGATGCGGCGCCCGGTCATCACCGTTGCCTTCTTTAACAGCGCAACTCTCACTCAGAATGACAGTTTTGGGTGGTGGTTACAGACGGAACATACTGCGCATTCGGGGAATTCCATGGCCGCAACCCGGCTTCGCCAAACGACGGCTACGCCGTGACGCGCCCGGCTCGCCAAACGACGGCTACGCCGTGGCAAGCAACGCGGCCATGGCACCCGGCTTGTCCGGGCCGCTGACGCCGGTACCATGGCAACCGGTGTATGTACCGTACCGGTTGGCGACGTCACGGACAGGAGCGATTTGTGAATATCACTATCCTTGCGACGGTTGCGGTCCTGCTGTCGGTCCTGCCGGCTGGCGCCGCGAAGTCCTCCGCCAGTCGGGACCATCAGCCATCGGAGCCCGCGAAGATGACACGGATCGACCTGGATCGTCCCTGGCCGCGGATTGCGGCGACGGGGGAGGAACTCGCCCGGCTGCGCAAGGCCTGGCAAGGCGAGGGGCCGGACCAGCAGGTGGTCGCCCGGCTGGTGCAAAAGGCGACCGAGCGGCTCGAAGAGCCGGTTGCATTTCCGCCGCGCGGCGGCCAGCACAACCAGTGGTACCAGTGCGATGCCTGCCAGCACGCCCTGGAGACGATCGACGACACGCACCACCGCTGCCCGCTCTGCGAGAAGGTCTACAGCGGTCCGCCGTACGACGACGTGATCTTTCGCATCCGGCACGAAGAGAATCTCGCCCGCGCCGAAAATGCCGCCTGGGCCTGGGCAATCACCGGCAAAGAAACCTTCGCGGCGGACGCCAGGAAGATCCTGCTGGCCTACGCCGAGCGGTACCGCGACTACACCTTCCACGACAACGGCCTCCGCGAAGGCGACGAAGCGTCGAAATCCGGCGGGCGCCTCTTCGAGCAGACCCTCAACGAGGCATCCTCGATGACGCGGACCATCGCGCCGGCCTGCGACCTGCTCTACGCCAGCCCCCTCGTCAGCGACGCCGACCGGCGGAAGATCAACGACGGACTGATCCGCCCGATGCTCGAAGGCATGGCCCGCCACCGGGCCGGCAAGAGCAACTGGCAGACCTGGCACAACGCGGCATTCGTCTGGGGCGGGGCGGTCCTCGGCGACGCCGAGTGGGTTCGCAGGGGCATCGACGATCCCGAAAACGGCTTCCGCTACCAGATGACCGCCTCGATCACCCCGGAGGGCATGTGGTACGAGAACAGCTGGGGATATCACTTCTACGCCCTGATGGCCCTGGTCGAGACGGCCGAGGGCGCCCGGCGGCTGGGGATCGACCTGTGGCGAGAGCCGCAGATGCGGGCGGCCTTTACGCTGCCGGCCCGCTACCTGATGCCCGACGGCACGCTGCCCCGCTTCGCCGACGCGGTGGATACCCGCCTGGACGCCCCCGGGACCCGCGCGATGTTCGAACTGGCGAGTCGGGCCTATCCCGACGCCGGCCTGGAGGCCCTGCTGCCGGCTGCGCCTACCTGGGAGACCGTGTTGACCGGCCGGGGGCTGCACAAACGCGACATGCCGTCCCTCGACAGCGCCGTCATACCGGGGACCGGCCACGCCATCCTCCGCAGCGACGGGCCGGCCGGCCTGGCGGCGGTGATGACCTTCGGGCCGCACGGCGGGTTTCACGGCCACTTCGATAAATTGAGCTTCGTGTTTTTCGGCCTGGGGCGGGAACTCGGCGTGGATCCCGGCCGCGCCACAAGCCAGGCCTACCGCCTGCCGATTCACCGCAACTGGTACCGGGCGACGATCAGCCACAACACCGTGCTTGTCGACGGCCAGAGCCAGGAGGGCGCCGCCGGGGAGCTCGAGTTCTTCAGCGACAAACCCGGCTGCACCGCCGCGGCCGCCCGCTGCAGCGGGGCCTACAAGGGCGTGACGCACCGGCGGCTGCTGGCGCTGACGCCAACATACCTGCTGGTCGTCGACGACCTGCAGGCTGACAAGCCGCGCCGGTTCACGTGGCTGTATCACAATCGTGGCACCGGCGTCGACACTCCTCTTGCCGCCCCCCCTGTCGAAGGCCTGCCGGGCCTGCAGGGCGGCGAGTACTTCCGCGACATCCGCCGCGCTGCCGCCGAAGACGCGATCGCCGTGCGGTTCGACGACGGCGACGTAAAAACTCACCTGCTGCTGGGGGGCGAGCCTGACACGGAACTGCATCTGGCGACGGGACCGGCCGGGTCGGTCGAGGATCGCGTCCCGCTGATCGCCGTCACCCGCAACGGGCGGTCGGTCCGCTACGCGGCCGTGCTGGAACCCACGCGAGACTCCGCCGCCCCGTCAGCGCGCAAGGTCACCCTCCGCGAGGCGCAGCAGGGGATCGAGGTTGCGGTAGAGACCCGCAACGGCACCAACACCTTCATCTGGTCGGCCGACGGGCTGCACCTGCCGGCGCGGCCAGAGGCAAAGGGGAAGGATCCACAACCGTAAGATTACGTCCTGCAGGCGGGCCTTCGCCAAGCAGGACGGCGTCGATATAATGGTGTTGTCGACGCAGATATGGAGGCGAAAGATGAGTGCTCACTTTCAATGTGGACGACTTCAGGGGCTTCCCGGTTGATGCGCTAGACCCCGCCAGCCTGTGAGCGATAAATTTTGCGGGACGAGGCCATCTGTCACGCAAGGCCTGAGGCAGAGATGAAAAGGTTTCGTCACTCGACGTCCAACGAACCGCCGTTCGAGGATGAACATCTGGCGGGCATGGTCCGCCCGCTGCGCGACCTGCTGAGCCAGACGCAGAAGGACTTCGTACATGACTCGCTTCTGCTGGATCGGCGGGGGCTGGACACCCTGGCGGCGATCCTGGTCGGGCTGGCCGAGGACCTGCACTGTGGTCTGGGTCTGTGGCGGGCGTACGAGACGCATAACATGAAGTTCTTCGGCGCACCGCTGCCGTTGAGCTCGCCGCTCCGCCGGCCGCAACCCCCGCAGGCCATCACCTTCGACCGGGTGCAGCACCTGCTCTGGGTCCTGTACCCGCAGCTGAACCCGGGCCTGGCCCTGGCCCCGGATCCCCCGGACCTGGCGCTGCTGGCCGGGGATGCACAGATATTCCTGGAAGCGGCCTTCGTCGGCGTCGGGCGGACGTCGGCCAACAAGACGTTTCTCCGCTCGAAGAACACGTTCGGCTGGGACGTGAAGCGCAAGCTCATCTGGCTTGGCACGTGGTCGTACCTGTTTCGCCTCTTCTACGACGACTACATGCGGCAGATGAAGGCCAAACCGGGCGACATCGCCCGCGCCGACGATTTCCTCTGCCAGGAGTGCACGCAGTGGTCGGGGCTGGGGGCGGTCGACATCCTGGCTGGCGCGCTGGACATCTCGGACGACGACCGGCGGGACCTGCGCAGCTGGTACCAGCGGCACACCTCGTTTTACGCCATCAAGGCCGTGACAAAGACGCGGGCCGACGCGATCAACGTCATCAACGACCAGCCCTACAGGATCCGCGTGGCCGTGGACCCCAACCCCTTCGAGCCCGGCCAGATGGTCTTCGGCAGCCTGGTTCCCTGGCGGGGCCAGTGGTACTGGTCGGGCACGCAACAGGTCCCGGGCGAGGCGGCGGATTTCGCCCCGGCCGAACTCCGCGAGCAAGCCAAGCGCACGAGTTCGCAGATCCTGTGCCGCTTCTGGAAGAAGTACGAGGCCCAGGTCCGCGATCACGCCCGCTCGCTGCATGAAGAGGCCATGGCCTACTACGGCAAGGACCTGGTCGTCTACCCGGACGGGCTGTCGATGGCCGCGGACTGGGAGAAGGCCATGCGCCGCCAGTGGGAGTCCCGGCCGCGCGAGGTCATGGAGCGGGTGGCCCGTCGGCACGGCCTGACCAAAGGGCGTCCGAATCTGACATTGCCCGAGCACGTCGTCGAGCACAAGAATGGCGTGGGGATGTTCATCAACCCGGATGGCGGCTTCGAGCTCATGCTGGAATTCCACACCCTGCAGGAGGCGCTGCGACGGCGGGGGCGGGACCTGACGGAGGAACATCTGGAGACGATCTGGGCGTTCATGGATGCCGGCGAGATCAGCCCGGCGTTCGTCAGGCGCCTGGTCGATGAATATGGGGACGAGTCGGTCCGGGCGGCCTGGTTCGTACGAGACGATCCGCCCGACTACTGGCTGGAGTACCTGCTGCGGCGGCACAAAGGGCACTACTTCAAGCCACGGTACCCGAACGTGCGGCTGGTGTAGGGTGCCCGATCCAAACAGTCCTGACACGCCCGGCGGGGAGCGTACACGTCAAAGCCATCTCGCCTCTTTCAAAGCACCGAGGATGCCGGGGCCGATGCGGCCGCGCTGGATGTCCAGGTGCTTGTCGCGGGGGACCATCAGCGGCAGGCCCGCCTTCTTGCCGCCGGCGATGACCTCGGGGGCGGTCTCCTCGGCCAGGGTCGCACCGTCGGGGTTGTAGCCATTGAGGACCACGCCGGCGACCTTCAGGCCCCGCGCGGCGGCGGCCTCGAGCGTCAGCAGCGTATGGTTGATCGTGCCCAGGCTCGACCGGCCGACGATGACCAGGGGCAGCCCGAACGCCGCCGCCAGGTCGGCGACGGTATATTTCCATGTGATCGGCACGAGCAGTCCCCCGATGCCTTCGACGATGACGAAGTCGCTGCTGTCGACGATGTAGCGATAGGCGGTGGAGATGGCGTCGTAGTCGATCGGCCGGTGCTCGTGACGGGCGGCGACCAGCGGGGCAGCCGGGGTGTGGTAGCAGCAGGGCCCGATCGTGCGGACATCGTAGGCGGTCTCGGCGGCGGCGGCGAGGAACTCGGCGTCCTCGCTGACCAGGCCCAGCCGCTGGTCGTGGCGGCAGCCGGTGCTGATCGGCTTGAACACGCCGACCCGCCGGCCGCGGGACCGCGCGATCACGGCGGCGGCGCCGGCGATGACGGTCTTGCCGACCTCGGTGTCGGTACCGGTGATGAAGACGCCCTTCGCCGCCGGCAGGTCGAGCGTGCCGGTGGACAGGTCGGGCTCGGGGACGATCGGGTTTGCGGTCATCGATTTCACTCCGTGCTCTGGCTTTTGCCGGTCCGTGCGGTTCCTGCGGCGCCCGTGCCGGCTGGGGGCGTGCCAGATTGTAGCAGCATAAGTGGGCAGGGACAGGGGCGGGGGAGAAGATGACAAGGTGACACGGTGGCAAGGTGACCCGGCTTCGCCAGACAACGGCTACGCCCGGGCAGGCAAGGTGAAACGACGGGCGGGCGGCGGTGC
>JAWLBS010000080.1:0-1420 GCA_041687575.1 Phycisphaerae bacterium | reverse complement strand
CGGGCGGCGGGTGGTTTTGCGATATCGGGCGTTGCGGACGGAGATGCGGGATATGGCGACGGAGCGGGTGGTCGTGGTCGGGGCGGGCGGGATCAGCGCGGCGTGGTTCAAGGCGCTAAAGGCCGAGGACGTGCAGGTGGCGGCCGTGGTGGATCTGCGGCCCGAACAGGCGGCAAAGCGGATCGCCGAGTTCGAACTGGTCGGCGCCGAGGCGGCCACCGACATGGCGGCGATGATCGACAAGCACAAGCCCGACTTCGTGATCGACCTGACGATCCCCGAGGCCCACTGCCAGGTGACCTGCCGGGCGATGGAGATGGGCTGTCACGTGGTCAGCGAAAAGCCGATGGCCGCGACGCTCGAGCAGGCCCGCGAGATGGTCGCGACCGCCGAGCGGACCGGGCGGATGTACATGGTCAGCCAGTCGCGGCGGTGGGTCGATAAGCACGAGGCGGTCAGCCGGGCGATCCGCGAAAAGATGCTCGGCCGGCTGACGACGATCAACTGCGACTTTTACATCGGCGCGCACTTCGGGGGCTTCCGCGACGAGATGGACAGCCCGCTGATTCTCGATATGGCGATCCACCACTTCGATTTGGCGCGGTACATGAGCGGGGCCGACCCGGTGAGCGTCTACGCCCACGAGTTCAACCCGGCTGGCTCGTGGTACAAGGGCGACGTGTCGGCCAGCTGCATCTTCGAGATGACCGACGGGGTGGTCTTCACCTACCGCGGCTCGTGGTGCAGCGAGGGGTTCCACACGAGTTGGAACGGCGACTGGCGGTTCATCACCGACCGCGGCACGCTGCTGCTGGAAAAGGACGAGAACGCCCACGCGGTCGAGGTGGCCAACAACGAGGGCTTCCACCGGCAGCTCAAGGAGGTGGCGCTGCCGGCCCCGTGCCTGGAACATTCGAACATGCACGGCGCGCTGCGGGAGATGCTCGCGTTTGTGCGGACCGGCGAAAAGCCCCAGACCGAGTGCCACGACAACATCAAGTCGCTGGCGATGGTCTTTGCGGCGATCGAGAGCAGCCGGACAGGGCAGCGCGTGCCGGTGAAGGCGTGATGCTGGTGCATCCGTTGGCATTCACGTAGGGCGGGCTGCGCCCGCCAATCCCGGCGGATCGTTGCATGAAAGCGCCGGCCGCCTGGAAAGGCCAGACAGTGTCTGGCGAATCTGATCCGGCGGCAGGTTCAAAGTGGCTGGCCGGACTGCTTGACGAAACGAACGAAACAGGCAGCAATTCATAAAACGAAAGGACATTCGGATGTTCCAGGACACGATCCGCATCGGTACGATGGCGGGCAAAGGGGCCAAGACGGCGTCGTACATCGAGCAGATCCTGCCGCACGGGTTCGAGTCGTTCCAGATCCACTTCTGGCAGACCCTCGGCGACGTGGACCTCAAGAAGGTCGC
>JAWLBS010000079.1:2893-16464 GCA_041687575.1 Phycisphaerae bacterium | reverse complement strand
GTCGCGGTTGTGATAGTTGCCCAGGGGGATGCACAGGCCGGCGGCGCGGTAGCCGGCAGCGCGGAAGACCGACGCCTCGCAGGTCCCGCCGGGCATGAGCTTGCGCTGCCAGCCGAAGGAGTCGTCATGCCGGGCGATCTGGCTGGCGGTGCGGCAGAGCCAGTCGCTCAGATCCGGGTCGAAGATGCTCGCACGGTCGCCGATGCGGACGATCGGCCCGGACCGGGCGGGGGCCTCGGGCTGGGCCTGGCTGCACTCGACCGAGATTACGGCTGACTCGCCGGGCAGGACCTTGCCGAAGGCGGCGGCCGACGCGCCGATCAGGCCCGCCTCTTCCGCGCGGGTCACCAGCACGGCCGCGTGGCTGGGCAGGGATTTGGCCAGCAGATCGAACGCCGCCAGTGCCGCCGCCAGGCCGGCCAGGTCGTCAATCGCCAGGGCGTCGATGCGGCGGTCGCGGATGCGAAACAGCGGTACGTCCCAGCCGCCCGGCGAGCCAGCCGGCACGTCGTCCTTGATCTCCACGAGAACCTGGCGGACTCGCCGGCGGGGCGGTTCGCCTTCGATGCGGACGATTTTGCGAACCGTGCCGCGGACGCTCTTGTCGCCGGCCGGGTGGAACCGCACGGGCGTGCCGACGAAATAGTCCGGTTCGACCCCGCCGTGCCAGTCTGCGAGCAGCCGGCCGGGTCCGTCCATTCCGCGAGCGACGAAGCCCGGGTGGTCGGCGTGGGCCATGATCACGAGCGGTCGGCTGGGCAGCTTTCTGGCTGCGTGCACCAGCAGGTTGCCGAACCGGTCGGCATCGCAGCGCAAGCCGCGATCGCGGGCGAAGTCGCGGACGAAGTCGAGGACCCGGTCTTCGACGAACGGCGCCGTCGGCCGGCGGAGCAGGTCGGCCAGCAGGTCGAGGCAGCGCCGGCGGGCGGAATCGGTCAGCGGTTGGCGGACGATGTCGGGCAGATCGTTTCGAGCCAAGAGGCGCCTCCTGCGGACATATATCGGACCGTGTTTCTCTGTTCGGTCTATTGTAGGTGCCCGTCCGCCGAAGTGGAAGTTGCGCCCCCCTGCGCAGGATGACAGCGAGTGGTCATGGATAAATCGCCCTCGATTTTCTGCCGATACTTCACTGTCGGGTCGCTGCGGCGAAGGATGTCTCGGCTTGGGGCTGGGACAGGACCGCTACCGGCAGGGGAGATTTCATTTGATTTCCAGTATAGCAACGCTGCAAGGCACGATCGTGCGGATCAACTCGGTCAGGGTGGAGGACCCGATCCTGGTCCGGCTGCTCGACCTGCTGGACAGGACGGAGGGCGAGGTGGCTCAGGATCAGCGACAGAGCCGCCGCCTGCGATTCCGCGTCCGCAACGCGATCGTGCTGCCCGGCGACAACGACCGCGATATCGCCTTCGTCGTGCCCACCCGCAACCTTTCGGCCCACGGAATGGCCTTTCTGCACAGCCACATGATGTGGGACGGCCGACCGTGCACGGTGAAGCTGCCGACCCGCGGCGGGGCAGGTCTGACCGTGGGGGCGACGGTGGTTCGCTGCCGTCATATCCGCGCGATGCTGCACGAGGTGGCTGTGAAGTTCGATCAGCCGATCGACCTGGCGAAGATCTATGGGTCGTCCGGATCGGCTGGCAGGTCGTCGGGCGGGTAGCACTGGCCCGGCCCGATCGTCGCGGGAAACTCCCCCCGCTCGAACCGAAACCGCCTGACGTGGCTGCACAGGTGGCATTTCGTGGCGTAACCCGCCGGGTGCAGCTGAAAGCCGCCTGCCTC
This sequence comes from Phycisphaerae bacterium, assembly GCA_041687575.1. Classification (GTDB taxonomy): domain Bacteria; phylum Planctomycetota; class Phycisphaerae; order UBA1845; family JANYLN01; genus JANYLN01. Next base: position 14,679 of record JAWLBS010000079.1, on the reverse strand, counting down.
TGCGCAGCGGCTCAGGGCGTGCGGCCCGCCCGCGATCAGGGCGGCGAGCACCGGGTTGCCGGCGTACCTTTCCGTGACATCACTCCATATTGCTGATATAGGCCTGTACTGGGCGTTGCCCAGGATGACGCCTGCGCACGTGCCGGGAAAGACGTTGCCGCAGGGGTCGATGTGCACGTGTTTGGCGCCGAGGATCCCGCGCTGACAGGTCTGGCCGGCGAAGGCCTCGGCCGGCTCGCCCTCCAGCAGCGGGGCGACCCGCCGGCCGGCGCGGCCGACGAGGCGCTCGGGGTGCCGGGCGAGGGCGTCGCGGACGATGGCTGCCCACTGCTGGCGGTTCAGGTCGCGGGTGTCGCGCATCTGTTCGTACCAGTCGAGCCATCGGACCTGGACGCGGTCCTCGCCCAGCACCTTCCGGGCCGTTTCTACACAGGTGCGCACCCGCTCGGGGGGGATGAACCGCTGGTGAAAGGGGTCAGCTGAGATGGCCAGTTTTCGCATGCCCAGGCGATCGAGCTGGCCGACCCGCTCGCGGACGATGTCCTCGCCGTCGGCCCAGAAGGCGTTGGTCTCGACCTTCTGAAAGGCCCCGCCGGCGGTCAGGCCCTCGGCATGGGCCAGTCGGGCGGTCTCCAGCAGGACGGGCCAGTTGCCGAACGGTTCCCCGCCGGTGAGGTGGACCTTGAGGCGCTTACCGTGGCCGCGGGCGAGGTCGGCGAGCTCCCGCCACCACCGGACGGCATCGCGCGGCTCGGCCCAGTGGCTGGCATCGGGCCCGCACGAGACGTAGCAGAACTCGCAGCGGGCATTGCACCAGTACGAGAGCATGATGCCTGCGAAGGTCCAGGGGCGGATCGGGTTGTCGTTCGGGCTCGGCATTCGGTTGCGATCCTCAGTCGTTACGGCTCGGAAGTGTATCCCCACTTCGTTCAGGATGACAACCACTTCGTTCAGGACGACAACGGCTGGCGGGCGCAGCCCGCCCTACGGATTGGGGCGCAAAGGCTTTCGTCCGGTCGGTGCTGGCCCGGCGGGGCGGCATGCGGTAGGCTACCGGGCGTTACCGTTGCATAACCAAAGGCAGTCTGATCCGTCCGGGGTGCCGGCGGAGTGTTCATGCAAAAGGGAGCAAGCCCATGCGTCCATATGTCTTGAATGAAGCGAACCTCGAATCGGTCCGCAACAATCCGCCCCAGGCGGTCATCCTGCCGTGGGGGGCGACCGAGTGCCACAACCTCCACCTGCCCTACGCGACCGACACCCTGACGGTCACGAAGATCGGCGAGATGCTGTGCGCGAATGCCTGGCAGCAGGGGGCGCGGGTCTACCTGCTGCCGACCGTGCCCTTTGGCGTCAACACCAACATGATGGCCTTCCCGCTGGTGATCAACATGAACCCCAGCACCCAATTCGCCGTGCTCAAAGACGTGGTCGCCAGCGTCCGGGCGGCCGGGGTCAAGAAGCTCCTGCTGATCAACGGCCACGGCGGCAACGACTTCAACCCGATGCAGCGCGAGCTGTTCGATTCGGGCGTGTTCATCGCCGTGTGCAACTGGTACACCGTCTGCGACGACACCGTCCGCAAGACCTTCAGCCAGGTCGGCGACCACGCCGACGAGATGGAGACCAGCGTAGGCCTGCACCTGTTCGCCGACCTGGTCGCCCCGCTGGACCAGGCCGACGACGGGGCCGTCCGCACCACGCGGTTCGAGGCGGTCAACAAGGGGTGGGTCAAGGTCACCCGGCCGTGGGACAAGCTGACCACCAACAGCGGCGTGGGCAACCCCTACAAGGCGACGGCGGACAAGGGCCGCAAGCACATAGAGGCGGTGGTCGGCCGGCTCACGCCGTTTGTCGTGGAGTTCGCCACGGCCGAGATGGACGAGATGTTCCCGTACCGGGCATAGGGCGTCGCCAGCGCAGGTGCGGCGGCCAGGTCTTCGGGCGGGACGGTCCGGCGGCTGGTTTCAGTGCCGTGTCGGTCACGGCCACTGCCTCCTGCCGTCCCGAACCCCGGCACCCGAGACCCGAACCCCGAGACCCGACACACGGGTGCATCCTGATTTGGGTGGCGTTTGCTAGGGGTCTGACCCCCGATGCGCACGTTTCCCGGCGGAACCAACGCCGGGATCCTATGGCGGCCTGGATGCCTGTGTACGTCCCTGGGGTCTGCCCCCGTGGGGGGGGCGCCGGGGGGTCAGACCCCGTTGAATCGTTCAGGTATTGGTGCACCCACGGGAATTGGGGCGGTGGACTCGACTCAGGCGTCCTACCAGGGGGTCAGACCCCGAGTCCGTGTCACCCGAGACCCGAGACCCGAGACCCGACCCCCGAGACCCGACCCCCGCTTGCGGATATCCGACACTTCGGGCAAACTATTCGCCTGTTCGTTTCGTGGCTGCGGGGGATGGTCCGGGCGGCGCGATCGAGGCTGTATACACGACAGGAGTGGTGAATGGCACTGGCGGGTCTGCATCGCATGCGGCGGTTTGGATGTATGGTCCTGATGGGCGGGGCGCTGGCGGTTGCGGCGCTGAGCGGCTGCACGAAGGGGACGGCGACGACCTCGGTCAGTCCGGCTGACGTCGATCATCTGCGGACGAACCTCCGCAAGGTGGTCGCCCAGAGCCGCGACCGGGTCTTTCCCGCGCTGGTGAACATTTACGTGGTCACCGTCGACTACTACGGCGGCAAGGAGCACAAGAGCCGCTCGGTCGGCAGCGGTACGATCATCTCCGAGGACGGCTACGTCCTGACCAATCATCACGTGACCAGCGACGGCAGGAAGTTCCGCTGCACGCTGGCCAGCAAGGAAGAGATCGACGCCCAGCTGGTCGGCGAGGACCCGCTGACGGACCTGGCGGTGCTCAAACTCGACCTCGATCAGCGCCGGAGCGACGAGCCGCTGCCGGTGGCGACCTTCGGTGACAGCGACGATCTGCAGATCGGCGATTACGTGATGGCGATGGGCTCGCCGTTCGCCCTGTCGCGCAGTGTGACGCTGGGGATCGTCTCCAACCCCCAGAGGGTCTTCGCGGGCGAGATGGCCGGCGACGACGGCGAGATGCAGCTCGACGCGTACCAGCGGACGGGTCTGTTCACCCAGTGGATCCAGCATGACGCGGCGATCAACCCGGGCAACAGCGGCGGGCCGCTGGTCAACCTGGCTGGCGAGGTCGTCGGAGTGAACGAGCTCGGCGGCAGGGGGCTGGGCTTCGCCATCCCCAGCAACCTGGCGCGCAAGGTCGCCGAGGACCTGATCGAATACGGCGAGGTCCCCCGCAGCTGGATCGGCGTGAGCATCAAGCCGATCGAGAAGACCGGCCTGGAGCAGGGGGTGCTGATCAACTCGGTCGTCAAGGGCGAGCCGGCCTACGAGGCGGGGATCCGGGCTGGCGACGTCCTGGTGGCGATCGACGGCGAGCCGGTCAACGTGCGGTTCTCCGAGCAGGTGCCGCCGCTGCTCAAGCGGGTCGCCGATCTGCCGGTCGGCTCGAAACTGAAGGTCAAGTACCAGCGCGACGGTGAGGCGGTTGAGGCAACCATCGTCACCAAGAGGCTCCAGAAGGACCGTGGCGAGGAGGTTGCCTTCCGCCTGTGGGGCCTGACCGGGATGCAGATCACCGAAAAGATGGCCTTCGACAACCACCTCGACAGCACAGCCGGCGTGATGGTCTCGGGTGTGCGCGACGGCGGGGCTGCCGCCCTGGCCGAGCCGGCCCTGTATCGCGGCGACGTGATCCAGACGGTTGACGGCCAGCGGATCGAGGATCTCGACGCGCTGATCGGCTTCTACGACGAGATGACCGAATCGGACTCGCCCCCCAGGAGCATCCTGGTGCAGTTCGACCGGGGCGGCCGCAACAACGTCACGCTGCTCAAGCCCAAGGACGACAACGACGACGACCCGCCGCGCGAGGTGCCCAAGGCCTGGATCGGCATCGACACCCAGCCGGTGCTTAAGGAACTGGCCGAGAAGCTCGGTAACGCCACCGCCCTGGGCTATCGCATCACGCGGATCTACCCGCAGACGCTGGCCGCCGGGAGCGACCTGGCGGTTGGCGATATCGTCACGGGCCTCAACGGCGAGGCGATCAAACCCCGCGGCATGCAGGACAGCGGGCTGTTCGCCCGTCGGGTCCGGCAGCTGCGGATCGGGGAATCGGCGAGGCTGGCGGTCCTTCGGGCCGGTGAGCCCCGCGAGGTAACGGTCGAGCTGGAGCGGACGCAGATCACTCCAGACGAGGCGATCCGCGACAAGAACAGCGACTTTGAGATCGTCGTGCGCGAGCTGACGTTCTTCGACCGCGATGACAACCGCTGGGGCCAGGACGTGCAGGGCGTGGTCGTCTCGGGCGTCGAGGCGGCGGGCTGGGCCGGCCTGGGCGGCATCCGTTCCGGCGACCTCATCCAGCGGATCGACGGCTATGATATCAAGGACATCGACAGCTATCGCAAGGCCATGAAGGCGGTCGCAAAGGCCCAGCCGGACCGCGTCGTATTCGTTGTCCTGCGCGGCCAGCGGACGCACTTCCAGTACACCGAGCCGGACTGGAACCCGATCTCCAGTGACGACGGCGGGAATATGGTCCAGATGGCGGACAAGTAAACCATGGCGTGGGCTTGTTGCTCACCGGAACCTCGCGCTTCGTCCCGCAGGGCACGTCGCCTGGCGGACTGAACGTGGATCTCAGAAAAGGAGCGACTTCATGCGGTACGGCGGCAGCAAAATGGTGACGGTGCTGGCAGTGGCGGCGGCGGTGGCGATGGGGGCATCGATCGCCCGGGCCCAGTCCGCGCAGGACTACCAGCGGATCCTCAAGGAGAAGTCTCCCGCCTTCGTGACCATCAAGTACCTGTTGCAGGTCAAGATGGGTGGCATGGGTGAGGTCGAGAGCGAGATGGAGACCACCGGGGTGCTCATCGACTCCAAGGGTCTGGTGCTCGCCTCGAACACGCAGCTCGGCGGGATTGGCGGGTTCATGCGGAGCCTGGGGCAGGAGATTACCACCACGCCGACCGATATCAAGGTCCTCATCGGCGAGGACGTCGAGGGCCTCGAGGCCCGCGTGGTCGCCCGCGACACCGAACTCGACCTGGCGTGGGTGCGGCTCAAGGAAGAGCCCGAAAAGCCGCTGCCCTACGTGGATTTGAAGAAGGCAGCCGGCGAGGCGCAGGTCGGTCAGCCGCTGGTGGGCGTTCGCCGGCTGTCGAAGTTCTTCGACCGCGTCTCGGTCGTCAACGAGACGCGGGTAGCCGGCACCGCCAGAAAGCCCCGCCGGCTCTACGTGCCCACGCTGCCGCTGACCAGCAACCTGGGCCTGCCGCTGTTCACGACCGACGGCCAGGTCCTGGGCGTGGCCGTGCTGCAGACGCCCTCGGAAGAGGACATGGACGAGAGCCCGGCCGCGATGTTCTCGCGGATGGCGAGCCTGCAGGAGATGATGTCCGGCGTGATCCTGCCGGCCGACGAGGTCGTCGAGGCGACCCGCCGCGCCCTGGAGGTGGCTGGCAAGCAGGCCCCGGCCGGCGAGCAGGGGACCCAGCAGGAGGGCGCCGCCCCGCAAGGCGGCGACGATGAAGAAGCGGGTCAGGGCGACGCGCCGATCGCCCAGCCCGCGCCCTCGGATGAGCAAGGCGAATAGGGTGTAGGGCGGGCTGCGCCCGCCAGATAACCGTGCGAAATCGGGTGCCGGGTGCCATGGCCACGATGTATGTGGCCATGGAATCCTTCGGATGGGCAGCATGTTCCGTCTGTAACCACCACCCAACGCTATCATTCTGAGCGCAGCGAAGAGTCTCGAATGGACAGCGTGCCCATGGTTTAGCGCCCCGCTCTGCAGAGATCCTTCACTGCGTTCAGGATGACAGTGCCGGGCGCATACGTTTCGTTCAGGATGACGGCGGGAGGTCAGCATGAAATCGGTAAGGTTGTCCTACGGCAAAGAAGGCCTGGAACTCCGCGTCCCCGCCACCGCCGACGTGCTGACCGGCCAGGCGGTCTCGCCGGTGGCGCAGCCGGAGACGGCGGTTCGCGGTGCCCTGGCCAGCCCGATCGGCTCGCCTTCTCTGTCGGCCCTGCTCGCCGAGCGGAAACCGCAAACTGTGGCCGTGACGATCTCGGACATCACCCGCCCCGTGCCCAACAAGACCATCCTGCCGCCGCTGTTGGCGTGTCTGAACGAGACCGGCATCGCCGATTCGCAGGTCGTCGTCATCATCGGCACGGGCATGCATCGGCCGTCGACGCCTGAGGAGCACCGGGTCCTGCTCGGCGACGACCTGCTCGGCCGGGTCGAGGTGATCGACCACTGCGGCGATCGGCCCGAGACGCTGGTCCGCGTCAGCGACGAGCCGCCCGTCTCGATCAACCGCCGCTTCGCTGAGGCCGACTTTCGCATCGTGACCGGCTACATCGAGCCGCACTTTATGGCGGGCTACTCCGGCGGCCGCAAGGGCGTCTGCCCGGCGCTGGTCGATCTGGCGACGATCCAGCGGTTCCACGGCCACCGCACGCTCGCCGACCCCAAGGCGGATAGCGGCGTACTCGACGGCAACCCGTGTCACAAGATCGCCCTGTCGGTCGCCCGGCGGGTGGGCGTGGACTTTCTGCTGAATGTGGCGGTCACCCGCGACAAGCAGGTCGCAGGGATCTACGCCGGCGACCTGGACGCGGCGCACCTGGCCGGCTGCCGGGACGTGGCCGATTGGACCAGCGCGGTTGTGTCCGCCCCGTACGACCTGGTGATCACCTCCGGCGGCGGCTATCCGCTGGATGCGACGTTCTACCAGACTGTAAAGGGCATGTGCGGGGCGCTTCCGGCCCTGCGGGCGGATTCGACGCTGCTGATCGCCTCGCAGTGCTCCGAGGGGATCGGCTCGAAGGCCTACACCGACTTGATGCTCGCCTGCGGCGACGACTGGCGGGGCTTTCTGGCGAGCATCGCCGCCTCCAACGAGACCCGGCTGGACCAGTGGCAGTACCAGATGCACTGCCGCGTCCTGCAGCGAATCGGCGCCCGGCGGCTCTGGTTTGTCAGCGATGGCGTCCCGGCCAACCTGCAGCCCCGCATCGCCGTCACGCCCGTTCTTGGCCAGGCCCCCGCCCCCCAGCGCGTCCAGCAGGCGATCGACACGTACCTGGCCAAGCACCCCGCCGCCCGCATCGCCGTGATCCCCGACGGCCCATACACCATGCTGCGCTAAGATTCACATACCGCAACATCATGCATACCATAGAGTACCTGACGACACGCGGTTTCCATGCAATAGCGAAAAGGACGACGACATGAACAGAGCCGAACGCGTTAGCGCCGTACTCGCCGGCCGCAAGCCCGACCGCATCCCGGTCAGCTTCTGGTACCACTTCGACAGCGAGCACGTCTCGGGCCAGGCCGCAATCGACGCCCACATCGGGCATCTCGAGAAGTTCGACCTCGACTTTCTCAAGGTGATGAACGACAACGGCTATCCCCGCGACATCGCGCTGGTCGAGTCGGCTGACGACCTCGACCGGCTGGCGGTGCACGGCACCGACGCGCCGCAGTTCGCCGACCAGCTCGCGGTGATCGAAGGGCTGGCCAGGCAGCTCAAGGGCGAGGTCCTGATGACCACGACGATCTTCAACCCGTGGGCGGTGCTTCGCGGCATGGTTCAGCCGCCCAAGATGCACCACGGCCCGCCCGTGATGTCGCCCGTGCAGGACGTCCGCGATGAGCAGATGAGCGAACTGCTCGCCGCCGACCGCCAGCGTCTGGCCGATGTCCTCGGGCGGATCGCCCGTTCGCTGGCTGATTTCGCCCGCGCCTGCATCCAGGCCGGCGCCGACGGGGTATTCCTCTCGGTCCGCGACGACTGGGTCGATACCGACCGCAATGGCAAAGGCACTTACGACGAGATCGTCGCGCCGCTGGACCGGATGATCCTGGAGGCGGCCGAGGGGGCGACGTTCAACATGCTGCACACGTGCGGTCGGCCGCTGAACTTCGACCGGTTTGCCAAATACCCGAATGTGCAGGTCCTCAACTGGGCCGACCGGATGACCGGCCCGACAATCGCCGAGGTCAAGGCTACCTTGAGGCCCGCAATCGCCACCGGCGTGGACAACCTCGAGACGCTCGCAAAGGGCAGGCCCGAGGACGTCCGCCGCGAGGTCCGCGAGGCCCGCGCCCAGGCCGGCGACCGGCCCATTCTGATCACCCCGGGCTGCACCTACGACCCCGACGCGGTGTCGGAGGAGAACCTCCACGCGATGGTCGAGGCGGCGCGCGAGTAGCGTCCGCCGCGGTGGGGCGACAACGACCTTCCGCAGCTTACATAGATGTAAAAACAACAACAAGTCGTCATCCTGAACGAAGTGAAGGATCTCTACCTCGCAGGGCGCCAGACCATGGGGCCGCTGTCCAGTAGAGATTCTTCGCTGCGCTCAGACAGCGTTGGCGGGCGCAGCCCGCCCTACATGCGCTCAGAATGACAGCATTGGGCGGTAGTTCCGGAAAGAGCACGCTGCGCATCTGCAGAATTCCATGGCCGCATACCCGGCTTCGCCAGACAACGGCTACGCCGTGGCAAACATCGCGGCCATGGCACCCGGCACTACCGCTCCCTCACGGTCGCGGTTTGTTTCTGCAAGGTGCGGAGCCTGACGCGTCCGCAAGCTACCTCTTCGCCAGCGGTTTTACGTGCTTGCCCAGGTGGCGGAAGAGGTACTCGTCGTAGTCGACCTCGTGGTCGCGCAGGGCGGCCAGCAGTCGGTCGCGGAAGAGGTAGCCGTCATCTGCCTTGGTCGTCAGGACGCTGCCGAAGGTCACGTGCAGCACCTGCCGGGCGTGGAAGTCGTCGAGATAGGCGGGCAGGTCGGCATCGGCCACATCGTCGAGCCTGGCGACCTTGCCGAGCGTCGCACTGACGTGGTACGACGCCTTGTCCGTCTCGTAGCGGTCGATCGCGAACTGCATGATCTCGCGGAACAGGGCCGGTTCGCGCTTCGCGAGCACGCGAATCGCCTCGAGGTAGCTCGTGCCGGCTGTCTTGAGGTGTACCAGCCCCTGGGTGTACTTCGCGGCGATCGGGTAGACCATGAACTTGTCACTGCCGCTGTGGATGCTGATCTTGTATGGGCCGACGTGCCGGGCGATGGCAGCGTGCTGGGCGAACTGGCGCTCGAACTCTTCGAGGTCGCCCTGGTAGTCCACGCCCTTTTCGAACTTGCCGATGAACCGCGGGGCGAGGCCGACGAACTTCACGCCGAGGCACTTGAGCTCATTGGCGACGTAGAAGTGCTCGACCGGCGTGGTCGGCGAGTCGGTCTCGTCGACGCTCATCTCGATCTCGTAGTTGCCCGGGCCCTTGACCTTGTCGAGGTGCTGCGCCATTTTGGCGGTGTGGGCGATCGCCCGGCCGTACTTGCACGCCGCCCGCAGCAACTCCTCCTCCTTGATCTGCCAGGCGCCGATGCCCTCGATGGCAAACGGGCCGCTGAGGTAGTCATTGCGGCAGGCGTGGGTGTCCTTCTCCAGGTCGGCCCACGGCAGCTTCTCGTACTTGGCCCGGAGGGTCTTGAGGTCGTCGGTGCCGGCCGCGTTATCGACGTGGTCGCCCGGGTCGATGGTGAACATCGTAAAGCCGGCGGCCGCGGTGAAGTCAATGTCTTCTGTCGTCTTGAGGTGGTCGGCGTCCGAGCCGAAGCCCTCGCGCCAGCCGGCCTGGAAGACGCCCCAGCTGGCGTCGTCCATGACCTCCTGGGGCGTGCGCTGGGTGCGGGTCATCTCGCGGATCGACTGCTGGGCGAAAAACGGCACCACCCCTGTGCCCTCGACCGCCCGGACGTGCCCGGGCGTGGCCATGCCGAGCCGGTCGCCCAGCCCGGCGCTGGTCTTCAGGCCGACCAGGCTCGGGGCGGTGTACGGCAGCAGCTTGCGCAGGGCGACGGTGTTGGTCGCGTCGGTGTGGCAGACACGCACGACCGCCGGCTGGCCGTCGAGATCGACCTTGCGGTCAACGCCGTTGAACTGCTGGAGGACTATGCTCGACTGGTCGCCGAGGATCACCAGGTGCCTGACGCCGCCGTTGCGGGCCATGGCCATGATCGCCCCCTGAAGGGCCGTGATGCTGGCGGCGTAGACGTCCATCTCGACCACCTTGGCCAGGACCGTGCGGACTGCGCGGGCGTCGGCCGGGGAGAGCTTCGGGGCCAGGGTCTGCGACTTCATCAGTTCGATCAGCTTCTTCATGGGACGGTTCCTGTATGTTTCGTGTGCGTCGCCTCGCGTTTGCCGGCAGCCGGCGAGCCCGGCGGATCCGGCCAGGTACCGCACCGGCCGCAGGGGTGAAAACCACGAATCTACCCGTCACGGCCGCCAAGTCAACAGCCGGCCCACCAACGATCAGTGGCAGAGCCGCTCGCCTGCCGGGGGGCTGACCCCTGGTAGCACGCCTGCGTTCGCGTCCACCGTTCCGATCCCCTTGGATGCACCAATACCTGAGCGATCCACCGGGGTCTGATCCCCTGGGGGAAACCGCCCCGACTCCATCGCCACGGGGTCAGACCCCGGTGGCCTGCACAGGCATCCAGCCCGCCGCGAAATCCAGGCGTTGATTCCGTTGGGAAGCGTACGCTACGGGGTCAGACCCCCGGAAACGCCGCCCGGGACTTCACTGCCACCGGATAACGGATGCACACCGGCCCGTTGACGGTGGCGCCCTGCCTCTTAGTATAGGTTCCCGGCGGCGCGGTGGCAGGCTGTGTCCTGTCGCGTGGCGATGCGGCCGGGGCGAGATGACCCGGCATCGACGTCGTCCGTCGGCCCGAAGGACCTTTCCGATCCCGGAGTCATCATGGCACGAAAACCGAACACAATCGTCTGCTGGCCGAACGACTGGGTCCGTCCGCTGATCTACCCGCCCGAGCAGGTGGACCGGCTGAACAGCCTGGCCAGCGTCACCTGGAACCCCCACGAGCGGCAGTACACGCCCGATGAGCTCGCGGACGCCCTGGCTGGCGTGGAGATCTGCGTGACCGGCTGGGGCACGCCCCAGCTCGACGAGAAGGTGCTCGCCAGGGCCGATGCGCTGAAGCTGGTGATGCACACGGCTGGCTCGGTCGGCTCGATCGCCAGCGAGGCCCTCTACGACCGCGGCGTGGCCGTCAGCAGCAGCAACGACGTGATGGCCCGGCAGGTCGCCGAGTTCAACGTCATGCTCACGCTGATGAGCCTGCGACGGGCGCGGCAGTTCATGGACCCGATGCACGCCCCGGCCGGCCGGTACGAATGGAAGGCCTTCCACAAGAGCGGGATGACCGCCACGCCGATGTGCCAGGCGACGATCGGGGTGATCGGCCTGGGCGCGATCTCGCGGTGGTACATCCAGTTCCTCAAGGCGATGGAGCCGCGGATCGTGCTGTACAGCCGGCACACCAGGCCGGACGAGGCGGCGAAACTGGGGGTGGAGCTGGTCGACCTCGATACGCTGCTGGCGACCAGCGACGTGGTCAACATCCTGTCGGGTCTGACCGAAAAGACGTACCACCTGCTCGATGCCGACCGGCTGGCGAAGATGCGTGACGGGGCGACGCTGATCAACGTCGGCCGCGGGGCGATCATCGATGAGCCGGCACTGGTCGCCGAATTGCAGAAGGGCCGGATCTACGCGCTGCTCGACGTGTTCGAGGCCGAACCCCTGCCGGAGGAGAGCCCCCTGCGCTCGCTGCCGAACGTGTCGCTCTTCCCGCACATGGCGGGGGCCGGCAACGAGGCGGGTTACAGCCGGTTCGGCAACGACGAGAT
>JAWLBS010000079.1:0-2793 GCA_041687575.1 Phycisphaerae bacterium | reverse complement strand
CGGTCCTGCGACGTGCCGCCCGAATGTTGCCCGCAAGGAAGGGCGATGGGAACATGACCGATATCACGTTCGATCTCGATGGGACGATCGTCAATCTTCGGGCGGGGGCATTCATCTTCTGCGGTGACCTGGTGCTTTTGTGCCGCCTGCCCGAGGAGCAGTGGTGGTTTGTGCCCGGCGGGCGCATTCGCTGTGGCGAAACGTCCCTCGAGGCCCTGCGACGGGAACTGTCCGAGGAGGTGGCAGGTGACTACAGGATCCTACAGCCACTACTCACTTCGGAGAACTTCTTTTCCCTGGCTGGACGCAGCTACCACGAGCACTGCATCTACTACGCCGTGCGGTGGGACAGTGATCCATCGTTGTTGATTGTCCGTTCCCGTGAAGTGTTCGAATGGGTGCGGCGTGGCGATCTTTCGGACTACGTGCTCAAGCCGGCATTCATCGTGGAGTATCTGCGTTCGATGCCTGGCGGGTTGAGTCACGTTGTTCACAGGGATCCCGCGACTGTGGGACCCGGTAACTGTGAGGTGCTGACATGAACGCGATTTGCGTGAGCTTGTTCTGCATGTTGTTGGTGGTGTCCGGTGTGTTTGCGGCGGAAGAAGGTGTCGTCCCGGCAACGCAGCCGGCTGTCGCTGCCGAGCCCGTGGCGGCGCCGGTGGTTTGGGCGATCGGCGAAGGCTTCCGTGTCGATCCGCTGACCGGACGCGTCCGCGAGGAGCAGCGAAAGGGCGGCAACCCGATCCCCGCGGACTTCGATTACACCCGCAAGAACCTCGCCTGGGACGCCGAGGCCAGCCGAATCACCCTGCGGGCCGCCCGCAACGAGGTCGTCGGCGTGCAGCTGCAGATCCGCGGGCCCGCCGAGGATGTCACCGTCATCTGTAGCGACCTGAAAGGGCCCGGTGTCATCTCGGCGAAGCGTGATGTCCATGTGCTCAAGCAGTGGTACCTCAACGTCACGCAGAATTCGAGCGACAAGGACTCGACCACGGCCGGATACAACCTGGGCAAGGGCTGGTACGCCGACGCGCTCATCCCGGCTGGCGCGGGCGGTGGGTTCGGCATGCCGTTCGACATCCCCGACCGCAACAATGCCATCCCCGGCCAGAAATGGCAGTCCGTCTGGATCGACGTCTACGTGCCGCGGGACGTGCCGCCGGGTGAGTATAGCGGCAATGTGACGGTCAGCGGGCGCGGGCTCGGCGAGCACGTGCTGCCGGTGGACCTGAAGGTCTACGACGTGACGCTGAGCGACGAGTTCGCCTGCGAGGTCGGGCTCAACAACTACGGCAGCATCGGCCGCAAGGGCAGCGAGACGCGGTTGCGATATTACCAGATGGCGCACCGTCACCGCATGGGCGTGCATGAGCACTACGTCGCCCCGCCGGTCTCGGGCGAGGGCGAGAAGGTCGAGATCGACTGGGGCAGCTACGACTCCGAGATGGGCAAGTACTTCACCGGCGAGGCCTTCTCTGAGGCGGCTGGCTATCGCGGGCCGGGGCAGGGGCGGCCGCTGGCGTGGGTCTACCTGCCGTTCGAGATCCTGGGCAGTCACGCCTGGCCGATGCCCAAGGATGCGATGCACACGCCGGCCTACGACCAGGCGGTCCGCAAGGCGCTGCGCGAATTCTCCGACCATTTCACGAAAAACGGCTGGACCGATACCCGGATGATGTTCTTCATCAACGGGCTGGACGAGCCGACCAGCGTCGAGGCGATCGAGAACATCCGTTACTTCGGCGACCTGGTCAAATCGGCCGGGGCGGATCGAGTGTACTTCCGCGGCGACATCAACCACCTGCACGACATCAGCCGGGTGATCCCCGGCTACACCGAGCAGCAGATGCTCGACGCGCTGTTTCCGGCGATCGACCTGTGGTGCTGCGTGGCGGATTTCAAGCGGACCGACTTTTCGCAGCTGCTGGGCCGCAAGCCCATCAAGCCGGACCTGGTGACCTGGTTCTACCAGAACCGCGAGCCGAGCGTGGGCGGCTACTGCCTCGACGACGAGACGATCGGGCTGGCGACCTGGCCGGTCATCGCGTGGAAGTACGGGCTGGACGGCTGCATCCTGTGGGAGCTGGGCTTCACTGGCAAGTCGGACAACGTCTGGGTCGACCCGCGCAACAGCGTCTACGCCGAGCGCGGTGTGGTGCACAACCTCGCGGGATTCGTGGTCTACCCGGACTATCCGGGCGAGGACGGGGTCAAGGGGCCGGTGGCGTCGATCCGGCTGAAAAGCTTCCGCCGAGGCGCGCAGGACTACGAGTATCTGCGGCTGCTCGAGGGGGCGACCGACCGGCAGACGGCGCTGGCGATGCTCGAGACGGTGATGGGCCCGTGCCTGTACGAGCCGCATCGTGAGTATGGCGCTCCCGGCGACTGGTCGCACAATCCGGAGGAGTGGAACCGGCTGCGGGTGAAGGTGCTCGAGGCGCTGGTCGGGGCGCGGCAGCGGGCGGGACGGTGAAGACGGCGTTGCGTGGGAGCCTGTGGCCGATCTGACGTGTGCCGGCGATGATGGTGCGACGTCATGAAGAAATGGCTCTGGATACCCCGATGCCCGGGATGTAACAGCGCAGGCAGCGTGTGCCTGGAACGGAGCGCGCGCAATCTCCTGCTGATTCCACTGGCAACCGCAATTGCCTTCTGCGCGATTGATCTGGTGCCCATCTACTGGTACTGCCGCGCCTGCGACAGGCATTTCGCCGCTTCAGATGACCGGGCGACAGAGCCGTATGATGCTCAGCCTCGGTGCCCGCGGTGCGGTTACCTGCTGTTCGGGAT
>JAWLBS010000078.1:0-16600 GCA_041687575.1 Phycisphaerae bacterium | reverse complement strand
CCCTTCTCGATCAGCAGTTCGGCGATCGGGATGTTCTCCTTCTTCGGGTACGTCCGGAACAGTGGCCGATCGTCGCGGTAACCGGGCAGATTCACGTCGGCTCCCCTGGCGATCATCAGCCGCACCACGGCCTCGTGGCCGTGAAGCAGCGCCCGGTGAATCGCCCCTTCGCCGTTGCGTTCGCGGATGTTGATCTCGGCGCCGCGATCCAGCAGCATCGACACGATCCGCAGGTGCCCAGCCGACGCCGCCAACCACAGGGGCGTGCGCTTCCACTCATCGCGGGGATCCAGTTCAGACCCTTTGACCAGCAGCAGCATGACCACGTCCGCGTGCCCACGAGCCGCCGCATGGTGGATCGGGTAGATCGCCCTTTTCTCCCGGGCGCTGGGATTGGCCCCACCTGCCAGCAAGGCCTTGCATGCCTCCAGATGCCCCTGATACGCCGCGTGGTGAAGCGGCGTGGCGCTGTAGCGGGTGTTGGTCAGGTTGGGGTCGGCCGCCTTGCTGAGCAGCAGCTGCACGACCTGCGCATTGCCGCTGTCAGCCGCCAGGTGAAGCGGGCCGACGCCGTCACCGTTCTTCTTGTTGACATCCACCCCCTGCGCCACGTTCAGGCGAACCTGCTCGAGGTTGCCCAGCCGGCAGGCGGTGTAGATGTCGGCGTTGGGCTTGGCCACCGGCCGCGGACCCGCCGCCTGGCAACCCGAGACCATACACAGGATCACAAGACCCGCAGGCAGCAAATTGTGCCGTCCAACCATGTCGTATTCCCTCGCTGTGCTTCGAAATGTGTAGACCCTGGCCGCGAATGCGGCAACCTCTGCGACGCCGCTATTATCCGTCAGCAACGCAGGTTTGGCAACCGGGAAATGTGCGCATGCGAGTGTTTTTACAGAACGGTTACACGCTCTGGCCGCGGGATGCGAACAGTGCAGCGGACGCCGGGGGCGGATGTCACGGGCTGACGCGCATCGGCAGGGTTACCGCTCCCTCACGGTCGCGGCTCGTTTGCCTTTACTGGCAACTGGCCGCTGGCAACTGCCGTTTCACCTTGCCACCCGGTCACCTTGTCATCTACACCGGGGCCCGTCGCTCGCCGCTGGATAGCCGACCACCTCAGCCATTGGCGCCGACGGAAACGCGGCCGCTGCGCAGGCGCTCGACCATCTCGACAATCTGGCGGATCTCGAACGGCTTGGCCAGGCAGTCGTCGAACCCCATGCCCAGCCACATCTGCCGCCGCTCGGGCGTCGAGCCGCCGCTCATGATGACCAGGCGGGTCTCCTGCAGGTCCGGCTTGGAGCGGACGAAACGGACGATCGCCTCAGGGCTGATATCCGCGGTGCTCGTGTCGACGAAGATGACGTGCGGCTGGGCCCGCTCGACGGCCGCGCCCGCCTCAAAGCCGCTGCAGGCAGTGCGAACGTCGTAGTCCCCCTGTTCGGCCAGAACGGTCCGCAGCAGGTCCATCAGGTCCTCGTCCGAGTCGATGATCAGTACGCGGGTCTGGCCGGTTTCCAGGCTGGCTGTCGGCATGCCGTGGGCCTTCATGAACCGGACGAGCTGGTCGAGGGGGATGCGCCGGTCGCGGCTGCCCGGGATGCGATAGCCCCGCAGGTGGCCATTGTCGAACCACTTGGACACGGTGCGCGGCGCCACGTTACAGATCCTTGCCACGTCACCCGTCGTCAAAATGTCCTGCTTGCCGAATTTGCGTCCCATAACAGCCTCCCTCGCTGCGGCTGGAAATACAAGGTACCCCCTCCCTCCGGAGGTCTCCGGTATCATCGGCAGCACATTCGGCGGGATTAGCAGATTCCGCAGAATCCGCACCGCACGCAGTCACCCAGCGTCTGCCACCATGGACTGCGGCGCCGAAGACGCCGCTTTCAATCAAGGCTGCCATCGGTTCGTCGCTTTTGACCCCAAGTGGACCGTCCGGCGGCAATATGGACTGCGGCGGCAACGACGCCGCTTTCACTCAAGCCGGGCTGCCCTGCAAGCATCGAGTCTTGAGCAGAACGCCACCGCGCGACTATGGAGTGCGGCGGCCGTGACGCCGCTTTCACTCAACAGCGCCGAGCCGTGCGAGCCCCCCGCGTTTGCAGCAACACCCCGAGGTCCTCATAATCCAACAGACGGGTCCACCGCCGCATGAGCGAGCCGACCCTATCGATCACCCGCGCGACAGCCGCGCGGCAAGACACGCACACGGACCGCAAACGATGCCAAAACCCGACCCCGAAAGCTACGTCAGCCGCGCAGGCCTGAAGCTGCAAGGGGCCCTCGACGCCCTCCGCGTCGATCCGGCCGGCCAGACCTGCGCCGACCTCGGCAGCAACGTCGGCGGCTTCGTCGACTGCCTGCTGCGCTACGGGGCGACCAGGGTCTACGCCGTCGACACCGGCTACGGCACGCTCGCCTGGACGCTGCGCCGCGACCCCCGCGTGGTCGTCATGGAGCGGACCAACGCCATGCACGTGACCCTGCCCGAGCCGGTCGACCTGGTGACGATCGACGTTGGCTGGACGCGGCAGCATCACATCCTGCCCGCCGCCGCCCGACTGATCCGCCCGGGCGGGCAAGTGCTCACGCTGGTCAAACCGCACTACGAGGCGCCGAAGGATCTGCTGGAAAAGGGCGTGCTTCCGGCGGAGCGCCTGAACCCGGTGGTCGAACAGGTCCGCCGGCAGGTGCTTGAGATGGGCTGGACGATCGCCGGTGAGTGCCCGTCACCCGTGCCCGGCCAAAAGGGCAACCGCGAGGTGTGGCTGCTGCTGACGCGGAAGGCCGCCGGCCGATAGCCTTGCTGCGTCTACTCCACGAACGGCACGCAGCTCGTGCGGCACCAGTCGATGGCGAACTTGCGGTACCGCTTGCTCCGGTAATCGAACCACTCGTCGGCCAGGCCGAGGTCGTAGAGCCGGTCCTTGAAGCGGCGGAACATCCCCGCCCCGCCGAGCGTGCCCGCCAGGCTCGCGGCAGCCTTCTCCTCCTGCATCTCGATGAAATCGGCCATCATCCCCCGCTCGTCCGCATCGAACGAATCGGGCAATTCGATGAAACGCCCGGTTTCATCGCCCAGCGCCTCGCGGGCCTCCGTTACCACCTCCCGCTGCCATTCGGGCATGTCGTCGACCGGCGAATCATCCTCGGCCGCACAAAGCTCCTCCTGCATGAAAGTAAGAACCTTGCCCGTCTGCCGGTCCACGAAGGAACGGGATCCCTCGAAATGCATTTCGATCGCGTCAATAATTTCGGATAACTGCGCAGGCGTTCCCATGTCTTGCACTCCTGGCAGACCTCCACCTCGAGAAAGGGCCAGACCCTCCGCACAGGCCTGGACACTACTGAGTATATCACCGGTGTCACCTATTTGGAAACAGGGAATTTCCCGGGCCTTGCGATCCGCACACCGCGACCGCCGGTCGGCTTGTCGGGGTCTGACCCCTGGAAACAAGCCTCACAACCGGGTCTCCGCACCGAATTCCCCTGGCGGCATCCATACCTGAAAGATCTACTGGGGTCTGACCCCCAGGACACAGGTCGCATCTGCAGCCAGGGGGTCAGACCCCGGTAACCTGGTTACATATCCAGGCGTCCGCGAACTTCTTCAGGCCGGCTCCGGCAGGATGCCCGAACTCAAGGGGTCAGACCCCCGGAGACGCCACCCCGGCCTCCTGCGATTCGTACCGTGCGACCGCCGACCGGCAGATCCACCTCGCGAGAGTCGCCTGGAGTTGCGATCCGCACCCGCCCGCCCGCATGCGTCGGGTCGCACAGCCAGAGGCTCTCATCCGACCACATCGCCAGGCACGGCCGATCCACCCGCAGCCCCGCATCGCCCCCATCCGCCGAAGCGCTCCCGGCAGCGTAAAACGCCGCCATTTCCAGGCTGTCGTCGAACCGGATGTGCTGGACGTCCCGATCATTGCGCAGGACCCGCCACGCCGGCCGCTCCGCCAGCTTCGCCAGGCGATCCGCGTCGACGTCGAGCACGATGGCGAACCCGCCGGCAGCAGGCTCCTTTGCATGCTCCAGCCAGATCGACACGACCGACTCGCGGACCGTCTCGTTCTCATACTGATCGTTGATCGCGTGCCACGACCCGCTCGCCCGCTCGACCCGCACCCGCAGGCGCCCCCCGCCCAGCGGAAGGTAGCCGACGCCGTCGTGCAGGACCCACGCCGCCTCGCGGCTGGTACCGTCTGGAGCGTCCAGACTCAGCGCCTCCCCGCCCGCAGCAAGCCGCACCGGTCCTCGCAGGCGGCGCTGCTCGACGGACGTTGCCGCCGCACCGACCGGACCGTCAGTCCGCCACCCACCGATCAGGCACACCGCCGCGTCCCCGTGAAACGCCCACATCTTGCGAACCGCCAGCTCGCTATCCTTGCCCGTGCGGACGTGATCCATCGCCGTCAACCCGCTGCGGCCGTCGCCCAGCCCCCCGACGTATGGCTGCCGCTGCTGCTCGGTCGGTGCATCAGGCAGCGTCAGCCCGGGCAGACGCCGCCAGTCCCACACCGGCTGCAGGTCGCCATACTCGGCCCCGTCGCTGACGACGTAGTGGTCGCCGCAACCCAGATAAGGGACCCCCTTGAGGTTCTCGCTGTTGATCGATTCGCTCAGTAGCGTCCGCGAGGAAACCAACTTGAGAAAGATGCTGGCCGCCGGATGGTGGAACGCCGTGAAGTCCGCATCCGGGAAGTGCCGGTATCCGACCAGAGGACTGCCCCGACCGTCCTGGCGGGCAAGAAAGACCTCGACCTCCGCACGGCGGGCGGGATGCACCTCGGCCCACAGCGGCAGCAGCCGCCGCAGGTCGGCCGCGCGGAGCGAGCCCTGCCGGCTGACCTGCCGGTCCATCGTCCCGGGGACCGTGTGGACCCCGCGGCACATCCACTGGAGCCCCTCCAGAATGTAGTTGCTGACGACATCTCGTTTGGCCGCGGGGATCCGCCAGGGCGTGGGCTGCAGCTGCCAGGCGGTCTTGCAGACGACGTCGACGTAGGCCCGGCCATAGTGGAACGCCTGAAGCCGCGCCCCGTGCTGGTAGAAACTCCAGTCCTTCTGGATGCCCTCGGCGTCGCCGACCTCGATCTCCTCCCATATTCGTTGCGCTGCCCGGGCGACGCTGGCGGCATCGCCCTGCAGGCATGCCTGGTGCATCGCCAGCTCCGTACTCCAGACGAGATTGGCACCGGTACCCCGCACCTCGTGCTGGCCGATCACCTCGATCGCCGCCAGACGCCGGGGACCGCTCAGCCGGTCGCCCAGCAGCACGACGATGTCGCGCATCGCGCGAGGCACACCGATCTGGTTCCACCACCAGTTGGGCGCCTGGTACCGCTTTTCAAGCCAATGATCCAGCGCCCTGTCGACAGCCCCGGCGAGGTCGGCAGCAGCAGCCGGCTCGACACCGCCGGAGGCGGACACCAGCGCCATCGCCCTGACCCGTCCCATGTGTTTTCCCGGGTGCCAGCCTGACCGGCTGGCGTCCCGGTAGTCCAGGTCCGGCCAGGTCCCGTCCTCGCCGAGGGCGGCGGCATGTTTCGCCGCTTCCTCGGTATCGGGCAAACGGTCCTGCAGCAGGATCCGCCGGTATCGTTCCAGGACTTGCTGCATCGCAGCGGTTTCCTCCGATTGTGCGGGGGTGGCGGCCATGAGTCCGGCCAGGACTCCCAGGCAAATGCAGATCATCCGCTCATCACTCCTTGGCAAACGGCTCAACGGCCCCTCGTTCAGGGTGGACCGCCCAATCTATCCGGACCGGCACGGGCCTGTCAAAACGCTGCCGCCGTGGCCGGCAAGCGCATCGCCGCCGTCGCAGTCCGATCGGCGCCAATGGCTGCGGCTTCAGCAGTCGCAGGGGCACGAACTTACGGGGTCTGACCCCTGGTAGCACGCCCGCATTCGAATGCACGCTCCAATTCCCTTGGCGGCACCAATACCTGGGAGATCCAACGGGGTCTGACCCCTTGGCAAAATGCCCCGGCACCCACCCCACGGGGTCAGACCCCGGCGACGTGCACAGGCATCCAGGCCGCCATGAAATCCCGGCAGTGATTCCGCTGGGAAACGTGCGCTTCGGGGTCAGACCCCACCCACAGTCGCAGCCCGATCGGCCCCAAAGGCTGCGGCTTCAGCAGTCGCAGGGGCACGCCGGCCCGGCGACGAGGCCATCGCGGGCCACGCCTGCCACGTCCGCCGCGGGCACCGCCGGCCTGCGGGAATTGGGCGGCAAGAGGTTGCCGAAAAATCTCCGAGCCCGCGGCCGGGCGGTGCCTATACTTAGCGAGGAATCGCAGAACGGGGCAACTCATCGACGTCCGGGGCCGCGGCCCCGGACCTGTTCGCTTTCATGGAGGTGCCTGAGATGAATCAAGCGGAAATGACGACGCTGCTGGGCGATGACATCAAACCTCTTCAGGGCTTCCGCTGGCCTGAAGGGCTGGTTACCAGCTGCTACATCACGGTCGACGGGCGGGAAATGCTCAATCACGGTTCGGTCATCACGATGCTCAATTCGATGCTCAGCCAGGCGCGGGCCGACCTGGACCGCCAGGACCTCTCGCATGCCGCGAAGGTCAGTGCCCGCCAGGACCTGCAGGACCTGGACGACTGGGTGCACCAGAACCTGTCTGACCGGGCCGGCGCCACGACCCTGGTCTGGTTTTCCTGCGCCGAGCACGGGATCCAGGTGGCGCGGTGGATTCCGGTGCCGCTGCCGAATCGACTGGTCCAGGCGGAGGATTTCGACCAGACGGCGCTCATCGGCGCGATCCGCTCGATGCCGGTGATCGGTTTCGTCCTGATCGACCACGCCAGCGTGCGGTACTACCACGCCGACGCCAGCCAGATCGTCGAGGTCGCCAGCGAATCGCCGGATATGCAGGAGAAGATACGCGCGCGCGAGACCACGTTCGGCCGCAAGGCCATGATGCCGGACGCGATGTTCGGGCGCGGGAACCTGATGGAAAAACGGCTCCAGAACCGGCGGGACCACCTGCTGTACCGTCACATCGACGCGGTGGTGCCGCGCCTTGGCCGGCTGGCAAGGGCCAATAACTGGAGCCACGTGCTGCTGGCGGGGGATGGCAGGGCCGTGCACGCCCTGAGGAATCGCCTGACGGCCGATCTGCAGCGACTCAAGGTGCTGCCGGTCGACCTGCCGACGCGGTCGGACAACACGGCTGTTCGCAGGTTCCTGCGGGGTCAACTCGATGTGCTGCGTCAAGAACGCTTCAAGCAGGAATACTTGCAGCTTACCGAACAGACGATGCCTGAAATGCGGGCCCTCCGCCTGCCCGAGGTGTGCAAGGCGGCTTCGCTGAACGCGATCCAGTTGCTGCTCGTAGAAACGGCGCCGCCTCGAAGCGGCAGGTACTGCGACCAGTGCGGCTGGCTGGGCCTCGAAGACCAGAGCCAGTGCGAATATTGCCAGACGGAGCTAATTTTGAGCCCGCACATTTACGATAATCTCGCGGACGCCGTACTGGCCGCTGGTGGAGAGGTGCTGTTCAGTGAAAAACAGGTTCTGCCGCCCAACATGGAGCATGTGGCGGCCAGGTTGCGTTTTCCCTTGAATGAAGGCCTATAATCCGCCAATTCAGGGCGAGGGCCTTGGGTACCGTAACGAGCATCCCGGATGCTTTTGGAGTATGTGAGATGAGCAAAAACAACTGGCAGGAACGGTTCAAGCAGGCCATGCTTGAAAGAAGGGCCTCTCTGCAGAAGGTCCTGCAGAACAACCTCAAGACCTGGAAACAGGAATACCAGCCAGCTGTGGAAGTCGTCGAACGGGCCAGCACGGACGCCGCCGACGATCTGGCGGCGGGGCTGGCCGAGATCGAATCCGCCGAGCTCGCCCAGATCGACGAGGCGCTGGTCCGCCTGGACGAGGGCACCTACGGCGAGTGCATGGACTGCGGCAAGACAATTCCGCAAAAACGACTCCAGCTCGTGCCGTTCGCGCTGCGATGCGTGGACTGCGAGCGCAACCGGGAAAGCAACCGCCGCCGCCGTCCGTAACGGGCGGGCGCGGTACATGAAACCCTGACTGTACAACGACTGCCTGCCCGCCCCGGGCGGGCAGTCGTTGTAAGCATCAGGGATACGGCTTACCTGCGTAGCGGGGTCGTGCCCACCCGAGGGAGCGGCCCTCCGAGTGGCCGGGGGCGGTTGCCCGCCCCCGGCTCCTACAGACCCGTACGCACGGGCTTTGGCGCATACGGGTCCTCAGAACCGCGCTTCGCCTTGCGCGACGGCAGATCGAGTGCACCACCACGGGTCTCGGCGCAGTGAAGAATCTCCTACGCCGGGGGGTAGTTCTCGCAGTGGTCGTTGTTGCCCGACGCGGGGGCGAACTCGTCGAGCAGCAACGCTGTCTGGCACTCGACGCACGTCGCGGCGTACAGGTACATCGCCGCCGACCAGGTCTGCCAGTCCCGGCCGCGAGGCGTACCGTCCTGGGCCTTGATCCACTCGTTGAAACCGAACTCGACCTCCCGCTCGTGCGCGGGCTGAACCAGCTCAGTCAGGGCGGCGAGCTTGCGCTGGGCGAGCCGGATGTTGCCGACGGCGACCAGTGCGGCGATGTAGAAGCCGCAGACGAACGGCCAGACCCCGCCGTTGTGGTAGTCGCCGGGCTGGTTGAACTCCTGGTAGCGGCTCCGCCAGTCGGCCTGGCCGGGCAGGATGAAGGGAAACAGGTTCGGCGGCAGGTCGACGGCGAGCAGGCCCTTGCCGCGC
The DNA here is from genome assembly GCA_041687575.1 of Phycisphaerae bacterium. Taxonomy (GTDB): domain Bacteria; phylum Planctomycetota; class Phycisphaerae; order UBA1845; family JANYLN01; genus JANYLN01. The sequence continues at coordinate 7,846 of JAWLBS010000078.1, read as the reverse complement.
ATCGCCTCGCACTCGGCCTCGATCCAGGTGATCATGCTGCGGGCGCGGCACGGGGCGGCGATACCCGAGAGGATCGCCAGGCTGTTGCCCAGCAGATCGAACCGCTCGCTGTTGAGGATCTTGTACGACCATAGGGCGTAGTAGGGCTTCATCGGCACGACCAGGCCCTCGTGGACGTGGGTGGATCGCTTCCCGGCCAGCACGTCGAACCGGTTCATCATCTTGCGGAGGTGCCGGGCGTCTTCCGTCCTGCCGTGCAGCTGCAGGTACAGGTGCACCAGGGTGTTGACGAATAGCCCGTAGCCCAGCACCCACTGCTCATCGCGCCAGTCGCTGGTCGGCTGCTGGGCGACCATCAGGCAGTCGTCGGGGCTCTGGTACTGCATCCAGACCATCGCCTTTTCGGCGGCTTCGGCCAGAAAGTCCGACTCGCCCGTGTAACGTCGGTACAGGCCCAGACCGACCAGAAACAGCGGCGTGGTGTCGCTGGCGCCCAGGTCCTTAGGGTCGTTGGCGAGCGAGGCGATATGGCCCTTGGCCGTCTGGGTCCGCGCCAGCGTCTCCAGCGTGCGGCGCAAGGCGTCGATCAGCCGCTCGTCGCCACTGGCCAGAAACCCCAGCGACGAGATCATGATGTCGCGGGTGTACGGCTCGGGATAGCCCCAGCCGGCTGCCCGGGGCAGGCCGTGGCTGGTCTTGATGTTGTGGAGCAGGACCTCCAGCGCCGCCTGTTTCGTCTCTTCCACGGGGACGTATAGGTTCGGTTTCATGGTCACTCGATCCCCAGTCGGGTCCGCAGGATCTCCAGCAGCCGCCCGGCCACCACACGGTAGTCATAGCACTCGACCGCCCGCGCGCGGCCGGCGCGCCCCAGCCGCTGACGCAGGTTCGGGTCGGTCATCAGGTCCATCAGGTAGTTGGCGATGTCGTGGACGCTGGCGCGGTAATCGGCCGTGCGAGGGATATCGAAGATCACCCGGTGGCCGTCGGCGAAGCCCGATTCGGCGCCCAGGACCGTCTCGCCGATGCGGATTTCGGTGGCGATACCCGCCAGCAGCGCAGTCCGGCCGTGAACCAGGGTGTCGAGCATCGCCATCGCCTTGATGCCGATGACGGGCTTGCCGCAGGCACCGGCCTCGACCTGGGGCATGCCGAAGCCCTCCAGCCGGCTGGGCGCTGCATAGATGTCGCAGGCCGCCATCAGGTAGGGCATGAAGTTCCGCGAGACGACATTGGTGGTGTAGATCACCCGCCGCTCGATACCCAGGTGGGTCGCCAGCTGCAGGTCCTCGAGGTTCTGCCGCAGGGTTCGCGGCTGGGGCCAGACCTTGCAGACGTAGCGCCAGTCCGGGGCGCCCGGATCGACGATCGCCAGGGCCTGCATGACCTCCTGGGAGCCCTTGCTGGCTGCATCGCCCCCGACGGTGAGGATCAGGCACTGCTCGGGTGTGACGCCGAGGGCCTGGCGGACCGCGGCGACCTTCGGGTCGGCCTGGTCTCGGGGGATGAACTGATCGGTGTCGATGCCAACCGGCAGCACATCGATGTTCTCGCCCTCTATGCCGTCGCGGATGTAGACCTCCTTGACCCAGGTACTGGTCACCAGGATCAGCGGCAGGGCATTGAGCACCTCCCGGTGATTGGCGATGTAGCCGTCGGCGACCAGCCAGGGCACGGCCGTAACGCCATGGTGGTGCGGGTGGAGCACAAGGTGGGGGATGTGCCCCCAATAGCCGATGCCGACCACGACGTCGGGCTTGAACCAGCGGTAGTACCACTCCTTTTCCTGGGCGGACTCGAAGTTCACCGAGTGGACGTCGACGCCGTGGGCCTCGAGCCCCCGGTGCAGCATCGCCCCCTGGGTCGCCAGCCCGCCGGGCGACGCCGGGTAGTCGTACAGAAGCAGGACCTTCATCGTCAGCCCCCTGATTGTTCGATCCGCCGGCGTGCCTGCACCGGCGAGTCACAGCGCCAGAACCCTTCCTCGCGTGGCGTGGTCCGCGCCTCCCAGCTGTCGGCGGCGAACCCGTAGACCTCGGTCATAAGTTCGTACTTGCGTTGCCATATCGGCCCCGAAAGGTGCTCGCGGACGTCGGCGTCGTCCCGGACGCGGGGCAGGTACCGGCCGCCGCCGTCCTGGTAGGCGAACATCCACAACTGCGGCGTCGTAAGCATCTGGGCCTCCCAGAGCGCAACGACCGCCCGGCAGACCTCCTCGTGGCGGCGGTGCCGGGTGTATTCGCCGGCCGGCCCGTGCGTGAGCACCAGGTCGAAGGGCAGGGCGTCGCCTCCCGCCGCGATGGCCCGCTGGACCTGCTGGATGGGCAGGGGCGCCTGGTCGGGGCCGTCGTCCAGGTCGCCGATGCGGCCCCGGGCGTGCAGGCAGCGCAGCGCCTCATGCCAGCGGGGCGCGCGGTCGGCGTCACGGGCGCGGCAGAGCGTGATGACGGTCCAGTCCCAGCCGGGCCGGGCGAGCATGGTTCCGCCGGCCCAGAGGACCTCGTCATCAGGGTGGGCGACCACGACGGCGGCCGCGGGGCGGTGGTGATTTTTGTCGTCCATCGATTTACCCGGAAGATCCTATTGAAATTGCCCCCGAACATGGATATCTACATTATAGGTTCGCCACTACCGGCATGGGTGCGAGATCCTGAGCAAGGGATTCCCGGCGCCGGCGGCAACCGACCAGGTGGAGAGCAAAACCGTGGATGCTCCTTTTCACTCCTTGGAGCGAGTCGAGGCCGCACGGCCTCGCGATCCCAGTGCGGTGCGGGATAAGGCCGTTCGCCGCTTGCGGGCGGTCTGCCAGGGCAACTCGGCCAGCCTCGCGGGGGATCGGCGGATCTACCGGTAATCGCGGGCGGCCAGCCATCAGTGACAGGTAATCCTGAGACATAGCGACCAGCGGACCGCCGCGCCGTGTGCGCGGCATCGCGGGACCGCGGGCGCAAGGTGATACGTAGAGAGGAACTTAGCCGAACATGGCCAGAAAAGTGCCTGCTAGCAACGGTGCGCCCAAGACGGTCGGCCCGGTCGCGGACCTGGAGCGCCACCTGCCCAGCGACTGGTGGCGGACGCTGTTCAACTCGATCTACCTCAAGACCGACGGCGACGTGGTGGAAAACGACCGCAACACCGGCCAGGAAATCGACATGCTGGTCAGACATGCCGCCCTGGAGGCCAACGACCGGATCCTGGACCTGTGTTGCGGCCAGGGCCGCCACAGCCTGGAACTGGCGCGCCGCGGTTTCCGCAACGTCACCGGCGTGGACCGCTCGCGCTACCTGGTCCGCCTGGCCAAGAAGCGCGCCCGCAAGGAGGGGCTCGGCGTGGCGTTCCACGAGGGGGACGCCCGGCGGTTCCGCCTGCCCGAGAACAGCTTCCACTGCGTGACACTGATGGGTAACTCCTTCGGCTATTTCGACCGGGAGGAGGACGACTCGCAGGTGCTCACCGCCATCAAGCGGGTGCTGGTCCCCAGCGGCCTGGTCGTGATGGACCTGGCGGATGGGGAATGGATCAAGTCGCACTTCGAGCGCCGCAGCTGGGAGTGGATCGACGAGGACCATTTCGTCTGTCGCGAGCGGTCGCTCTCGGCTGACGATCGCCGCCTGATCAGCCGCGAGGTGGTCGTCCACGCCGAAAAGGGCGTGATTGCCGACCAGTTCTACGCCGAGCGGCTGTACACACGCGAGCAGATCAAGCAGCTGCTCGAAAGCATGGGATTCCATGGCGTTCGGTTCTTCGACTGGGTCGCCACCGAATCGACCCGCGAGCAGGACCTGGGCATGATGGCGCACCGCATGTTCCTGACCGCCCGCTCGCCGCGGGAAGCCAGCCTGCCGCCGCGGTCCAGCCGGGGACCGACCTTCCCCGAGATCACCGTGCTGATGGGCGACCCGGCGCTGGCCGACTCGGTCAAGCGGGACGGCCAGTTCAATTCCGAGGACTTCGAGACGATCCGCAAGCTCAAGGATGCACTCAACGAGCTGCGCGGGTACAAGTGGCGGTTCCTGTCGAGTCATGCCACGCTGATCAACGATCTGCGCAACAGCCCGCCGCGGTTCGTGCTGAACCTGTGCGACGAGGGGTTCATGAACGACGCGTTCATGGAGCTGCACGTGCCGGCCGTGCTGGAGATGCTCGGCGTGCCGTACACGGGGGCCGGACCGGCGTGCCTGGGGTTGTGCTACAACAAGGCGCTGGTCAACGGGATCGCCCAGACACTGGACATCCCCGTGCCGCTGGAAACGTTCTTCAACCCGGACGACCAGTCGGCGACGGTGCCGTCGGTCCTGCCGGCCCTGGTCAAGCCCAACACCGGCGACAGCAGCATCGGCATCACGCAAAAGGCGGTGGTCTATTCGGCCGAGGAGCTGATCGCCTACATCGACGAGGTCCGCGAGACGCTGCCCGGGCGGGCGCTGCTGATCCAGGAGTTTCTCAGCGGGCCGGAGTACAGCGTGGCGATCGTGGGCAATCCCGGGCTGTCGTACCACGTGCTGCCGGTTCTGGAGGTGGACTACAGCAGCCTGCCGTCAAGCCTGCCGCGGATCCTTTCGTACGAGTCGAAGTGGGTCCCCGACAGCCCGTACTGGACGAAGATCAAGTACCACGAAGCGCGGCTGGACGAGGATACGCGGCGCAAGCTGGTGGACTATTCGAGCCTGCTGTTCGAGCGGCTGGGCTGCCGGGACTACGCCCGGTTCGACTTCCGGGCCGATGCGCGGGGCGAGGTGAAGCTGCTGGAAGTCAACCCCAATCCCGGCTGGTGCTGGGACGGCAAGCTCAACTACATGGCCAGCTACGAGGGCCTGCGCTACGCCGACCTGCTGCGGATGATCGTCGAGGCCGCCCAGGAACGCGTCGCCAGCAACAAGGCCGCGGCCGTACCAACGATGCAGCTGGTCTGATCGCTGCATGTGATTGCTGCATGCCGGGCAAACAACGCCCGGCATGCAGTGATAGTCCTTACGCGCGCTCCACCACCGCCACCCAATACCCGCCCTCGCTGGGCGTGGCGATCTGGATGACCTCACCGTCCCGCGCGGCCGGCACCGGGTCGCGCCACTGGCATGCGCGCACAGGCAGCCAGGCGATCGTCAGTGGGATCTGGCCGCAGGCGGAGACGTTCAGATGTACGTTGCCGCCATCGGGGAAGAAGACCGCATACTGCTTGCCGGGCTCGGCGAGGCAGTACGCCTCGTTGAGACTCCGCGAGCCCAGCAGGTCGTTGCGGGGCTCGCAGGCGAATACATCGATCCGCTCTGCCAGCATCCGGGCGCTGCGGATGTGCGGCTGGGCCGTCTCGCCCAGGCCCAGGCCCGCGGGAGGACGGTGGAACCGCGCCGACGCGCAGCCGCCGAACAGGCTCCGCCAGAACCGCTCCTGCCCTTCACGACTCGTGCCGAACCGGCCGGTGTTCGCGCCGTAGGTCTTGACCGTGTTCATCGGTCGCAGGTGGCCCGATTCGACGATCCGGCGGCGGAAGGCCTGCAGGTTGTCGCAGTGGGCCTGGCCGAACTGGTGATTGTTCTGCGAAACATCCACGAAGCTGTAGAGCTCGGGGTGGGCCCACGTGTTGGCGTGCTCAGAATCTCCCAGGTCGTGGGCGTCCCACATCTCGGTCAGTTCCACGCCGACGCCGGCGGCGGCAGCCTTTTCGCGGATATACGTCGCCCAGTACTGCGGCCACTGCGGCGATTCGTTGGTCTCGTTGTCCATGCAGTACAGGACGTTGGGATAGCGCAGCGTGCGTGCCAGCAGCTCGTCGACGAACGCGTGCTGATGCGGGAGGACGACCTGGTTGTTCTCCAACGCGGGCACCGTACGGAAAAAGGCATTCTCGCGCACGCCCGGGTGGGTGTCGATTACGGTCTTCAGGCCGCTCTGCCCCTCGGTGTAGTTCACGTTGTTGACCGGGTTGTACGGATTGTCCTGCCACGGCTCGCGGGCGAAGTCGAATCGGTCCCACACCTCGATCTGCAGGATGATGTCACGCTCGGCGGTCAGTTCAAGGAAGCGATCGAAGCGGTGCCAGTAGGCCTGGCCAGGCCGGGCGAGGTCGTATTTGCCGGTGGCGGGGTCGCGATCGAATGGCCAGACGTCGCCGGGGTCGCGCGAGCTCATCGTGCAGCGGACGTAGTTGCCGCCGAGCGAGGCGAGCAGGTCGAGGTGCTCGGCGAGGCCTTCGATCTGGAAGAGGTTGTCCTCCACGCTCCCGCCGAGCAGCAGCACCGGGCGGGACTTGTACTGCCAGTAGAACGGGTTGCCGATGGACGGCTGGATGCGGTCGCGGTTCAGGGTATCGGCCATGTGTCGGGCTCCTTTCGAAGATGCCAGTGTAGCGTCCCGCGAGCGGAAGGGCCAAGGCCTGCAGGTGTCGTGTGCGTCCAGCGTTCTCCCCGGGTGCATCCGGCGAACGATGGCGGGCGGGCGCTTGACGGGGGTCGGACCCCTTGCAGCACGCCCGCACCCGAATCCCCACATCCGATCCCCGTGGCCGCATCAATACCTGAAGGATCCAACGGGGTCTGACCCCCTGGGGTGCCACCTGCGAAGCAGGGCCGTGTCCTCGAACGCCACGGGGTCAGACCCCATATGCGTTGACAGGCACCCAGGCCGCCACGAGATCACGGCATCGGTTCTGTCAGGAAACGTGCGACTCGGGGTCGGACCCCTGGAAACGCCACCAGACAACGGATGCACCCCCATTCTCCCCGGCGCCTCGCCGCCGGGAAGCATGAGTCATGGCCCGCATGCAAAAAGGCCTTGCAAGGACTTTGGGCGTCTGCTACTATACAAATGCTTGGAAGGCCTTCTCGCCGAGGCTGACCGGGCGAGGGGAAATGGATGCAGGAAGTTCAGGAGATGCTACGTCTATTGTCCGTCATTGGACATGTGGCGGGATCGCCCGGATCTGTGTGCCCGAGCACAGCGGGGACGTCGTGCGGCAAGGTCCGCTCGATGGCTGTGCACGGATTGGACACACGGGACGTTGATCCGGCTGGCACCGCAGACGATTCGCTGGCTCCTTGCACCAATTCGCCCCTTTCTGACGCAAAAAATATGGATATGTGACGGTTCCGCGCGAAATCGTGCTTGGACGACGGGAGCCTCTGGATCGGCACGGGCACGTGTCCCGGGCTGTGCCTGCGTGCATCCCGGCGGAAGCGACCTGCAAGGGCTGTGTAACTTGACGGGGTCGAAAAACGACCCCGAAGTAATAGACTGCAGACAGGGTATGAACTCGGCGGTGACTCGTGGTTGTCGCCGGGTTCATTTTTTTGCGCAAAACCAGGGGGGGACGCGAGAGATCCCGTGCCGCCCCAATATCTTCTCCCGGCGGGCGCCGACGGGCTGTTCTTCGACAACCTCTTCAGCAAGTGCTACTGCCCAATCTGCCGCAAGGGCTTCGCCGACTACACCGAGAAATTTTACGGGCAGCGACACGACCTCCCCGTCCCCGAAGCCGCGCAGGGGCCGCGCGATGTCGGCAACCGCTCCGGCGCCGAGGTCATCGCCGACAGCCACCGCCGCCGCGATGCCAGCCGAACCAGATCAAAGATCGACGTGCCGACAAACCGCCACGGCTGCAGGACAATCAGCTAGAACAGCAGGAAACGACTCAAGTCATCAGAGTAGTGTAACAGATCGTGCAACGAGCACTCACCAGCCGTGGACCAGCCGGCCGATCAACAGCCAGCTCAGCAGGAAAACCGTCCGCCCCACCAGGCCCGTCGTCAAGATCGTCGTGGCGTTCTGGCCCCGCCACGTCAGGGCCGCCGCCATCGCCGTCGCGTACGCGGCGACGAACACCACCAGCGAGACCGCCAGACCGATCACC
>JAWLBS010000077.1:0-17040 GCA_041687575.1 Phycisphaerae bacterium | reverse complement strand
CCTACCGCTCCCTCACGGTCGCGGCTCGTTTACGCAGGACCGTGGCACCCGAACCGCCTTCGCCGTTACTTGCCAAACACGTTGACGATTTCGATCTCCACCTTATCCATGCCCGAAAGATCGGCGACCTCGGGGGCACTGGCGGGTTGGCCGTTGATCGTCACCTTCGTGTCGACCTGGCTCTTGCCCTTGCCCTGCTTACTGATGTTCAGGGTGAAGGGGATCACCTTGTAGCCGCCGCCCTTTTGCGCCAAATGGATCAGCCGCTTGAAGGTCAGCTGCTGATCGACCTCGGCGGGCAGTTTCGGGCAGATCCGCAGGGCGGGGCGGCGCCTGTCGTGCAGCGCCAGGTCGAAGCCGGCGATCGCGTGGAACACGTCCAGGATCCAGTCCGTCGAGCCGCTCAGGCCGAAGTACATCCCCTTGCCGAAGTGCGGGTCGTCCGGGTCCGAGGCGTACGAGGTCGCGGGCATCTCGAACGGGCCGGCCAGCGACTCGTCCCGCATCGCCGACATCAGCGGCTTGAACTGCTTCCAGACGGTGTCGGCCTGGCCGGGCACGTCGAGGCGGTAGCGGTGCATCATCACCTGTCCGTGGTGGTACTCGCCGTTTTCGGCGACGCCGCTGGGGACGATGCCCATCCGGCCGATCAGCCGGCGGGCGAGGTCGTTGTTGGGGATCGGCTTGGTGAACAGCAGCAGGCCGAGCTTCTCCTTGAAGAAGAGCTTGTTCATCGTCGCCAGGATGCCCTCGACCATCCGGCCAGCCTGGGCGAGCGGCTCGAGGTAGTCCCGCTGGGTGAGCACCATGTTCAGGCCGTAGGCGTTGCACGCCAGGTCGCGGCGGGGCAGGCCGTCGAACTCCCGCTCCTGCCGCATCGAGCCGAGCGTGTAGCCCATGTCGCCGGCTGCGTAATCGGGCGTGCTGCCGTCGGCCTTGAACTCGTGGATGTAGCTGAGGAAGCCCGGGTGCGGGACGCCTTCGCCCTCCCACGCCCATTTGACGATGTCCTGGCGGAGCTGGCTGGCGAAGGATCGCCACACGTCGAGGTCGGGCATCGCGCCCTGCTGTTCGAGGTACTCCGCGATCCGGGGCACCTCGAGGGTGTCGATGGTGTCGACAAGGCACTGGAAGACGTGGGCGCTGAGCCGCACGCCGACGCCCCGGCCGTGCCCGCGGCTTTGCGGGTCGCCGACCGGATTGGTGCCGAACATGTCGATCGGGTCGCACCAGTCGCCGTACATGGTCTGGCACAGGCCGTAGGGGCTGTCCTTGGCGTGGCGCTGGAAGCAGGCGAAGACCTCGCGGACCACGTCGATCATCTGGAGCCGCCACTTGCCGCCGGTGATGCCGCTGACGATCGGGTGCTCCGGCTCGGTGAGTTTCACCGTCGAGCACTCCTCGGCCAGGATCGAGTAGTCGCCCGTCTCGCGGATGTACATGTTCATCGAGTTGATCAGCCACAGGGGGCTGTCGGTGTAGGGGCGGTTGTCGCACATGACCACCTCGCTGCGGTTGTCCCAGCGGCTGGGGTACTGCCGCGGGAACATGCCGTGGAGTTTCTCGACGATGGTCAGCTTCCGGCCGTCGGTGGGCATCCGCTCGGTCGTCACGTACATGAAGCCCATGACGTGGATGAGGTCCTTGCGGATCAGGCCCGGGTCTTCCTTGAGTTTCGGCCACATGTCCTGGCCGCGGTCGCGGGTGCCCAGTTCGATGCCGTTGGCGAGTTTGGCCCCGTGGGCGCGGCAGTTTTCGTAGAGTTCCTCGACGCCGGTCCAGAGCGAATTGGCGTAGTGGCTGACGCGCCGTTGGGCGGGCAGCTGCAGCTCGAAGGCCGGGTGCGGCTGTTCTTCCTGCTTGACCGGCTTTCGCTCGGTGACCTGTTTGGCCGAGGGGGTGTTCTTGACGATGTACTCGGCGGCGGCCTTGAAGGTCTTGGCCATCTCCTTGTAGGTGGGGATCTCGAAGCTGGCGACCCGGCCGTACTCGCGGCAGATCTTCGGGTCGGTCACGTAGAGCAGGCTCTGCTGGACGGAGGCGGCCTCGTCGGGCTTCAGGTTGATGGTGAACTGGCTGGCGGCGACGGCGGCGGTGCTGAAGCGGTTGAGCTTGCGCCCGGCGCCGCCGGCCAGCATGGCGCCTTCGACGATGGCCTGCGGCAACGTCATGTACGCCGAGGTGTCGCCGACGAACGTGGCGTAGTCGGCGGTCATGTCGAACGGCTTGGCGTTTTTGACCTCGCTGCTGACCCGCTTGATCTGGATGATATCGGTGTAGGGGACGGTCGCGCTGACGACGATCTCCCCGGGCGACAACGGCATGCCGCTGTCGTACCAGAGCTCCTTGTTGTAGACGAACTTCTGCGTGCCGTGCAGGGTGAAGGCGGTCCAGAGGCTGCCCTTGACGATCTTGCGGCCGGCGTTCTTGACGTAAATCTCGCGGGTCAGGGCGGGCCCGGCGGGGGTGTCCTTCAAGGCGAACCGGACGGCCGTCTGGTAGGCCACGTCCTTGACGGGCTTGAAGGTGGCGCAGTACCACATGCAGCGGTCGGGGTCGCCGAGTTTGACGATCTTGATGGCGTCGGGGGGCGAGCTGAGGTTGGACTCGGGGTTGATCAGCGAGGCGGTGAAGTACTGCTTGCCGATCTCCACGTCGATCCAGACGTTGTTGCTGGGGGCGTTGATCTCGCGCTTCTCGACCGGGTCGAAGCTCGCGTCGAGCACGCGGATGTCCATGCCGCCCTCGCCCTTGACCAGAAAGCCGATCGAGCCGTTGGACATGAAGGTGGCGGTGGCGCCATCGCGGCTGTCGACCAGGACCGACGGGCAGCCCGAGGGATGCCCCTCGTAGATCACTTCGCCGGCCGGGCCGTAGCCGCCCAGCGAACTGGTCCGCTCGTCCACCTTCAGGGCGAGGATGCGTTCGGCCTCGGCGGCAAAGCCGGTCTTGGGTTCCTGCGGTTTGGCTTTGGTCCTGGTCGCGGTCGTCTTTTTCATGGTCTGGCCTCTCTCTGGTCCCGGCTGGGGTGCCGGTGCATCCTCATTGCGTCCCGGTACGTGCTTGCGTGTCTGTCGTTTATCGACATTGGCAGGCAGCCATTCGAGGACTACAATCCACGTATTCCGTCCGGAGGCGGAAACGGCCTCGCTTCTGGCGAGGGCGCCACAATAATCGGACTTGCCGGCCGGGGCAACAACCGCCGGGGGGCGCAGGGCTTTCCAGGGGTCTGACCCCGACGCGGATGTCTGCCGGCGGAATCAACGCCGGGATTTCATGGGGGCCTGGATGTCTGTGCACGTCACCGGGGTCTGACCCCGTGGCGCGGGGGCCGTGGCATTTTCCCCAAGGGGGTCAGACCCCGTGGGATCTTTCAGGTATCGGTGCCCCCAAGGAGATTTCGGCGGTGTACCCGAGTTCGGATGTCGTGCGACGGGGTCAGACCCCCGCAGGCGCCGGCAAGAGATAGCGACGGAAATGGGCGGGTCCGGGGGCTTCACCAATCGGACTGCGGCCGGTATCATCTGCCGGACTGTGGCGGCGATGGAAGGAATCGCCTCGGCTGCAGCCTGGTAAGCGCAGTGGTTTCGAGGACAGCAAGATGAGCGATATGCAGAAACGAACGGACGACGAACGCATCAGGCCCCGCAGCGGCATGGACGAGGCCTTGAGTCAGGAAATCGAGGACGCCCTGGGAGGCATGAGCCTCGAGGACATGATCGACGCCGAGGAGAAGGCTCGTAATGCCGCCGCCCAGCCCCCCGCGGTCGCCGGCCAGGCCCCCGCTGCGCCCAGCGCGGTCAAGTACGGGCGGGTCATCGCCATCAACGGCGACGACATCTTCGTCGACCTGGGCGGCAAGAGCCAGGGTCTGCTGCCCGCAAGCCAGTACGAGGAGGGCGAGGTGCCGGCTGTCGGCGACGCGGTGGAAGTCACCATCGAGGGCTACGACCGGCGCGACGGCGTGCTGCTGCTCAGCCGCAAGGGCGCGATCCTCGCCGCGGCCTGGGGCACCCTGGAGGAGGGGCAGTTCGTGGAGGCCCGCGTCACCGGCCACAACAAGGGCGGCCTGGAGCTCGACATGAACGGCGTCAAGGCGTTCATGCCGGTCAGCATGATCGAGCAGTTCCACGTCGACGAGATCGAGGGCTACGTCAACCAGCGACTGCGCTGCCAGGTCTTCGAGATCGACCGCGGCGAAAAGCGGGTCATCCTCAGCCGGCGGGCCTACCTCGAGGCCGAACAGGCCGAGAAGCGCGAGCTGATGTTCGAGACCATGCAGGAAGGCGACATCGTAGAAGGCAAGGTCAAGACGATCATGCCGTACGGTGCGTTCGTCGATATCGGCGGCACCGACGGCCTGCTGCACATCAAGGACATGAGCCACAGCCGCATCGAGGACCCGCGCGAGGTGGTCAAGGAGGGCGACGCGCTGCAGGTCAAGATCCTCAAGATCGACCGCCAGAGCAAGAAGATCGGCCTGGGCCTCAAGCAGGTCCTTCCCGACCCGTGGGACCTGGCTGCAAGCAAGTACCCGGTCGACCAGGTCGTGCAGGGCAAGATCACCCGCCTGGCCGACTTCGGGGCGTTCATCCAGCTCGAGCCGGGCATCGAGGGGCTGATCCCGATCAGCGAGATGTCGTTCGAGAAGCGGATCAAGCACCCCAGCGAGGTGATTGCCGTCGGCGAGATGACCAACGTCCGCGTGATCAGCATCGACCCGGAGCGCAAGCGGATGAGCCTGTCGCTCAAGCGGGTCGGCGACGACCCGTGGATGGGCGCCAGCGCCCGCTGGCCCGAGGGCACGATCATCACCGGCACCGTCAAGCGGATCACCGACTTCGGCGCGTTCATCGAGATGACGCCCGGCGTGGAGGGGCTGCTGCACATCTCCGAGGCGAGCGAGCACCGGGTCCGCTCCGTCGGCGAGGTGGTGCAGGTCGGCCAGCAGGTGCAGGTCAAGGTCCTCGATATCGACGAGGGGGCCCGCCGGGCGAGCCTGTCGATCAAGCAGATCACCATGGACCCGCACTACACCGGCCAGCCCAGCGACGAGCCGGCCGCGGCGCCCCCGCCGCAGCCGAAGCGCAAGAAACCGCTCAAGGGCGGGTTGGATTATTGATCGTCAGCGCAAATTGCCGTCGGCGTCTTTGTGGAAGACGCGTTTGGCCTTGCCCTCCTGGCGGGGCAGGCCGCCGAGGGCGAAGACGTCGCCCTTGGGCGAGAAGCCCAGCGCCTCTTTCAGGTGCTTTTCGACGACGAAGCCGGTCACGTGCGGTTCGGCCTCGACGTTGATCCGCACGTCGTGCACGCCGTCGATCTCCTCGATGATGATCTGGTAGTTCGAGCCGACCCCGGGGATCGCCATCAGGGCCTGCTCGACCTGCTTGGGGAAGAAGTTCACGCCCTTGATGATCAGCATGTCGTCGAGCCGGCCGGTGATCGGGGCGATGCGGACGTGCGTCCGCCCGCACGCGCAGCGGTCGCGCGAGACCACGCGGGTCAGATCGCCCGTGCGGAAGCGGATCACGGGCAGGGCCTGGCGGGTCAGCGAGGTGATCGTCAGCTCGCCGACCTGCCCATCGGGCAGGGGCCGGCCGGTCTCGCGGTCGAGCACCTCGGCGACGTACTGGTCCTCCCAGACGTGGATGCCGCTGTGGTCGGGGCACTCCTGCCCGAGCGTGCCGACGCCGCCGGTCTCGGTCATGCCGTAGATGTCGAACGACTCGATGCCCAGGCCCTGGTTGATCTTTTTTTTGAGCGAGTCGCTGAAGATCTCCGCGCCGAAGATGCCGATCTTCAGGTCGGGCAGGTCGGCCTTCTGCTCGGCGAGGACCTCCATGATCCGGATGCCGTAGCTGACCACGCCGGAGAGCACGCGGGTGCCGAAGTCCTTCATCAGCCGGATCTGCCGCGGCGTGTTGCCGGCGCCCGTGGGGATGACGAACAGCCCGGCCTTTTGTGCGCCGTGGTAGAAGCCGAACCCGCCGTTGAACAGCCCGAACGAGGGCGTGATCTGCACGACGTCGCCCGGCTGGGCCCCCGCCATCCGCCAGCAGCGGGCCATGCACTCGCCCCACTGGTCGATGTCGGCCCGCGTGTAGGGCATGACCACCGGGGTGCCGGTCGAGCCGCTGGACATGTGCATCTCGACGAGGCGGTCCTTTGGGGCGCAGCACATCGCCAGCGGGTAGCCCGCCCGGAAGTCGTCCTTGCTCATCGTCGGCAGGGCCGGCAGCTCATCGAGGCCCGACAGGTTGCAGGCGTCGATGCCGGCCCGATCGAACTTCTCGCGGAAGACGGCGTTGTTCTGATGCACGTAACGGACGATCTCGCGCAGGCGCGCCTGCTGCAGCGAGCGGATATCGTCCACCGACGCCGTCTCGACCGGCTGGTTGTGGAAGGCCGATGCCATTTCACGTCCCTTTCAAGGGCGTCGGGTGCCATGGCCGCGCTGCCTGCCACGGCGTAGCCGTCGTTTGGCGAAGCCGGGTTGCGGCCATGGAATCCCTCGGATGAGCGCGACGCCCGCATTGCCAGACGTTCCCTTGCGCAAGGCTTTGGTGGGCAATAGCCCACCCTACATCTGATTGTGCAAGGCCGATGTCACACCTGGTTGCGTCCCGCCTCGAATGCCTGCAGGTTCAGGTCCTTGTGCTGGGCCTTTACGCACTGGGCGATCGCCTCGTGCCACGCCTCGCACGGCAGGTCCAGTCCGGTCGACAGCGCGCCGAGGATGACCACGTTGCTGGCGCGGATATTGCCCAGTTTGCTGGCGACGATGGCTGCCTCGATATAGATCAGCCGCGGGAACACCTGCCGCACGCGCTGCTCGGCGTCGATCGGGTAGGTCGCGGCGCCGCTGCTGACGGTGACCGGGATGAGCGCCTGGCTGGAGACCACCGCCAGCCCGTCCGGGGCGAGGTAGTGGGCGAAGCGGATGCCCTCGATCCGCTCCAGCGCCCCCAGCACCCGGGCGGTGCCTTCGGCGACCAGGGGGCTGTAGACCTCCTGGCCGTAGCGGATCTGCGCGATGACCGCCCCGCCCCGCTGGGCCATGCCGTGGACCTCGTTGGTCTTGACCTGGTGCCCCGCGACCATCGCCGCCCGCGCGACGATCTCGCTGGCCAGCAGGATGCCCTGGCCGCCCACGCCCGCGAGAACTACGCTTGTCGTCTGGCCGTTGTCGGTACTCATGCCTGGCTCACCTCCTCGGCGATCGCGATCGCGCCGAACTTGCACACCTGCTGGCACAACGAGCAGCCCGCACAGAGCGTCTCGTTGACGTGCGGGGCCTGCCCCTCGCTCCCCTCCATCGCCGGGCAACCCAGCTTCAGGCACAGGCGACACTTCTTGCAAGCGTCCTCGTTGACGATGCGGGTCTTGCCGACCGGTTTCTTCTCGTGCAGCGGGCAGGGGTAGCGCGAGACGATCAGGCTCGGCTCGGCCGCTTCGAGCTCCTCGCCGAGGAGCTTGACCACGTTGTCGATCTCGTACGGGTTGACCGTGTGGACCCGCTGGATGCCGCAGGCCTTGCCGATCGCCTCGATGCTGGCCTCGAAGGTTGCCTCGCCCATCAGTGTCTGGCCGGTGCCGGGGTGATCCTGGTGGCCGGTCATCGCCGTGGTGCGGTTGTCGACCACGATGATCACCGAGGTGCCCTTGTTGTAGGCGATGTCCAGAAGGCCGGTGATGCCGCTGTGGAAGAAGGTCGAATCGCCGACCATGCCGACGACCTTGCGTCCCTCGCCGGCCTTGTCCATGCCGTGGGCCATCGACACGCCGCCGCCCATGCACAGGATGGTGTCCATCCGCCCCAGCGGCGGCAGCGTCCCCAGGCTGTAGCAGCCGATGTCGCCGGTGACGACCACGTCGTACTTGCCCAGGGCGTGGAAAACGCCCCGGTGCGGGCAGCCCGCGCACAGCACCGGCGGGCGGGCGGGCAGGTCGGCGGCCTGTGGCACCGGCGGTGGCGCCTTGTGCTGGCGGCCCTCCATCTTCGCCCGTGTCGCCTCCAGCCGCGGCGCGGTCAGTTCGCCGATGTTCGGCACGACGTTCTTGCCGTCGCAGGCGATGCCCAGCGCCTTGATGTGCTCTTCGAGGAAGTCGTCGAGTTCCTCGACCACCAGCACGCGCTTGACCCCAGCCGCGAAATCCCGCAGCAGCTTGTCCGGGAACGGGTAGGCCCAGCCGATCTTGAGCACGCTGGCCTCGGGCCAGACCTCGCGGACGTACTGGTAGGCGATGCCGTCGACGATGATGCCCAGCGACCGGTCGCGCCACTCGATGCGGTTGGCTCGAGCGGTAGCGCCTGGAGCCTGTTTGCCGTTGCCGCCGGACGGCATCGACCCGTCGGCGACGACAGCTGCGTCGCTGGCGGCGTCGCGCATCGCGGCGAGTTTCTCTTCGAGCTGGATGCGCATCGCGCGGGCGTGGGCCGGGATCGGCACGAACCGCCGGATGTCCCTCTCGAAGCCGACCTTCGGCGGCGCGGTCCGCTCGCCGAGGCTCACCAGGCTGCGGGAATGGCTGATCCGCGTGGTCGAGCGGACGATCACGGGGATCTGGAACCGTTCGGAGACCTCCAGGGCGATGCGGATGAAGTCCTTGGCCTCCTGCGAGTCGCTCGGCTCGAAGATGGGGATCTTGGCGAACCGGGCGTACTGGCGGGTGTCCTGTTCGTTCTGCGAGGAGTGCATCCCCGGGTCGTCGGCCACGATCGCGACGAACCCGCCCTTGATGCCGGTGTAGGCCAGGGTCATCAGCGGGTCGGCCGCGACGTTCAGCCCGACGTGCTTCATCGTGACGATCGTGCGGGCCCCGGCGATGGCGGCCCCGGCGCCAACTTCGAAGGCCACCTTCTCGTTGGGCGCCCACTCGCAGTAGATGTCGTCCTTGAAGTGGACGACGTTTTCGAGGATTTCGGTCGACGGCGTGCCCGGATAGCCGCACGCGACGGTGACGCCCGCCTCGTACGCCCCGCGGGCGAAGGCCTGGTTTCCGGAAAGCAATTCGATCAACGCACTTCCTCCAACATTGCGGCCCTCGTGGGAGGCCCCGGCGGCCGCAAGCATGGGTTTGCAGGGCAGTTAAAGACAACATGCTACCTTTTGTCTGCCCCCGGTTCAAGCCGCCTGTCGTTCCGTTGGCCGCTACAGGGTGTATCTGGTAATCAGTGGCAGAGCGGCCCGCTTGGGGGGCTGATTCCTGGCAGCAATGCTCGCATCCGAATCGACGATCCAATCTCCTTGGGGCACCAATGCCTGGAGCCTTCAGCGGGATCTGCCCCCCGGGGAAACGCCCGGCCCTCGCGCCACGGGGTTCGGACCCCCGAGAGCCTCCGCCGCTTGCTGGACCCGGCAGGAGGGGGTCTTTATAATCCCGTTTCTTTGGTTTTGTGGAAATCTGACAACAGGTAGGGCTTACATGCTGCGTGTATTGATCACCGGATCGAGTGGACAGATCGGCACGAACCTGGGGCTGTCCCTGCTCAAAAGGGGCGACCAGGTTACGGGTGTGGACGTCCGGCCGAACACCTGGACCGACCAGATCCCCACCCGGATCGTCGACCTGAGCAAGGCCGGGCCCGACGAGATCGCCAACGGGCCGGTCGACGTCGTGGTGCACCTGGCGGCGTACGCCAAGGTCTTCGAGCTGGTCGAGCATCCTGAGCGGGCGTTCGACAACATCCGGATGCTGTTTCCGGTCCTGGAGTATTGCCGGCGCCACGAGGTGCCCATCGTCTTCGGCTCCAGCCGCGAGGTCTACGGCGATATCAAGCACCTGGTGACCGAGGAGGCGGCGGCCGACTTCGTCGTCGCCGAGAGTCCCTACTCGGCCAGCAAGATCTCCGGCGAGGCGATGATCTACTCGTACGGCCAGTGCTACAACCTGCCGTACCTGGTCTACCGGTTCAGCAACGTCTACGGCCGGTTCGACAACGACCTGGAGCGGATGGAGCGGGTGATCCCGCTGTTCATCCGCAAGATCCAGCAAGGCGAGCCGATCGTGGTGTACGGCAGGGAGAAGGTGCTGGACTTCACCTACGTCGATGACTGCGTCTCAGGGGTAATGCTGGGGGTTGACTCGCTGGTTGGCGGGCGGGTCCGCAACAACACGTTCAACCTGTCGTACGGCCAGGGCAGCACGCTGGTCGATGTGGTGAACATCATCTCGCTCGCCCTGGGCAAAAGGCCCCAGGCCCGCTATGAGCCGGCCCGGCCGGGCGAGATCATGCGGTACGTCGGCGACCTCGGCAAGGCGAAGGAGCTGTTGGGCTATCAGCCGCGGGTGCCGCTGTCGGAGGGGCTGCCGCGGACGATCGACTGGTGGCGGGAGAGCGGGAGCCTGTGACCCTCGTGGCGGACGGGCGGTCATTCAAGTTGTAACCCATTGGCACGCGGCCTCTGATGCCGCGACCATCGCAGACAAGGAAGTCGGACATGAATCTCGTAACCGGCGCAACCGGCCTTCTGGGCAGTCATATCGTCGAGCAGCTGGTCAGCCGCGGCCGGCCCGTACGGGCCCTCGTGCGGCGAACCAGCGATACCTCGTGGCTCGAGGCGCAAGGGGTGGAGCTGGCCTACGGCGACGTGACCGACGCCGAGTCGCTCCGCAAGGCGATGCAGGGCGTCGACTGTGTCTACCACTCGGCCGCCCGCGTGGGCGATTGGGGGCCCTGGGACGAGTTCGTCCAGATCTCCATCGACGGCACCCGCAACGTGCTCGACGTGGTGTGCGAACTGGGCACCAGGCGTCTGATCCACATCTCGAGCCTGAGCGCCTACGGCCACCCGAACCAGGAGGGGCAGGTGGTGGACGAGTCGGCCCCGCTGGGCGTGAATGTCCACAAGTGGTCCTACTACACCCGCGCCAAGGTCGAGGCGGAAAAGATGGTGATGGACTACTACAACCGGCACAAGATCCCCGTGACGGTGATCCGGCCGAGCTGGATGTACGGTCCGCGGGACCGGGCGACCCTGCCGCGGATGGCGCGGATGATCCGCACGGGCAAGATCAAGCTGGTCGGCCCGGGCGACAACAAGCTCAACGTGACCTACGCGGGCAATGTTGCCGAGGCGTGCGTCCTTGCGGCTGACAGACCCGAGTCGATCGGCGAGGTCTATGCCGTCTGCAGCGACGGCGAGATCACGCAGAAGCAGTTCGTGGACCTGCTCGCCAAAGAGCTGGGCTGCCCGCCGGTGACCCGGTCGGTGCCATATGGCGTGGCGTACCGGGCGGCGTTCCTGTTCGAGCTGTTCGGCCGCGCCCTCAAGAGGAAGAAGCCGCCAATGATCACCCGCTACGCGATCTGGCTCTACGGCCGGCGGACGTTCTTCACGCCGGAGAAGGCTCGTCGGGAGCTGGGTTGGCAGTCGACGGTGGGCTACGAAGAGGGCGTCAAGCGGTCGGTGGCGTGGCTCAAGGAGCAGGAGCGGTAGACGCCCTGCGTCAACGCTCGGGGGGGCACGGGCGGCACGGTCTGTGGTCCGGCGCAACAGCAACGATAGGCCCGTGATTCAGGTATATGCGGGTGGTGAGGCGTTGCGTCGTTTCTGGCGGCTCGGAGGGCGGGGGCGGGTGAGTGGTGGCCTGATTACGGAGGCACCTCATGCAGGTTTCGGGGCATGTCAGGCGGCGGGACTGGATCCTGATCGGTTCGCTGGTGGTTGCGGTGTCGGCCGGCTGGGTGGCTGTCTACTTCCTGCTCTTGCGAGGAGGGGCGGGCACGGCGGATGTGCAGGCCAACGCGGCATCTGCTGCGCAGCCGGCGGTGGTCCAACCGGCCGCCGCGGAGCCGGCGCCGCAACAGTCGAGTCAGGCAGTGGCGACACAGGCGGCGGTTGTCGAGGCGCCGGCGGCGAGCCGGCCGGTCGATGTGTCGTCGCGGGACGCCCGTCTGCTCGAGGCGTTGCAGCAGGCCCAGCAGCTCAAGGAGCAGGGTCGGCCGCAGGATGCGCTCAACCAGTTGCAGCATGCATTGCAGGAACCCGGCTCGGCCGATGGCGCCGCCGGGGGCGACGTGTCAGTGAACGACCTGCTCGGGCTGCTGGCGGGGGCCCAGGGCGGCAGCGGCCAGGCCGGTAGCGGACAGACCGGCGCCGGTTCCGGCGACGATACGGCCGCCCTGCTGGGGGCGGCACTGCAGATGCTGCAAGGTACCAGCAGCGACGTCAGCGCGTTCATGGAGGACCTCGAGCGGGATATGGGCATCCGGCCCAAGGGCGGCGAGCGGCAGTGGGGGGGCGAGGGTGGTGAGCGGCCGCGGGACCGAAGTGAGCCGGCGCCTCGCCCACAGGCCGACGTGATCGCCCGGGTCTACAACCAGCCGATCGACCGGTCGCAGGTCGAGTCGGGCCTGCCGCGCGGGCCGTCGCCGGAAAGCCGGGCCCGCCTGACGCAGATGATCCTGGACCCGCTGCTGGAGATGTACTGCAAACAGATGGGGATCGAGGTTGTCCCGGCCGACCTGTCGGCCTACCAGCAGGCGATGCGGCGCCAGGGGCGCGGGGGCAGCCTGGATCCGGCCACGCCCGACGGGCAGGTCAACCGGCAGATCGCCGAGCGGATGATCCGGACGTGGAAGCTATCCCGCTCGCTGTACGAGTTTTACGGCGGGACGGTCATTTTGACATCGACCAGCCGGCTCGAGCCGGTCGGGGCGTACGAGGCCTTCCTGAAGGAACAGCGGGCCAAAGGTGCCTTCCAGATCGACGACGCGGCGTATCGCGAGGCGTTCTGGGGGTACTTCCAGCAGGACTTCGGGGACGCGGCCGTGCCGGGTCGGCAGGTGGATTTCACCCGGCCCTGGTAGGCTGCCACATTGGCACAGCCGGAAAGGCCGGGGGTAGGGGCGCTGTCACGCTGGCAGAGGGGGTGGAGCCGCCCGGTCTGGCACCCTTTTATAAGCAGCCATTTCTAAAGCACTTATGATCGCTTCCGAAAAGATGCGGATTGGCACTGCGTTTGCATGTTATGTGCAGGCGAAGGCGCGGAGGTTGTACACACAACGGACGATTGCGATGTTTCGGCTTGAAAGGAGGTAGCGTCAATGGCGGCCAAGATGTTGGCCTTTGAAGAGCACGCCCGCAAAGGGCTGCTGACAGGGGTGGAAAAACTGGCGAGTGCCGTCAAGGCCACCATGGGCCCCAAGGGCCGCGTAGCGGTCCTGGACAAGGGCTGGGGTGTGCCCACGGTCACCAAGGACGGCGTCACCGTCGCCGAAGAGATCGAGCTGATCGACAAGTATGAGAATCTCGGTGCCCGCCTGGTGCGGGAGGCCGCCAGCAAGACCTCGGACGTCGCCGGCGATGGCACGACGACCGCGACGGTGCTGGCCGAGGCCCTCTTCAAGGAGGGGTACAAGGCCATCGCCGCCGGCGCCGACGCGATGGCGATCGCCCGGGGGATCGGCACGGCGGTCACTGCGGTGATCGAGGAGCTGAAAAAGCAGGCCAAGCCGATCCGGCTGGACAAGCGTGGCGACATCGTCAACATCGCCAGCATCTCGGCGAACAACGACCGGACGATCGGCGAGATCATGGCCGACTGCTTCGAGAAGGTCGGCAAGGACGGCGTGATCACGGTCGAAGAGGGCAAGAGCCTCGAGACGCTGGTGGACGTGGTCGAAGGTATGCAGTTCGACCGCGGCTACCTTTCGCCGCACTTCGTGACCGACCAGGAGACGATGGAGTGCGTGCTGGACAAGCCGCTCGTGCTCATCTTTGAGGACAAGATCTCGAGCGCCCACAAGATGGTGCCGCTGCTGGAGAAGGTCGTGCAGACCAAGCGGCCGCTGCTGATCATCGCCGAGGACGTCGACGGTGAGGCGCTGGCGACGCTGGTGGTCAACAAGCTGCGTGGCATCCTCAATGTCACGGCGGTCAAAGCCCCCGGCTACGGCGATCGGCGCAAGGCGATGCTGCAGGATATCGCGACGCTGACCGGCGGCAAGGCGATCATGAAGGACCTGGGCATCGACCTGGAGAGCGTGACGATCGCCGATCTGGGCACGGCCAAGAGCATCCGGATCGACAGCGAGTACACCACGGTCATCGAGGGCGCCGGCTCGACCAAGGAGATCCAGGGCCGGATCAACCAGATCCGCGCCGAGATCGAGATCACAACCAGCGACTACGATCGTGAGAAGCTACAGGAGCGGCTGGCGAAGCTGGCCGGCGGCGTGGCGGTCATCCGCGTCGGTGCGGCGACCGAGGCCGAGCTCAAGGAAAAGAAGGCCCGCATCGAGGACGCGCTGCACGCGACCCGCGCGGCCGTCCAGGAAGGTATCGTCCCCGGCGGCGGCGTGGCGCTGGTCCGTTGCCTGGGCGTCCTGGAGAAGGTCACCTCGAAGATCGACGACGAGCAGATCGGCATCGACATCGTGAAAAAGGCGATCGTCGAACCGCTCAAGACGGTGGCCTCCAACGGCGACTACGAGGGCAGCGTGGTGCTGCACAAGGTCGCGGCTGGCAAGGGCGCCTTCGGGTTCAACGCCGAGACCGGCAAGTACGAGGACCTGGTCGAGGCGGGCGTGATCGACCCGGTGAAGGTGGTCCGGGTGGCGCTGGAGAACGCCAGCAGCGTGGCGCGGATCCTGCTGAGCACGAACTGCGCGATCGTCGAAGCCCCCAAGAAGGAAAAGCCCGGAGCCGGCGGCCCCGGTATGGAGGACGAGTACGGCGGCGGCATGGGCGGCATGGGTGGCATGGGCGGCATGGGCGGCATGGGTGGCATGGGCGGCATGGGCGGCATGGGGTTCTAGACCCCGCCGCCGGGTGAGCCCGGCTGCCTGAATCGCCCCGCGTGTGCGGGGCGGGCGACACCCTCGCTTACGCTTCAGGTTCGTTTGGAGAAGCGGCCCGCGTGCGGTTCAGGTCCGCCGGCCGGCGGGTGCCCGACAGGCCCGCGAGGCCGGCGACAGTAAAAAACTTTTTGGAATAAAGAGATATACGGGAGAGACTGACATGGCAACTGCGAGTGCGAAGGTCAAGGCGTTGCGTCCGCTCGACGATCGGATTGTGGTCAAGCCGTCGGATCCGGAAGAGAAGACGGCCGGCGGGATCGTGTTGCCGGACACCGCCCAGGAGAAGCCGCAGCGTGGCGAGGTGGTCGCGGTGGGTCCGGGCAAGACGCTCGACAGCGGCAAGCGGGCGGACCTGCTGGTCAAGGTCGGCGACGTGGTGCTCTACGGCAAGTACAGCGGCACGGAGGTCGAGGTGGCCGGCGAGACGCTGATGATCATGCGCGAGAGCGACGTGCTGGCGGTCGTGGAAAAGTAAGAAGGTCCTGACGCGCGGGTCCGGCGGCGGCAAGTCGCCGGGCCGGCCGCATGCCTATCGGGCAGAGGAAATACGATGGCAGCAAAACAGTTGATATTCGATCAGGCCGCGCGGCAGAAGGTGCTCAAGGGCATGAATCGCCTGGCCGCGGCGGTGAAGGTTACGCTGGGTCCGGCGGGCCGCAACGTGATCCTCCAGAAGTCGTGGGGCAGCCCGCGGATCACCAAGGACGGCGTGACGGTCAGCAAGGAAATCGAGCTGGCCGACCCGTTCGAGAACATGGGCGCCAAGCTGCTCAACGAGGCCGCGAGCAAGACCGGTGATGTGGCCGGCGACGGCACGACGACGGCGGTGGTCCTGGGCGAGGCGATTTACGCCGAGGGCCTCAAGGCGGTGACCGCGGGCGTGAGCCCGTCGGCGATCAAGCGCGGGATCGACAAGGCGGTCGAGGCGGCCGTCCGGTCGATCGGCGAGCAGGCGGTGCAGGTCAAGAACAAGTGGGGCGACATCGCCAAGGTCGGCACGGTCAGCGCCAACGGCAACGAGGAGGTCGGCCAGATGCTGGCCGACGTGCTCAAAGAGGTCGGCGCCGAGGGTGTCGTCGAGATCGAGGAAGGCAAGAGTTTCGAGACGACCAAGGAGGTCGTTCAGGGCATGCGGTTCGACAAGGGCTTCGTCTCGCCATATTTCGTGACGAACCCGACGAACCTCGAGGCTGTGCTCGAGAACTGCCTGATCCTGCTGTACGAAAAGAAGCTGAGCAGCGCCCGCGACATCATTCCGCTGCTGGAGAAGGTCGTCACGGCGGGCAAGCCGCTGGTGATCATCGCCGAGGACGTCGAGGGCGAGGCGCTGGCGCTGCTGGTGGTCAACCGGCTGCGCGGCGTGTTCCAGTGCTGTGCGGTCAAGGCGCCGGGCTTCGGCGACCGCCGCAAGGCCATGATGCAGGACATCGCGACGCTGACCGGTGGTGAGTTTATCAGCGAGGACAAGGGCCTGAAGCTCGAGAACGTCGAGATGAGTCAGCTCGGCACGGCCAAGAAGGTCGTGGTCGACAAGGACAACACGACGATCATCGAGGGCGCCGGCAAGAAGAAGGACGTGCAGGCCCGCTGTGACCAGATCCGCGCGATGATCGACAAGACGACCAGCGACTACGACCGCGAGAAGCTGCAGGAGCGGCTGGCGAAGCTGGCCGGCGGCGTGGCGGTGGTGCGGGTCGGCGGCGCGACCGAGACCGAGGTCAAGGAGCGCAAGGACCTGATGGACGACGCGCTGCACGCAACCAAGGCGGCGATCGAAGAAGGTGTCGTCTCCGGCGGCGGGGTGGCGTTCATCAAGGCGATCGACGAGGTGCAAAAGGCCCGCGAGAAGGCCCGCGGCGACGAGAAGATCGGCGTGGACATCGTGCTCAAAGCGCTGGAGGCCCCGCTGCGCCAGATCGCCGGCAACGCCGGCGTGGACGGCGCGGTGACGATCGACCAGGTCCGCGAGAAGGGCGCGCAGTACGGCTTCGACGCCCGCAAGGGCGAAATCGTCGACATGTTCAAGGCGGGCATCGTCGACCCGGCCAAGGTGTCGCGGACGGCCCTGCAGAACGCCGCGAGCGTCGCCTCGGTCATGTTGACCACCAACGTGTTGGTGACCGAGTTCAAGGAAGGCGAGAGCAAGGAAGTGGCAGGCTCGATCCGCTAGACGGCCCGCCTGCATATTGATAATGGCAGATCAGGGGCGGGCATGGCGCAGCCGTGCCCGCCCC
>JAWLBS010000076.1:0-17112 GCA_041687575.1 Phycisphaerae bacterium | reverse complement strand
CGGAGGGTCAACACTGTGGATCGGACCATGTCGACCATCCGCGACATAGGCCGGGTGAGGATGTAATGGCGGATGCGGCAGATCCCCGCAGTCATTCTGGACCGACGTGGCGTGCAACTCGAACCAGATCCGCACGTGCGGATCGACCTCGAAGATGCCGCTGGCGATATCGTTGACCCAATCGGTCGCGACGCTGGCAAGGGTCCGCCCGCCGAGCATGGTCTTGCGGTGCTCCGTCTCGGTCTGGAAGTAGAGATGCCGTCGGCGCCCAGATGGCGGTAGTGCAGGCGGTACTGGCCAGCGATCTCCTGGCGGATCTTGTAGCGGTGTTGCGCGTTTGACATATCCAGCCCTTGGCAGCACCAGTCCCAGGTGTAGCCGAACGCGTCCTGGACCCCGCGACTGTGGGCGTATTCGCCTCCGCCAGTCGAAGACGAACCAGTCGAGGAAGATGCCACGGCATCGGCAACCCCGGCGGGGGATGCACTGCCGGAGGAAGAGGCCCCGGCGCTGCCACAGTACGAACCGTACCGGCCCAAGACGTACCGCGGCGACCCGCAGGACTTCTACGACTCCGCCCTCAATGGCATGATCGTCAACCTGATTGAAAGGGTGGTCCAGCAAGAGGGCCCGGTGGCGCTGGACGCAGTGATTCGTCGCGTAGCCTCCTACTGGGGCCTGCGCCGCGTCGGCGCCGGTTCGGCTTTCGCCCCGGCACCACCTTCCCGCCGCATACCCCCAACCCGCGGCCGCACGGTCGATTCGGCGTGCAGAGCATAGCGACCCCGACTCGCATCGCCGCCCCAGCACCGGAAACGGGGGGCGGCCGCGATCTTGGCGACAACCCTCTGCGAAACGTGCCGGGTTGCCCTCGAACTTCGCCGGCCGCACAATGGCTCCTCGTACCGCAGCGCGGATTCGATGGAAAGTGCTCGGCGAAGGAGTCGCACATGCCAGAGGACCTGAAAATCGCCTTCATCGGCGCCGGCGGCGTCAACTTCGGCGGCGCCGAAGGGCCGTGGGACCATGCCAGCCGGCTGGAGACAATCGGCGGGCTCCGCGTCGTGGGCATCGCCGACCCGGACACCGGCCGGGCCGAAAGCATCCTCGCCGACCGCCGGGCCCGGCCCAGCGGCGCGATCTATGCCGACGCGCGGGTCCTGCCCGACTTTCGCCGCCTGCTCGAGCAGACCAAGCCGGACATCGCCTTCGTCGGCGTGCCGCCCAATGCCCACGGCGGCACCGACGCGCCGCGAGACATCGAACTCGCCTGCGCGGCCGCCGGCGTGCACATGCTGGTCGAAAAGCCCCTCAGCAACGAGCCGCCCGAGCGCGTCCAGCCGGTCGCCGACGCCCTCGCCCGCGCCGCAGGCGGCGGGTTGATCGTCTCCGTCGGCTACATGTTCCGCTACGCCCGGGCGGTCGCCGCGATGCAGCGGGTCCTGGCCGAGACACCCGGCGGCGTGCGGGCGGTGGTCGCCCGTTACAATTGCGCGTACAGCGAGATCCGCAAGGCTGCCTGGTGGGACGTTCGCCAGTCGGGCGGGCCGATCGTCGAACAGGCGACCCACTTCTGCGACCTGATGCGGCTGCTGGCCGGGCCGGTGGATCTGGCATCGGTCCGCGCCACGCAGGTGCCCGCGACGGCTGGCGATCTCGTCGACATGCCGGTTCTGCCGGACGGGCGGACCGTGACCGAGACCGTCCCGGCCGCCTTCCGTGCCCCGCAGGCGACGGCCGCCTTCTGGCGGTTCGAAAGCGGGGCGATCGGCTCGCTGGCGCACGGCGCGCTGCTGCACCGGCGGAAGTACGAGTCGGAGCTGGAGGTCTGGGGCGATGGCCTGCGGATGGTGCTGAGCGACCCGTACGGCGACTGCCGCCTGTCGATCCGCCGCCCGCACGGCGAGGGCGTCGAGGTCCTCAACTTCGCCGACGACGACCCGTACATGGCCGAGGACCAGGCCCTGATCGACGCCGTCCGCCGCCGCGACCCCGCCAGCATCCGCTCGACCTACGCCGACGCGATGGAAACCTACGAACTGACCTGGGCGATCCGCCGGGCGTCGGAACAGTAAGTGCCGTAAGGCGGTGCCATGGGTGCCATGGCCACGGTGCGAGGTTTTGGCGGGCGCAGCCCGCCCTACACCCCCGTCAGGATGACGACGCACCCGCTGACCCGCCCGGAATCATCACCTCCGCCGGAATCCCCGGCCGCCGCGACGCGCCGCGCCACAGCAGCACCATCCGCTGCACCGGAGTCAATTCGCTGCCGATGCTCTTGGGGATTACGTGATACTCCAGCCGCACGTCGCGCCCGGCCGGACCGATCACGAAGTAGTTCAGCCGGCACGACGGCACGAAGATCGGCGGCAGCCACCCGATCGCCGGGCGGACCCGCTCCAGCCGCTTGAGCCACGTGCCGGTGTTGATCACGTATCGCCCGTCGATCTCGCGCAGCGAGACGGCGTGCGTGTGCCCGTAGACGAATACCGCCGTCGACGGGTCGTCCGCGAACACCGCCCGCGCGGCCTCGACGTAGTGGCGGTCCTTCTCGCGGCTGAGGTGCTCGGGCCGGTGCAGCCCGTAGCGGCGCAGGGCCGCCCGCACGTCGCGGACCAGCAGCCACAGCGGCACCAACAGCATCAACAGAAATGTAATCACCGTCCCGTTGGCCCACAGGACGAAATCAACCAGCCGGCCCGGCACCCCGTACTGGCGAAACGGCTCGCCCTGAAAGATGCTCGTCCGCAGCAGCCCCGCCTGCTCCAGCGCCTGGCCGATCAGCACCAGGACGCTCGCCGTCAGCAGCAGCAGGAACGGCAGCAGAACCCACCGCAGCAGCATGCTCATCTCGCGGTAGAAATAGTTGGAGAACGCCCACAGCGGCACCTCCTCGGTCGGGTAGACCGAGTGCAGCCCACCGACCCACGCCCCGCCCGGCCGCGACGCCTCGCGCCCCGACGCGCCCACCACGTCGGCCGTGATGAAGTATCCGATCGGCAGGCCGTAGGGGTTGCCGAAATCGGGGAACCGGTTGGCCGCGTCGTGCTGGTTGCCGTGCTCGATCCAGATCCGCCGGCCATTAACGGTCCGAATGATGTGCTGACGCTGCTCCAGGTGCACGTTGTACGCCGCGAGCTTGTCCACGTACTCGGGGTAGCACGCCAGATCGTAGTCGTGGTTGCCCGGCAACAGCGTGATGCGGATCCGCTCGCCCGTGCGGCGGAGCTGTTCGAACAGGTCGCCGTGCGTGGCGGCGATCCGGTCGAGCTTGGCCGGGCCGGTCGGTTCGGTCAGTTCCCACAATCCGAAGGCGTCGCCGAGGATGATCAGCTCGGTGTCAGCCGGCTGCTGCTCAAGGTCCCGCAGGAACGCGACCAGTTCCTCCTCGAACGCGCAGTGGTCCAGCGCCCCGTCCCCGCCAATGTGCAGGTCGCTGATGAAGTAGTACCGCCCGCCGGAGTGCGCGGCGCAATCCGCAACTTCATCCCGTCGAGCCGGTTCGGTACCTGATGGCATGCTCCACCGTCCTCGTTCGCGGTCCCGGGACAAGCCACCCCAACCGCCGCGCCCCTGTAGGCACAACCTCCATCCACGCTGCCCCTGCAAGACAAACCCCGGCGGGCCCAAGCGCAACGCATCTTCATCACGCCCCCGCCCACTACGCGTACTTCAGCGTACACAACCCCGCCTCCCGCGCCAGCGCGAAAAACGCCGGCAGGTTCTTACGCGGCGGGGTGCCCAGCTCCAGGCTCAGCAATGTGGCGATCTGGGCGATCGACCGCTGCCCATCCGCCCAGTACCACGCCCCGTTGTACTGCTCGCTCCAGCGCGGGCTGCCCATCGTCCGCTTCTCGGCCGGCAGCGACTCGAATGTGATCGTCCCCCAGACATTCCGCACCGGCACCAGCGCCGCCGTCGTCGCATCCTCCAGCTCGGCCGGGGCGACCTGCAGCTCGGCCGGCGCCTCGAACCGCTGAGCGATGCCGCCGATCTTCAGCGCCGCGCCCTCGCCGTCGGCGATCTTCGCGGTCGACTCGATGCACCGCCGCAGCGCCCACCGCCAGAAATGCTCCCGCTCGGTCTGCCCCGACTCGACCCGCGAGCCGAGCTCCTGCTCCATCAGCGGCAGCATCTGCTCGGCCAGCCACGCCGCCTCGCCGTCGCCAGCCGCCGCAACGAAGTAGGCATACACGGCCGCCAGGAACGACGCGCCATACATGCTGTCCTCGTCCAGCAGCGAGGCCACGTCATCGCTGGAGTGCCAGGCATCGAACTCCTTGCCGCGCCCCAGCCACGGGCTGGCGATGCCCACCATCGGGTCGCTGATCATGTGGTCCGCCAGAGGCAACTCGTTCTCGTACTCCCAGTGGAAATTCGCCTTGCGACCCTCTGGCAACCGGTCGAAGACCAGCTGCACCAGCGCATTGGCAAACGTCGGCTCGGCCGCCCCCGTGCGGTGCAGCCGGAAGCGGTAGTCGTCGCGGCTCTTATCGCCCACCGTGTCGAGATACAGCCCCACCACCCCGCGCTTCGCCAGTTCCGGCTTGACGCTGTAGAAGCCGACCATGCCGTAGCACTCGTTGACGATCAGCCAGCGGATCGACCGCTTCGGCTTCGGCAAGACGCCCCGACTGATCAGGTCGCCCAGCGTGGTCGCCGCCTCGATGACCGCCGCCACGCCCGAGTCGTTGTCGATCACGCCCGCCTCGTAGCCATGCGCGAAGACCACGACCTCCTCATCGCGCCGCTCGCCGGCCGTCACCGCCGTCGCGCAGGTCATCACGCCGGGGGCGACCTGGGCGTCGATGAAGCCTTCCAACGTGACCGGCCCCTTGGCCGCCATCTCTCGCAGCCGCTTGCCCACGGCCGGCGGCACCACGAATACCGGCGCCACCATCTGCCCCGCCAGCACGCCCCAGAGCCCCGGCTCTTCGCTCATGGCGTTGATCCACATCGTCCGGTGGTCGGGGTAGCCCTTGGCGACAAAGTCGGTGATGAACGCCGCCGGCATCTGCTGGCGGGCCCGCTTGATGATCTCCTGCGGATGCTTGTCGGTCAGCACGAATGCCCCAGCCGGATACGGCGCGTCGTCGCGAAGCAGGTGCAGCTCCGCCCGCACGGTCCCAGCCGTATGGCTCGACCACTGCGCCACGCACCGCGGCTCCTGCTCGCGCGAGCAGAGCAGCTCGATGGTCGGCTCGACCAGCCGCAGCTCGCCCGCCGGGCAGCTCCACGCCAGCGGCATCGTCCAGTCCTGCATCCGCGTCTCGCCGTCGGCCGGCAATTCGACCACCTCGGCGTCGCTGCAGCCCGCCCGGGCGAACTGCTCGACGATCCAGGCTGAGCCCCTGGCGAACGAGTCGCTCGTGTAGTACTTGTCGTATTCGTTCAGGTCGGCGGCGAATTTGCAGGCACGGCCAGAGTCGAGGGCGTCGGCCACGGCTTTGCTGACGGCATCCAGGTCCATTCGATTTCTCTCCCTGCCGGCTGCGGCTCCGGCGAAAGGTGTGTTGGTTTTGGTATACTATGCTAGCAAGCAAAGCGCCGCGTGCAATCGCCCGGCCATTTTGCCGGAACTCGACCCGTCGGCGACAGCTTTGGAGTGCGGCGCCGAAGACGCCGCTTCGCATTTCGTCGGGCGAAGGGTGCCATGGCCCCGCTGTTCGTGGCCATGGAATCCCCCGTATGAGCGGCCCTCCCAGAGGCAAACGGGAAGGAGCCCGAAGCGTAAGCGAGGGAGTCGTCCGAATGCGAGAAATGCCCGCACCCGGCAGAAAGGAGCCGCAACCGTAAGGTTGCGGTAAACCCTCGGATGAGCGATGCAAGGAAAATGCTTGAAACCACCGCCACAACCCGCAACGCCTGGCTCCTCGCCGACGACGCGCGCCTGATCGCCGAGTGCCAGCTCGACCGCTACCGCGCCAGCGGGCCGGGCGGCCAGCACCGCAACCGGACCGAGTCGGCCATCCGCCTGACCCACCGCCCCACCGGCATCGTCGTCACCGCCACCGAGCGCCGCAGCCAGCACGAAAACCGCGCCAAGGCCGCCGACCGCCTCCGCCAGGCCATCGCCCTGCAGGTCCGCTGCCCCCTCGAGCCCGACACCTTCCAGCCGCCCGAGGACCTGGCCGGCACCACCCGTAGCGGCCGGGTCACCGTCGGCAAGCGCGACCCCCGCCACCTGCTGCTGATCGCATACATCCTCGACGCGCTGGCCGCCTTCGCCGGCCGGGCCGCCGACGCCGCCCGCCTGTTCGACCTGACCACCTCGCAGCTGGTCGCCCTTCTCCGCGACGACCCCAAGCGCCTCGCCGCCGCCAACGCCATCCGCGCCGCGGCGGGGCTCGATCCGCTGCGGTGAGGGCGACCCGCGGGATCCTCTTGCGGGTCCGTCCTCATCCGGGCCATTCCCGCGACACGAGGTGGCGGCGGACCTGGCATGAGTATGGCATCCCCGTCCTGAGGTGCGTCCGGAAGGGTCCGAAGCGTGAGCGGCGTCAGCGAGGGTATCCTTTCCGCCGTTCGGCGCCTCGAATCCGGGCCCCAGGACTGATGAAGGTGTGAATCCATTCTTTGCTGGTGTGGGTGCCGTAGGGTGAATGATGGAGTTGCGGCGAAAACAGAAAAGCGCCGCGAACGGCGCCGGCGGGATAGGGGTGTCTGCGCGTAATGTATTGCAGCATCTTGGGTTGCCAATGGTTTCCGCCTTCCGATGTCGCAGCACGGCGGCGCCTTGCGGCGCCGTCGCGGCGCGCCGGCGGCGCTGGGGTGCGGGGCTTTTCGGGTGGGAGTACCGGGCGGAGGTACCAGGGCGCAGTACGGGTGGCAGGGTGGACGGGTTGTGGTTGACGGCGGTTTGGTTCCGGTTCATTTTGTGTTCTCCCTCTACTGGTAAGAAGGCGCAAGTAGCTACCCCCCGCCGCTGCGTGGCGAGAGTGGGTGAGCGGGGCAGTCGTGAGCCCGCCCTTGGGGTGACAGGTTTGTAGCGAAACGGCCTTCCGCAGATTGCGCAGATGGTCACAGATGAGAAACGGCAACAGCCGGAGGCACGAAGTCGGCAGAAGTGGCCCCATGCCTGTTTGCTCGCAAGGTACAGCGGTGCAGCGGAGGCATAGCGGTGGGAAGAAGAGGGGGCAAGGAAGGCGGGTAACAGGGAAGGCACGGCCAGAAGTGTCTGGAGGTCGCAAGAGCGGGCTCAAGGGGCTGCGATGGCGAAGAAGGTTGACCCGTTTCAGGTTCGGATCGAGGCGGTTTTCCGCAAACGCGGATGCCCCGCATTGGTCAAGAAGGTCAACCGCGGGTACACGATCGTCCACGAGGGCAGGCGGGTCTCGCGGATCAGGCAGAACGGCGATCTGTGGGAGGTGCTCTGGTGGCGCTACTCCGGCAGATGGGATTCCATCGGCGATTTCGGCGGCGGCATGATGTTTCCAACCATCGAGGAGGCGGCCACCTACGTCCTCGACGATCCGATGGTCATCTTCTGGCGATGATGGGACCCGGGGCAACCGGGAAGGCCCAGGCGGGGCAGTTCAGTCGTCCCTGGCGGGACGCGAGCAACAGCCACGGCAACAGCTGCGAGCACCGGAAAGACGTCCGCGGCCGCCTCTGGCGGGATGCAGCCGGGGCACCGGCCGGGCGGACGCCGCGGGCGTGGGCCTCGGCGAAGGGGGCGATGCCTGCTCAAGGCCCCGGCACAGGAGGAAGTATTGCGTAATGTGTTGTTACACCCGTAGTTACGGCGACCTCGGCGAGGAGGGGGCGGCCGTTAAACGATGCCGAAGCCGGAGCTGAAGCAGCGTTGTTGCCAGAGGAGGCTTTCTGGATGACTTCGACCTGATCATCAATTACTTCTATGAGTCCCGCTGGGCCGACGCCGATCCTGAAAACGGTGTTGGATATCTTGTCATGCACCGTCGTCCCCGCGGGCCAATTGAAGTCATACGTATCATCAGTTGTGCTCGAATCATTGGCAACTATCTCCTCAGCCACGTACTCGGTGCGGTGTCGCGGCGTACCGTCTTTACTGAACCCCCTGCGCCATGCCCTGCGAGGATAAAACACACCAGGTAAAGGTTCATCCAATTCCTCGATAGACATCTCGAACGTCTTCGTCCCGTCAGCAGTCCAACTGCTCTTGTGCATCAGTGCATAGCCTCTGGAGGAATCAAAATGGTATACCTCTTTTCCGCCCCCAGGCTGTTGACATACAACTTCCACTAACTGGTCTCTATCGCCCATATAGGACGCGGAAAGCTTCGCCTGAGGTATCTCCTTCACTTTTGTAAAATACTCAGATACCCGCATCCCTCGACGGCCGCGATCTTCTATCCCAAACAGGGAGCATCTCCACCCACAAATGAACGCATCGTACCCATCGCTGCGGTTCGCCTCAACTTGGCCTCGCAAAGCAATGTCGGGGGCCGCCGGATTACCGCTCTTACGGAAGAGAATCTTCCTTGCACGGCCGTTGTACGCCTCCATGAGACTCTCCTCGGAAAACGGCGATGGCCCATCGATCCATCGCGTGCGCTGCTCCATATCGAGCTTCATCTTGCTACCTGGCCGCCCCATATGCCATGATTTGATTTTACCGTCGCCCCCGTCGGTCCAGTCATTCTTCTCAGCGTCCCAGAATTCAGACTTGTATGTGGACTGCACATAGATATGCTGCAGAGGTTGCTCGTTTTGCGAAATAGCTGTAATGACGTTATCTACGTCCGCCGTTACTCGTGCGGCCTGTGTCTCGGCAGGCCTGGGCGTCATCGTGACTGTCAGCTTCTTCACCTCGCCCGGCTCGGGGATCAGGTCCTCTTCGGTCAGCCGTGGCGACCACGAACCTCGCGGGTACGCTACGTGCTCCACACGCGGACCGATCGGCAGGCCGGACGCGGGCAGGTTGTGCACGACGGCGCCCCCCCGGCTGTCGGTGACGGCCTCGTAGTAGTGCACCCAATCCCGCGACGGGTTCTGGCCGCGGCGCATGGCGAGGACCAGGTCCGATGTCCGCCTCAGCGGTTCCACGACCTGCATTCGCGAACTGAACCAGCGCCCCAACGCGGTGAAGCGCACTTGCGCCCCTTCGATGGGCTGACCATCGGGATCGACGACATGCACCTCGTACGTTGCCGCCGGCTGCATCGTCAGGACGATGTGCGCGGCGTCCCCCTGCGGTGTGAAAGTCTGCGCCAAGGCAGACGGTCCGTAGCCCGGCTCGGTATCCAGGCCCGGCGCCTTCCATGTATACCCGTCGCAGACGCCGACCGCCTGCAGGGCGCCCTGCGGCATCGCGTCGATGTGGAACGTGCCGTCCTCGGCGATCCGCGACCAGTCGTTCCAATAGTCATAGCCGGCATCCGAGTGCGGCTGCGTCGGGTAGCTCACGTGCACCTGAACGTACCCGTTGCGGACCGGCCGGGGCACGCTGCTGTCGAGCTGCCCCTCCACGCGCATGGCCGGCTTGAGCTCGAGGTTCAGCGCGTACGTCTGCCCGGCCTGGGCCTCCAGCCTCACCGGGTCGCTGAAACGGGGAGTGCCCTTCTCGGGCCAGTAGACCAGGCGGATGTAGTGGGGCCCCACCGGCAGTCCATTGATCGTGCACACCCCGTTGTCGATCTGCATCACCTCCTTGAGGGAGATGTTCCAGTTGCTGATCCGGGGCAGGACACCCGCCACCGGCTGTTCCGGCGAAGCGATGTAGCCCGAGAGCTTCAGCCTCGCACCGGGGTGCATGACCAGCGGCTCCTGCCGTCCGCTCGTCTGGTAGTTCTGCTCAACGGTGGGGCTGTACTCGGGGTGGTAGACCGCGAGGATGAGCGCGCGGGTCTGCATGTCGGTCTCCGCCCCCTCGTATGGGAAGCGGATCTGCCTGGGATAGGGCAGTTGTGCCTGGCCGGTCGCGTCAGTCGTGACGGGCTCCGGCGGCACGCCGTAGCTGAACTCGTGCGAGTCCCAGCGATAGGCCGACGCCACCATCGGGAGGGCCCGGATGCCCCGCGGGACGATCTTTGCCCCGGCCACCGGCCGGCCCTGGTCATCGACCACCCGGATGACCGCCGTCGCGGCTTGCGGGCTGGCCGCCGCCTGGAGACGCACCACGCCGAGCCCTCCGAGGATCAATAAGCCGAGGACGGTGCCGATCAGCATGCCGGTGCGGGACAGCCGCGATGGCCGCAGCCCCCACGGGTCCAGGACCGACCGGATTCGCTGGAGGAGGTGTCCCTCGGACAGGGCCGCCGCCGCAGGACGCGGCGTCAAGGTCGCCTCGGCCACCCGCGCCAGCACGTGCGCGTAGACGTCCGGTGCGACACCGTCGGCCAGCACCCAGTTGTCGCAGATGATTTCTCTCTGCTGGGTGAGCTGCCGGCTGGCCAGCCACAGCCCCGGGTGAAAGAACAGGACGCTTTCCAGCAGCCGTTGCAGCAGGTTGGCCCAGGCATCGCGACGCTGGACATGGGCCAGTTCGTGTCGCAGGATCATCCGCAACTCGGCCTTGCTGCTTCCAGGGTACATCCGTCGCGGCAGCAGGATTGTCGGACGCAACAGCCCGAAACAGACCGGCCCGGTCACCGCATCGCTCAACAGCACTCGCGCTTGACCGTGCGTCGCCGGACTGTCCTGCGTCTCGGGCAGTGTCTCGGCCCCGGCCACGATTCGGGACAACTGCCGCATGCCAAGCACCAGCCGCCCCAGCATCGCTGCCGCTCCCGCCATCCAGACCCCTATGAGCACCGTCCGCCAGGGAACCCTCGTCTTCGGTGCAGGCAGATCTGTACGCGGCGACGCCACGTACGTCGGCCCCGCGTGCAGCACTCGGGGCCCCTGCGACCCCGTCACCAGGCTCGGTACTAACGCCAGCCTCTGCGAGGCAACGGAGACGACCCTTGCCGCCCGGGCAGGCACAACCGTAACCGCCATCTTGGGGGCGTACAGCCACAACACGGGAAGCACGGCCACCATAATCAAACACCAGAACCAGACCATGTGCCGGTGGACTGCCGGACGCATTCGTGCGCACTTGATCAGCAGCCATGCGGCGGCCGGCAACACCGCCGCTGCGACAGAAGCCGCCAGCACGTATCTCAGCAGCACGTCTTCTACAGCGACCCACGTCGTCATGATTTGCCTCCCTTGCCCAGGATCTTGCGGATCTTCGCCAGTTCCTTCTCGCTGACCTGCCCCTCCTCGATCAGGCTGTTGACGAGCTGGGCCGGCGAACCGTTGAACAGCCGGTCCACCAGCGAGCCCAGCAGGCTACTGCGCGCCTCACTTCTATGGAGCACAGGCCGGTAGACGTACGTGCGGCCCTCGGTATCGTGGGCCAGGTACCCCTTGGCCTCCAGTTTGCGCATCATGGTCAGGATGGTGGTGTAGGCGGGTTTGCGGGACGGGCCGGCCAGGACATCGACCACGTCCTGGACGGTGGCCCGGTCGCGGTCCCAGACGACGTTCATGATTCGCAGTTCCAACTTCCCCAGGCGGACATCGTCATCGGCGGATTTGGGCATGGCCATCATCTCCTGTGGATGGATGGTAATGACGTTTCTTGCCACGCATCTAACTATCGACATAATACTACCATGGTAGTGGTCGTTGTCAAGAGAAAACCTGCAGCGATTGTGACGCAGCTTCGCTCCCGGCCGGAGCCGTTGGCCTTAAGACCTTGCCACTGCAACAAGCCGCACTGCAAAGGGCTCTCGCCGGCTTGTTAACACTGGCGCGTCTTTGGGGCCCGTGCGCAATGCAAAGCGGCGTCTATCGGCGCCGCACTCCATAGTCGCCGCTGGACGGTCCGTTTGGAGTTCGAGGGGTTGGCGCCGATGGTGGCGTTGAGTGAAAGCGGCGTCGTTGCCGCCCCCTCGACAGGCTCGGGACCTGCGGCCGCAGTCCATAGTCGCGGCCGACGGTCGTCTTGCTGCCTTACTCCTGACTGGTGAGCAGACCGTTTTCCAGTTTCTCGATGACGAACTCCTCGATGTGGCCGCGGAAGTTCATGGTTCGCTTGTCGCCGGGCCGGGCCCCCATCATCGCCTGGGCCAGCGGCGTCTTGTAGTTGAGGATGCCCTTGTCCGCGTTGGCTTCCCACGGGCCGAGGATCACAAACCGTTTGACCTCGCCGGTCTGCAGGTCGCGAACGGT
This sequence comes from Phycisphaerae bacterium, assembly GCA_041687575.1. Lineage (GTDB taxonomy): Bacteria > Planctomycetota > Phycisphaerae > UBA1845 > JANYLN01 > JANYLN01. Next base: position 4,971 of record JAWLBS010000076.1, on the reverse strand, counting down.
GACGGCACTGCCGATGCCCGCGGTATCGGTCGGCACGTCGGCCGGCTCGAGCACCCTGGCCAGTGCGTGCTCTTCGTTCATCTTGGCCAGACGTGCCCGCAGAAGGTCGCGCTCCTCCAGGGCGAACTTGTACTCGGAGTTTTCCGAGAGGTCGCCATGCTCGGCGGCCCGGCCGATGGCGCGGGCGTTTTCCAGCATTTTGACATTGAGCATGTCGTTGATTTCGGCCTCCTTGGCCCGCAGCCCGTCGAGGGTGCAGTAGAGCGCAGCTTCGTCCTGCCAGGGATTGACGGCCTTCTTCTCGTGCAGGTTGAGGAACTTCGCCGTGATGATTGACCGGAGATCCTCCTGGCTGGCCCGCCCCAGGTTGTCGAGCAGGCCGATCTGGTGATACAGCGGCGCTGCCAGAGGCCTGTCGAGCGTTTCGAGATAGTCGCGGAACCGGGCGAATTTGCGGGCCGCGAGACTGGAGCGCACATCGGCCTTGATGCGCTTGAGCGCCTCGTTGTCCAGGTCGTCCCGCCGCTTGATCTCGCCCATCATCCACAGAATGCGGTTGAAGACGATCTTCGAATCGACCGCCCCGGCCAGATGCGGGTTGTCCGGCTCCGACCAGAGCCACGCCAGGGCACTTCCGCAGCGGACGGCGTCGGTGACGATCTCCTGCGCGAGTTCGGCGAACCTGGCCGGCGTGCAGCCGAGCCTTTCCAGGCTGTCGGCCAGGTCGTTGCACATCGACAGGGGCGCGTCCATCAGCAGTTGTTCGAACAGTTCGACGGTATCGTCCCGTTGGGAGACCTCGAGGGCATCGAAGGCGAGGCGACGGAGATTGGCGTTGGTGACCTGATGGATCCTCGCGACGGGATCCGGGATCACCCGCAGCAGCTCCTCGAGAAGCGGAAACGGGCCGGCCTCTCCCGCGGCCGAGCGCGCCCGCGACGCCACCAGAAGAGTCTGGAAATCGCCGTATCCGCGGTTGGCCTTCACGTCGTTGGAGAAGGCTTCCATCTCCTGGGCCATTTTCAGCAGCAGGGACTTGTCGGGCTCGGCCTTATGGACCTTGGACTCGCGGAGATAGTCCTCGATGACGGCCAGACGTTCGTCGGCGCTGCGGACTTTCCCGAAGTCTCGCCAGGCCTTGTCCTGCGGGGTGGCCGCCAGCGGATCGTAGACGAGCACAAAGGGGCTGCGTCCCTCGATGTTGATATCCGGCACCCGCCGAACCTGGGAACGGGCCTTTGTGAACCAGCCCTTCCAGTCCTTGCGGGCGACATAGGCCGGCGTCAGGTATTCCTCCAGCGCCCATTCCGTCATCTCCTGCTCGCGCGTCTGCAGGACGCGACGGATCACGGCGGCCGGCTGGCTGGCCATCTGCTCGGCATAGGCGGGCGGGTCGAAGGCCTTGAGCACGCGGAAATCGTCCGCAGGGGCCGGGGAGAAGGCCTCCGCCACATCCATCGGGGCCCGCGTATCGGTGCCGCTGAGCGTCTTGAGCGTGATCTGCCAGGTGTCGCGGTCGATGGCCTCGACGATCGCGACCTCCCGTCCGCTGCGGCCGAGCAGGGCGGTGCCCTCCTCCAGCGCGAGGCAGACATCCAGCGTGTGGATGGCGAGCCTCACGGGGCGAGCCCCAGGCAGTCCCGACTGTTCGATCAGGCGCTCGATACCCGGGCGGTCGGCATAGGCCTTGCGATAGATCGAGCAGCCGATCTCCCGCAGCGTAGCGGACCGCGGCAGCGCCAGCATGAGCGCCCTGGCCGCAGCCGGCAACTGATCCGCTGCGAACCGCTCCTGCAGCATCTCCATCGCGGTCGTCGCGAGGGCCTCCGCCTCGGCGCTTTTGCCTGCCTCGCTGGCCAGCGACCCGAGTACCGGGATATAGTCCGCAAAAGAGTCGGGCGTCAGGTCCTCTTGCCCCAGAAGGGCCAGCCACCTGTCTTCCAGGACATTCATGTTGCCCACGCGGGCATGTTCGAGCAGGGCATCCACCGGAGTCATATGCATCCTCTTGCACGAAATTTCGCTTCGCAACCAAAAGACCCTTAGTGTGGCACGTTTTGGCGGCATTGTCGAGAGGACGGCTTCTGCGAACGGTGACTCAGTACATCTGACGCAGGAATGGCAGGAAAGCCTTGACAGCCTTGGCGTATTGCAGGAGAGTCACCCTGCGCGCCAGAGGGCGAAGCCGTCCGCCCGGCAAGAAACCGAGGATGGGCCGTTCGTCGAGACGATAGGGAGATCCGCCCTGTGCACCAACCACTGCTGACGCTGGCCTGCAGCCCGGACAACGATCTTCTGCGCGTCCTGCCCGGCGGGCACCGCGACTGGGCCCACACCCCATCCGCCGCAGAAGCCATCCAACGGGCCGCCCCCGGCGGCGGAGTGCTCCTCCTGGCGGACAACTATCCGGAGGCGACGACGCCCCTCGATGATGCTCTGCTGGCAGCGGCAGCCGGCAAGGACTTGCGCCTGTACGTGGAGTACCCCTCGCGCCTGCCCGGCGTCGATCTGGACCCGCCGCGCCGCCCCGAGTGGCAGCGAGCGGTGATCGCCTCGGATGCCTTCGGCCAGACCCTGGCAAGGCACCGCATCCTCGGCATCCACGACTGCCACTTCCTCCCGACCGGCACCCGCGAGGCGCATATCGTCCTTGCCCGGGTGGCCGGCTTCGACTCGGCCGTCTACGGCCTGCCCGCCGAGACCTTCCCCCTGCTCTTCGAACACCCGGCCGGGAACCTCCTGGTCGCCACGACGAAGCTCAGCCAGTTCCTCACGGCTCGCTACGCCCCCGCCGATGCCTGGCCGGTCCTGTGGCGGTTCATCCTTTGCTGGCTCAGCCCCCGCGCCGCCCTGGGCGATCTTCCCTGCAGACCCGCCGTCCGCCCGACATACGGGCGCAACGACAACCTGCCGGGCGATGCCGAGACCCATGCCCTGCGGCGCGGCACCGATTGGTTCTTCCGCTCTCGCCTGCTGGTCGAGCCGTCCTGGGAAGGCATCTACGACCGCGATGCCAGCAGCTGGGGCGACCGCGTTGGCCCGGCCCCGGCCGCCGACCTGCCCAGCGGGTCCGGGCGGCGCGGCATCCTCGAAGGCTACAGTGCCCAGATCCGCTCCGATGGCGGCCAGCCCGCCCGCTGGTGGCGCCGTAGCGACTGCAACGGCGAGGTCGCGGGCGCCCTGGCCCTGGCCGGCCACGTCCTGCCGGCCGCCCCCTGCATGCGCATCAGCCGCCATATCGCAGACTACATCCTCCTGGAGTCCGCCGTTTCGCAAGGCAAGCGAGCCGACCCCGGCAACCCGGCCTACGGCTTGTTGGACTGGGACGATGTCCATGAGGCCGGCATCTACTATGGCGATGACAATGCCCGCGCTATCCTCGGCTTCGCCGCCATGGCCGGCCTGACCGGCTGCGACCGCCACCGCGAGCGAATCCTGCAGTGCCTGCTGGCCAACCTCCGGACCACCGGCCCGCTCGGTTTCCGCGCCCCGCGCCTCGAGGAGAAAGCCTTGGAGGCCAATGGCTGGCTTCACTACTGGCGCGACCCGGTCGTCTACTGCAGCCCTCACTACGTCTCGTACCTGTGGGCCTGCTTCCTCTGGGCCTACCGCCAGACAGGCTTTGCGCCTTTCCTCGACCGCGCCCGCACGGCGATCCGCACGACCATGGAAGCCTACCCGCGCGACTGGACCTGGACCAACGGGTTCCAGCAGGAGCGAGCTCGCATGCTCCTGCCGCTTGCATGGCTGGTCCGCATCGAGGACACTCCGGAACACCGCGCCTGGCTGCGCCGCATCGCCGACGACCTGCTCGCCTGCCAGGATGCCTGCGGCGCCATCCGGGAAGAACTCGGACCGGCGGGCCGCGGCCGGTACGCACCGCCGGCGACCAACGAAGATTACGGCCGGTCGGAAGCCCCGCTCATCCAATCCAACGGCGACTCCGTCTGCGACCTGCTCTACACGACCAACTTCGCCTTCCTGGGCCTGCACGAAGCCGCCGCTGCGACCGGCGAGCCGCTCTACCACGCGGCCGCCGACCGGCTGGCCGGCTTCCTCTGCCGTATCCAGGTCCACAGCGACGCCCGCCCCGAACTCCACGGCGCCTGGTTCCGCGCCTTCGACTTCGCCCGCTGGGACTACTGGGCCTCCAACGGAGACGTCGGCTGGGGCGCCTGGTGCATCGAGACGGGCTGGACCCAGGCCTGGATCGTTGCGGTCCTGGCCCTGCGCCAAATGCGCAGCAGCCTCTGGGACCTGCTCGCTCGCACCGCCCTGGCCCGCCACCTGCCGACCCACCGCCCCGTCCTGCTCCCGGACGAGATACTGGGCCAGTGACCGCATCTGGCCAGGCGGCTCCCTCGCCCGGCGATAATCGGGGAGCTAACTGAGTGCCCGGTCCCGACGTACTGACCAGCACCCTCCGCCGCCGACCCGGACGGGCTTTCCGTCTGCCGAGCCGCTGGTTGCTGCCCAGCGGGCGGCCCGGGGTGGCGGTGAGGCGTCTGCCGGATACGCGCATCGTGGGGCTGAGTCAGTCAGGGGCGCCCACGCCGGGGGTTTGCGGGCCCGACTCCGGCCGGGTCAGTTGCCACTGCCCGGCTTCAGGACGATCCAACCGAAGCAGCCCGGCGAGTTTGTGACCTTCCATGATGACCAGAATCGCATCATCCGACCACCGGCTCACCTCGCACCGGCCGCGGTCGTGGATCCGGACGCTGCCCGGGTGGCGGCGGAGGGGGCCTTCGTAGTCGAGAAAGCGATTCGGGTGATCGAAAATGCGCTCGGCGGGCACCGGGTCGGGGCCGACCTGCTCGGGCGGGACGGGCACGTGCCAGGTCGCCAGGACCTCGCCGTGCTCGATCATCAGGTCCCAGTGGACCGAGCTGGCGGCCTCGTGCCGCTGGACCACGAACTGTCGGATGTCCGGCATAGTTTGCGCCCTCGAAACGCCGATAGATGTCCATTGTA